>CAJWWH010000024.1 GCA_913048545.1 uncultured Opitutia bacterium | reverse complement strand
AAACCTATCAAGGAAAAGTGCTTTTTGACGATATCGCGGCATTTGTGAAAGAGAATATTAATTTCGGTGAGGGTTTTACCGAATCTTCAGTTACTGATCCGAGTATTGGTCTAACGGTGGGAAATATTAGTGGAAACTCTGATTACGATACCTATTACGAATTTGAGAAGGATGTTCTTTTTAATAGCGGTGATTTTAAAATGGAAGTAAATGGCGGTGGAAACGGTGAGAGGTATATTCTCAAGCAAGGTAGTGCGACTATTTTTGACACAGTCAGTAAATGGGATACCAAAGGTACTGCCTATACATGGGACTTTGATCGTTTTGACATCAATTTCGCACCGGGCTCCGTCACAACTTTTACTTTTACACCGCAGAGCCGTGGAGATGGTCAGGATGTTCGTGGAAATAACGGAACCATCGGCAAAATCAATCCGGAAACATTAATATCGGATGATTCGGATGACATTGCTCCGCCTACTGATAATGGAGCATACGATAATAAAAACAAATACCTATCCAATCTTGGTTTAAGCGATGATGGTTCTGCAACGGGAATACAATCTTATTTGGGGACTAAGTTCACCAATCAGGGACAAATTAACACAGGTCAAGCGACTGGAGAAACTACGAAGTTAACTCTTCGAGTCGAGGCCGACTCAATATTTCAAATAAGGGCAGCCTATTCCACACCCACCACCCCCTCCAATTATGTTGATGTCGGGGATGCTTCTACGGGTTCAGTCACATTAGATCCTGTCGGATTGGGATTATTGCAAAATGTATCCATCGCCACGGCGAATGACGCGGCGAGTGCGGTTTCCAGTCTGGCCAAGGAGATTGAGGGGATTGGTGCCCAGTTGGCGACACTGGGGGCAAATTTATCGGAGTTGGACATCGCGGGGGAGCGATTGAACAATCAGGTATACCTGAGTGAGGCGGGGATTTCCCGGCTGACCAGTGATGTAATGGCGACTGAATCAACCGAGCTGGCCAAGCAGCAAATCCGTTTGCAAAGTTCGCAGGCACTGATGGCTCAGGCATTTTCTTTGAGCGAGAATATTCTTAGTACTTTGCTCTAATACAAGTCTCCCCAAATTGCATTGTCGCTTGCGGAAAACGGTTCGTATGGCTAAGAAGATATTCGTGAGCACAACGGACGACCTGCCTCCCCATATCCACAAACCCGAAGTTCATTGGCAACGGGCACAGGGCTATCTCACCATGGAAATGTATGAGGATGCAAAAAAGGAACTAAGGGCATTACCCAGCAGGGAACCCTGGGAAAAAAGAGCAAAGGTGTTTTTTCTCTCCATTCATCAAGATTTGGAGAACTGGGAGGATGCCCAAAAATCTGCCCGTGGATTGCGCTATGAATTTCCCGAGGAAGTGGACTGGTGGATTGCGGACGCATATGCGACCAGGCGTTGCGAATCAATCACTGAAGCCCGTTCGATTCTTCTTGAGGGACTGGCTCTGCATTACGACGACGGTCTGATCCGATTTAATCTGGCCTGTTATGCCTGCGTGTTGAAGAGTCCGGGCGAGTGCCTGGACTTTTTGAAAGAGGCGGTAAGAAGAGACGAGAAATTCAAATTAATGGCATTGGAAGATGAAGACCTTCTGGAAGTGCGGGAAGCCCTGCTTAAGTTGGGGTGGGGGAAGGCACTGGTATAAAAACAAAATTGCGTGGGTTTACTCTGGTTGAACTGTTAGTGGTTCTGGCCATCGTGGGGGTTCTACTGGGAGTGATGTTCAGGGGCTACTTTTATGTGCTTGATAAACAGGCTCATAAACAGGCGGGTGTGGAATTGGAAGCACTTCGGGTTTCGATTGAAACTTATCGTCGTTCCTTTCAGGGATATCCCACCTGTCCGCAAAAAGTCTGCACGCCTGGAGAATGCCTGTTTCTATCCCTTGCCGGATTTCATAATGAAAAAGGAACGCTGGAAATGCCTCCGTATCCGGCCACCATTTCAACTCACCTCTTTGGGTATGACCTTAATTCCTATGACCGCACACAGATACCCGAGGTCGAGCATAACGAAGGGGACTCTCTTATGCAGTGGCTTTCTGAGACACTGGGAAAGGATGTTGCATTTATTGATCCTTGGGGGAGTGAGTATGTCTATGAATATCCAAGGGAAGACGAATCCCCGGGCTATCGGCTGTTTTCGATGGGACCGGATGGAAAGACCGGGGAGACGCAATGGAGCGGGGACGATGTGGAATGAGGGAAAATCGACCCGGTTAATTTTTTTCAATCAGCCGGTTTCTGATTTCCACAAGTGGAGCGAATTCGGGACCGTCCGGGTTTCCCGAAATCAGATTTTCAATATCCTCAAGCGCTTTATCAAATTGTGCCTCACGGTAGTAAATCATTGCCCGTAATGCCCGGGTGTAACTGTCCCCCGGATCGATGGCGAGAATGGCATCAATGTAGAGAAGGGGAGAAGTTGAACGTTCCGGGCTTTCGGTTGACTGTATCAGATTACGCAGCATGCGGGTGATAATGTCCCGCTTGGTTGAGGGAATAAAGTCCTCATCAGTCAGACGAAGACCGACAATACCGGAGGCCTCACTGCGCGAGACAATCTTTCCACCGAATGGATCGATAATGATTTCCTGTGAAACGGGTTCGGAATCATCTTTGTACATAGCGAGGAAGTGACCGGGTAAACCCAGTCCGCTGACCGGTAATTCGAGGCGGTTGGCGAGTTCGATAAAAAGAACCGAAAGAGTGATGGGCAGGCCTTCACGGTCATCCATTACTTCATTCATATAACTATTGGATGGATGATTGTAATCAAGAGTACTTCCATGATATCCCATTTCATTAAAAAGTTGAAAGACCAGGATCCTCAATTTTTCCTCTCCGGACGCTTTTTCGGGAAAATGAGAAGAGATTTGGCGGGCAATTTTTTCGGCTTTTTTGAGATAATTTTCGAGTTCAAAATCCTGATTGTCCAGCCGGGCAATGAGGAGGGCAGAGCGCAACAGATCAACCGATTCCTCCTCTTCGTGGGCAAGGGATTGGGCGAGCTCTGCGATGGCAAATCTGTTTTTAACTTCCTTGGAAAGCAATTTGACTCGCATTGCCTGTTTTTGGATATCGGTGGCATAATCAAGCAGGGCCTGGGGGACGGCAGGACCGAGTTCACTCAGCTGTTTGAATTCCTCTTGGGAAAGCTGATCTTTTTTGGCGAGTGACCGGGCAATTTTTTGGATCCTTGTTCGGATCTTGGGAAGAATAGTTGAGGAGGGAAAGCGTTTGGCGTGTCGGAAATTCCTGAATTCCGCAGTCGGGGCACGGAATTTACACAGTCCAATTCTTCCTTCACTGAATTCCTTATCGACCAATTCTATAACGAGCTGGTCGTTGACAAAGCACATGATTTTGCCCTTTTCGCCAAGCTTTACACGAAGCCGGTTCCATTGATCGGGACGATAAGCGGAAGTTTCAACCGTGCTTAGGATGGACCATGAAAATACATTTGCCCCTTTAAAACAGGTTAAACGCAGGGTACCATTGGTGGGATAGAATCCATAATGCTTGTTCCGATCGTCCCCATGAAAAACCAGACCAGCCGCCCCGCTTTCATCGTCGAGACGAACTTCAACCTCCAGTTCATAAGGGAGATCATGAGGAATTTGTTTCGAGAGGCAAAGCATTCTTCCGCCAAACCCGGAGCCCAACCCCGCCGCGGAAATGATCCCGGCCCGCTGCCTCCAGTTACCCCCCATAATGGATTCCCATTCCAATTCATCGAGAGCTCCAATGGTGAGCCATTTTTCCATCGGTACCGGGTTTTGTTTTATGAGCAAACCTTTGAGGGCGTTGACCGGTATGCCAAAACCCATCGCCCCTCCTGACTTGATGGCAAGTATGGCGATCACATTTCCGTCTAAATCAAATGTGGGACTGCCACTACTTCCGGGCTCGATTGGAATGGCGACCTGTACGAGAGGTCGTCCGTCCCCCCATTCCAATTCGCGAATGGCAGCAACTACGCCGCGACTGACGCTGTGGCTGTATCCCAATGGATTGCCCACAGCGAAAATGGATTGTCCGGGCGAAATTTTATCGGAATCTCCAAGCTGTAGAACGGGTAAGTCCCGGGCATCAATCTTGACCAATGCGAGATCATTTTCCCGGTCCACAGCGAGGATTGCCTGAGGTTCGTAGAATTTTCCATCCGCCATGCGTATCTTAAATTCCCGGTGCTCCCCAATTACATGAAAATTGGTTGCGATTATACCGTCTGCCCGGAGCACGAATCCGGTCCCACGTCCACCCTCCCGACCGACACGGTCGACGCTTTCCACAACCACAATGGAGGGCTTGACGAGAGCGGCGAGTTTTTCAAAGTCCTCCGCATCCCGTCTGGCGAGCTGAAGGTCGGACAGCTTGGTCGAATTCGATTCAGCAGAGTCCATTCCATACAATGGCACAAGTGTAAGCAGACAAAACAGCGAAGGCCGCATAATCAGAAAATGTACAATCTGCAAGAAACTCATAGTACTCTCAATCTTTAGGCTCTCTCTGGCAAAGTCAAGTTTGGCTGTGAGGAAGGGTTTGATTATCAGGTTTACAGGCTACTTTAAAATACTTGAAATATTATAATAGGCAGATGCTACCCCTTCGGTTAGAATGTCATAATGAAGAAAGTACTACTTTCCTTGGTTATTTTCCAGTTTTGGGTTCTCAAGTGTTTCTCCGCTGAATTTCCGTTCCGTACCTGGACATCAACCAGCGGTGTGCAAATACAAGCCCGCCTGATAAGTAAATCAGGGGACAAGCTCACCATTGAAAGAAGTGATTCCAAACAGTTCGTTTTTCCACTTTCCATGCTCTCGGGTAAGGATCAAAGCTATGTTCAAAACGCACTTACCGGTCAGTCCAAGCTTTCGTCTTCCCTGGTGCCAGCAGGAGCGATTCCACCACTCCGGTCGGGTGAGCCCGCACTTTCTTTACCAATTTGGAGTCCGGTTGAGATGGAACGCTGGTGGTCGACGAACAGGCAAGGTGACTTGCAAAAGCTTGCGGATGAATTGATATCCAATCTTCGTTCCATTTGGACAAAAAAAGAAGACCGGTCGATGCGGGAGGGAAGAGACTTTTTTTCCTGGTTCGATCACTGGCGCTGGATACAGCTCTATTCCCGGTTTTACAATAAAACGGGTAACGGTTCCCTTGAATCCGTTTTTATGGAAGTTGGAAAAAAGACCGCCCTGCAAAAAATATTTCTCAAGGCACTGCATCCCGAGGATAATGATATTCAGGCACTTGAGATTTTTCTTTCCATTGCCCGTGACCACCCGCGTTCGATTGAAAAGTACGGTGCCTTGGCGGCGGCCTACGCGGTCGTTTTTGATCAGCCATTTCCAAGGGACTGGCCTCATCATCAGGTTTCTGTAAAGGATGTGCCGATTGATGTTTCCCTTCCGAGTCAACGGTTTGGAGAACTGGTTAAAGCACACTTGGCAAGGAAACTGGAATATGACCCGAGTCAGCTCTCGGTTACTGAACTGAAATTTGTGGTTGATCACCGCTTGCCCAGTACCGAACTGGAGTGGGTTTGGAGCAGCGTAAAATTCAGACGTTCCAGTTTTGGTAAAATATTTTCCTCGATTGAATATGACCGCCCGCGGCTGGAGGGTGCACTCTTCCGCTGGCCGTACGGAAGTTATTCACTTTCCGCGATTCAGGAAAAAGGTGGTATTTGTGTGGACCAGGCCTATTTCAGCTCGATGGCCGGAAAAGCTAAGGGAATTCCCACCCTGACCTTTGTGGGGCAGGGCAGCGGGGGTGGGCACGCCTGGTTTGGTTTTTTAAAAAATCCGGGTCGTTGGGAAACGGATTGCGGCCGATATGAAAATCAGAATTATCCGGTGGGCAACGCGATTGATCCGCAACGCTGGAAATTGATTACCGATGATGAATTGGGATCACTTGCCCGTGGGGAGAAAAACCTTAGCGGGTTTCGTGGAAAAGCAGTGGATTATTTTGCCTGGGCCCTGGCAAATCCATCCGCTCCTTTTTTCCGGGAATCGCTGAAACGGGCCCGCACCTTGCATCCCGCCTTTACTGAAGTTTGGAAGGAGGAGGCGGAATGGATTGAGGAGAACCTGTCCGACCTGAGGGAGAAAAGAAACTTTTGGGATGCCTGGTTAAAAGCATTTGCCAACACCGTTGACCTGAAAATTGAGGGACAAAAAAAACTGGCTGATGTGTATGATGAAATGGGGAACCCCCGGCAGGCCGAACGAATCAGAAGTCTGATCGTGAAACAAAACCGCTCAGGACGGTTCGACCTTGCAATTAAGGAAGGGGCGGAGCAAATAATGAACAAGCTGGAAAAAAAGGAATGGACCGAGGCGGAAAGATCCTATGAGCGAATGGTGAAGGATTTTGAGAAAACCGCCGGTGGGGAATTATTTTACGGTCTGATCCGGCCCTATGTTGAAAAACTAGCCCAGAATGGAAAAAAAGAAGAGGCGATGGATGCAATTGAATTCCTTAAAAAAAGAAAAGTGCTCGATCTTGGCCCGGGGAGTATCATTGGATTGGAGATGCAAAAACTCCTGCAAAAAATAAACTAATCAGCGGGGAAGCAGGTCGAGGTATTTTTTTAAAAGGGCTTCCGATTTTACGGATTGCTCAGCAAACCTTATTTTAAATTGGTTATAATTTATTTCTGTTCCGACTTCCTTTTTCTTCGCCTCAGCAAGACTGTCTTCGTTCTTTTTCACTAATAAAGGAGTGGACTTTTGGAGGGTAAGGACTTCCCTGAGATTGTGTTCCGCCTTACTCACTGCCTGCTTCGCATCCTGTAATACCTGTTCCTTTCCGGCCAGTTGATTTTCCGTTTCAGCCAGGTCTTTCCTCAGCAGGGTGAGAGTCTCCTGAAATTTTTCACTGGCCTCTCCCAAAGTTGAATCGGTTTCTTCAGACTCAGACTTTCCCTTTGCAAGCGAAGCCAGTTGACTGACTTCGGAGATATAAGATTTCTTTTCCTCAATTGCCTGAATAACCCGTTCCTTTCCCTTTTCTGCCTCCTTGAGCACGGAATTTTGTTCAGCCAGGATCTGTTCACATCCGGAAACTTTGCCCGGTAAATCCCGGAGTGATTGCCTGGCCACCTCAAACGATTGGAGTGCGGATTTTTTCAGCTCCTTTGCCTGATGAAGAATGCCTTTGATTTCCTCCTCCTCTTCCAGAAGGTTCCTCAGGTTGCGTAGGGCTACATGACGTTCAATATTGACCGCTTCGGCCAGCCAGCGTGCGTATTCCCTTTGAGTCCTTTTTAATATTTTGTCACAATGTGCAAATTTTTCTTCCGGATCCTTGAGTTCAATCTGTGCCTTTTCAAAGTTTTTCTGACTTAGAGCCAATTGGGACTTCCTTTCAGAAACTTTGATTCTGAGTTCTTTTACTGCATTCGTTTTATCATTTCTGAGCAGGTCTATTTGCTTCTTTTTTTCAGCGGCGGTGTTAAAGGAAGTTATGCTGGAAGCGAGGCTTTGCTCTAAGGAAGCTGCATCGATCTTCAGCTTTCCTGCTAATTGACTTAACGCTTTCAGTTCCTCCATGCTTTTATTGGCATGAGCACGGCTCTCGGTCAGCGAAGATTTTACCGCTTTAAGCGCATCCTCCGCTTTACTGACCACATTGGAAAAATTGGAATCTTCCCTGTTCTGTTCCTGTTCCTTACATGCATGGTCGTAGGCTTGCGTGAGGGAAGCAAGTTGGGCGGTTTGTTCCTTCACTTTTTTATTCCACTTATTGAGAGACTCCTTTTTCAGGGGAAGATCGTTCCCCGTTTGGGTGAGTTTTGCTTTGGTTTCGTTCCTGTTTTTTTCCTTTATCCGTTTATCTTCAATCTTATTTTGCAGGTCCGATATCGCCAGCTTCCATTCTTTTTCAGTGCTGGAGAGTGCCTGGGTGGCAGACTGATATTGAGCCTCGGACTCAGAGAGTTTTTTCCTGCCCAGTGCACGGGCAGATTCTGCATTTTTAAGGGCTTCAACCCAAGGCATTTTTCGGGCGAGTGCTTTTTCTAATTCAATCTTGGATTGATCCACTCTTTTTTTTGCATCAGCTATCCGGGTGGTGAGTTCGGGCGGATTAGCATTCAGTTCGCCGATTTTTTTACCATCAGATGAGTTCCAAACTGAAACCTGTCCTGTCCAATCACCGGCAATCACCCGGGATCCGTCGTGGGAATAGCATACCTCCATGACAATATCCTTAAAATCCTTGATCGTACTGATTGCCTTGCCATCACCCTGCCATAATTTGACCATTTTATCCCGACCAGAAGTGACGATTTTTCCCTTCGGATCGAAGTAGGCGGAAAGAGTTCCATCCGGGTGAGCGTTCCAGGTCTTTACCTGTTTTCCGTTGATCATTTCCCAGGTTCGAACCGCACCTTCCTCGGAAGCGGAAACAAGAATATTGGAATCCGCCCGCCAGGATAAATCGGTGATTTCCTCTTTATGTCCGTCCAGGGTGTAGAATGGATTACCGGTCTCGGCTTCCCAGATGTGCAGCCCCCCGTTTCGGTCGGCGGTGGCGAGAAGAATTCCGTCCGGGGAGAATGCGACCTGAGTAATCCACTCAGAATGCTTTTTGATCTCATAGAGCACTTCATTGGAAGCGACATCATAGACCTTGACCAGTTTCGACGGACTGCCTATCGCAAGCAGGGACTGATCCGCGGAGAGGTCAGCGGTGAGGATGGCGTCATATTCCTCTCCCATGGTGAGCACTCTTTTTCCGGATTCAACTTCCCAGGCGGCGACCCGACCGTTTTTCCCCCCCCGTCCGCCCCCGGCTACAATCAGTTTCCCGTTTCGGCTGAATGCGAGCGATTCAATGAAGCCTTCGGGGTAGGGCAGTACACCCATTAACCGGAGAGTGTCGGTATTGTATAAAAGGACCTGTTTTTGCCCGGCTACCGCCACCAGGGGGGACCAGGGTGCAGAAGCCATTGCCGAAGGTGCGAACGCCCGTTCCGTGACCACCGAGGGTTCAAGCGATAAATATTTGGGCATTGGCGGGGGACCATCCGGTTTTCCCACACTCACATTGCCAAGGGCAAGATTGACGGTGGATTTCTTTTTTTGAATGGGCTTACCGGTGGCGGTGGGGAGAAGGCCCATATCGATCCACTTTTTAATTAAATCAATCTCGGACTGGGGCATTTTATCCTCCCTTTGAGGCATGTACGGCTTTTCAACCCGGGCAATCAACTTGTAGAGATAACTGTTTTCCCCGTCCCCAGAAATTACGCTTTCTCCCGAACTGCCGCCCACCATAATGGCGTTCATATTGGTCAGATCGAGTCCGCCCCTCGCCCGGTCGGCGTTATGGCAGGAGTTGCACTTCGATTCGAAAATTGGCATGATATCGTCCTCGAGATTTGGTTTCTCGGGAGTCGCGTATGCAGCAACGAATGAAATAATCCATGTTGCAGAATAAATTACTGGTTTTCTCATCTCCGCTAAAAAGATACTCTTTGCTTTCACGGAAAAATTAATGATTGAAAATAAATTCCTTTGAATTGAGAAGGGCCCAAAACACATCATTCAGTGCTGATTCCACTGAATCCTCCCCATCAAGGGAGGCGAGAAGATTGGCTTTTTCATCCGCCCGCGGTTTTCGGGAATAGCATCGAAGGTAGAGATCATCGATCACCTTTTCCGGATCCTTTCCTTCCTTGAGCATGGTCTGAACAATGCGACCCTGGGTAATCCGGTTATTGGTGACATCACCATTGAGGAGATGAAGTGCCTGGGACAGGTTGGGTTCCATGACCACCTCACAGGAACAGACGGTTTCACGGGTCGCCCGCCCAAAAGTGGTGAGGAAGTAATTACTGAAGCGTCCGTCCGCGATTTGCAGAGCCCGGGCTCCAAGTGGCAGGCCCTGAAATTTATTCTTGGTTTTGGTCACCTGTGAAATCACATCGAGAAGAACTTCGGCCCGCATTCGACGGAGTTGTGCCCGGGCAAAATTCCGCAAATCATCCTCGTTGGAAGGATTTGTCCGAGTGCTCAGTTGGTAAATCCGGGAAGTGCAGACATCACGAACGAGCTTACGAAAGTCGTATTGATACTCCGTGAACCGACTCGCCAACTGATCGAGCAGTTCGGGGTTCGAGGGCGGATTGGAAATCCGCACATCATCAACTGGTTCGATGATTCCCTGCCCGAAAAAATGGGACCAGACAATATTAGCGAGATTGCGGGCAAAAAACGGATTTTCCGGAGAGGCCAGCCAATCCGCGAGGACTTCCCTCCGGTCGGTTCCTTTTTTAATCTCCGGTGTTTCTCCGCCCAGAAACTTCGGAGGCATTGGCTTTTTGTGGACGGGATGATTAATTTCACCGGAGTTACGGTTGTAGATTACGGATTCCCGGGGATCCGCTGCCCGCTTTCGGCCGACCTGACTGAAAAAGGAGGCGAAGGAATAGTAATCATCCTGTGTCCACTGGTCAAATGGATGGTCATGACACTGGGCACACTGAATCCGCATCCCCATAAACACCTGTGCCACATTCTCGGTGATTTTTAAATTGTCCCGTTCAATCTGATAGTAATTCGTGGCCGGACTGACAAAAGTTCCCCCCTTTGCGGTCAGCAGGTCACGAACAATTTGATCCATGGGCACATTATTGGCAATTCGATCCTTGATCCAGTTGAAATAAAGCAGGGTTGATTTGTAACTTACCCCATTATTATCATCCGTCCTGATTTGAAGGAGTTCGGCAAATTTCATCACCCACATCTCAGTGAACTCCTTTCGGGACAGTAAATCATCAACAGCCCGTTCCCTTTTATCGGGCGTTTTGTCCGCGATAAATTCGGAAATCGTTTCGACCTCGGGCACCGCACCGATTACATCGAGATATACGCGCCGGAGAAAAACTTCATCCGAGCAGAGATCCGAGGGATAAATTCTCAGCTTGTGCAGTTTATCGTACACCAATTGGTCGATATAATTATTTTGGGGCAGAACAGGCTTTTCATATTGTAAATCCTCCGGAATCACAATGACCTGCGTCCCTTTGGTAAAGACATCAAACCGAGCGGTGATAAAGGCCTCACCCCTTTTCTCCGCAGTGATTAAACCTTGTTCATCCACGTGGGCCGACACATCATTATTGGATTGAAAAACGGAAAGGGAGGTGACATCGCGGGTGGTCCCGTCTGAATAATGGGCAATCGCCGTCATTTGCTGGGTTGCACCCTGTCCTTCAAGGAGGAGACTTTTCGGAAGAAGTTCGAGATCGGTCGGTTTGGCAATGCTTTCCGGGTCTTGGGGTGCTCCTCTTCGCAACCAGCCGACTAAAGTATTCCAATGATCACTGTTTTTTTCAAATAATTTCCCTCCGGTGTGAGGCACGGCGGCGATCGCTTTCTCCACCAGCATGCTTTCCTCGGGGATCGCGAGGTTGATCCTTCGCGTCCCCTGCTCGCGGGTGATACGAAAATGATCGCCCTTGGCGTCGTATCCAAAAAGGGAGAGCATGAAACGGTCCTGTCCCCGTGCGGAACCGTGACAGGATCCGGTGTTACATCCAGCTTTCAGAAAGACTGGCATGACATCGAGGTTAAAACTGATTGGCCGTTCTTCCACTGCATCCTTGACTGTGATTGGCAGTTCAACTTTCCGGTTTTGAAAAGTCACAGTCAGCGTTGAATTTCCGTCTTTGACCGGATGGATCGTGTTATTTTCCATCCTTACCACATTTTCATTACTCAGGGAGAGTGCGGATTCCCGGGTGACATCCCGGGTGACATCGTCCCCATATTTTGCCACGATGATAAAAGAATTAAAATCCTCCTTCGTGGAGAGGCTGATCTGTGTGGGGTGAATACTGAGTTCCACCAGTTCTTTATCTTCCGCAATTTCCCTCAGTGCAAGTTCCCGTGGGCTGTGTGGAAATAACTGAACCCCCTTCGGCCAGTGACCCCCAGTTTTAATCCATCTTTTTAAAATATCCTGTTGTGCCGGACTGAGCGGGCCGTTTTCCGGAGGCATAATTTCGTCGTCATCCGCGGGCAGAAAAATCCGGTCGAGCAGTAAACTGTCCTCAAGATTCCCGGCAACGAGGGCAGGCCCAGAGTCACCTCCTTTTTGCGCATAGGCCAAGGTGTCGAGACGAAGTCCCCCTTTTTGTTTTTCAATTCCGTGACATTCCACGCAGGCTGATTCAAGGATGGGCCTGACTTCACGGTGAAAATGGGGGGCAATCTCGGCCGTTTTGGATTTTTCTGCTATGACTGAATTGGTTTGATTCGCTTCCGCAAAGAGAGAAATAAGGGAAAAGCAAAACGCGGGAAGGACCCAAATTGCTTGAGAGATTATTTTCATCCTCCATTCCCCACTTTTCTGGCCAATCGGAGTTGTTCGAGACGGCTCAGGGGTTTACTTTTTACTTTTACCGGTTTATTGGAGGCGACAACCGAGGGTTTTTTAGGGGTGCTTTTAGGCTTGGGCGGTGGTTTGTCGATCCGGATCTGACCACCCTGTCCAACCGTGTGGGTAATTTTTTCACCCTTGAAGGGGATTTTGGCGAAGCAGAACAAATTCTTGGTAATTCCCGGTCTTGCCTTGGTTTCTGTTTTGACAGGAAAGGCAATCTGGGTGGTGTTGGCATCAAATTCAATGTCCTGCGTGGTGACATAAGGAGGAAGTCCGCGGATGGAAAGGCTGGCTTTTCCAGAAAAAGGACGCTTGATCTCAAGATCGCAAAGGAGTTCACCCTCCTTGCCCTGTTCGATTGCACCCATGTTAATTTTCATGGAGAGGTATGGATCCTCCACTGCAATGGGAGTCAACTTGGAAGATGCGAGGCAGATACCTTTTCCGGTGTCGGCTTCTCCCTGTACGGCAATATCCCATGATCCGATCGAAGTCCCACCATTGGCGGTGAGGGAATAATTGGCAGTCGATTTATCTTTGGCGATGGAAATGGTTCCTTTTGCCCCGATTCCGGGAGGACGTGTCTGGATGCGTACGGTGATGGGGGCGGTGAAATTTGCCTCCCGGATCGCTTCGACCTTGAGATTGATGGAACCGCCCCGCACTACGGGAGTCTTGGGTGGATGAAGGACAATGGAAAAAGGAATTTCCTCCGTCACCGCCACGGATAGCTTGGATAATGTGCTTTCATAGTAAGTCCGATTATTCGGTGGACCGTATACCAGGGCGAGATTATGCTTAAATCCACCGGCAATTTTCTTGGCCGGATCGGTATGCCGGACGGTCAGGTTGACCAGGGCTTGGGAAAGGGGGGCATCGTTGGATGCTTCAAACACGACTGGAATGGAATTGAAACTGGAGGGTGCTTTGGGAACTCTCATAGTTACTCCCTTGGGCAGATTTTCAGCCAAAACCTCCAGTTCACCGCTGAAGTTTTTACGGGAAAGATTAAGAGCGGTGGCGGCTTGATTTCCCCGGGCAATCGGAATCATTTGCCGGGATTGCGTATCCCGGTTGCCAAACATCGGAATGGTTGCCTCGACTTGGGGGGAGAAGGGCAGGGATTCAATCCGGTAAACGAACCGCTCACCTCCCGCGTAGAGATGATCCCGAATTCGCAGAGTGTAATTATTATCCTTGGGAATGGTGTAGGTAATCAAACTGTCCCGGCCATTGTTTGCATCATCGCTTCCCTTGATGCTTTTTCCGCTGGAATCATAGAGATTCAAGACGGGATCAAGGGGCGAGGAAATGGACTGGGCGTGAGCATAGATATTGAATTTCTGTCCCTTCTTTGCTTTAAACCGGAAATAATCGATATCCTTCTCCTTTTCGATTACCCCGTCAAAGGCAAGGGGAAGAGAGAGCTCGGTGACGGTGGCCTGTTTGAGGGAATTATTGGGTTCAACTTCCCGGATTGAAGGGAAATCACAGACTCTGATCTTGTTGGGAGACGGGGAAACAAATCCGTCCTGCTCGACCCGGTGCCCGAAGGACAGATCGGCCTTTTCAGGTAGCTGGATGGTTCTATGGATCGGGCCGGTTGGATCCCCCATAAACTTTACCTTGAGCATTTTTCCGGCCTGCCCACCGGCGGGAAAGGCAATGAGAGGGCGGGGAAAATTGCCCAGATGGAGACGGTAATAAAAATTATTTCCTCCGCGATAGGAAGATTCCCTGACTTCCACAAAGTATGCTCCATCCTCCGGAGCGATCACACTGAGCGTGCTGTCCTGCAACAGGAGATCGGTGTCATCGGAAGTGGCCACTTCAAAACGGTTGGAATCGAGAATGGCAACATAGGGATCAAACAAAGGACCGGACAGTCGAATGGCTTCGATTTCAAGCGAAATTCTCTGCCCTTTGGTTGCGTTGAATTCAAAATAGTCCACATCCTCGCTTTTAACCAAACCGTTAATGGTCTGGTTGAGGGAAACTTTTTGAGCTTCCTCAAAAGAGGTGTTCGGTTCTTTTTCGTGAAAATTTGGATAGGGTCCGACCCAGAATGTTTTCACCGTGCTGATACCCGATTTCGTGCGCAGTCTCATTTCATGCTGGCCCAAACGGGCGGTCTCGGAAATCCTGAACTTTACACGGACAGACTTTTCCCCTGAAGCATTGAGGTCAAGGGCAGTGATTCCTTTGTCGTAGAAAAAGATTTCCTCTGCATCCCCCAGGCGCTGCCCGGAAATTACCACTTCTAGTTCAGAACCGATCTGTCCCCCGCGGGGTAGAATATTACTAATAATGGGTTCCGCGGAAAATATGAAATGAGCGGGAAAAAAGGAGAGGAAGATGAGTAAACATAAATATTTTTTCATAATTCAGGAAGGCGGATCAATGTATTGGAGAGACCCAAAAAAATTGTTCTGAACAGAAAGAAATACTTTCACAAAAACCGCACCGGAAATCTAAATTTACGCCAACAATTCCTTCACCACTTTTCCACCGTCCACAATTTCGATTGGTCTGTCCCCCGGTGCCATTAATTCCTTATCCGCCACAATTCCCAAACGGTCATAGACCGTGGTGGCCAGATCTTCCACCGAAAGCGGGTTCTCTTCCGGAGCGGTGGCGAAAGCATCGGAAGAACCATACACCTGTCCGCGGGCGATACCGCCGCCCGCTAATGCGATACTAAATACCCGTGGGTAATGATCCCGGCCATTGGTCTTGTTAATCTTGGGGGTTCGACCGAATTCGGAAGTCATCATGACCAGCGTGCTGTCAAGCAAACCTCGTTCGTCCAGATCGGAAATGAGCGTGGCAAAAGCTTTGTCCAAATTAGGGCCGTATTTTTGAAATCCCTTTTCAATGTTGGCATGCATGTCCCAGCCGCCGTAGGTCATTGATACAAAACGAACACCAGACTCCACAAGCCGACGGGAGAGGAGCATTCTTTGCCCCGCTTCATTTTTGCCGTAACGCTCTTTTACCTTGTCGCTCTCCTTACTCATATCAAAAGCCTCACGGGCTTCTTTCGAACTGATCAGGGAGTAGGCGTCGTTGTAAAAATTATCCATCGAACTGAGAGCGTCGGATTTTTCCATTTGCCTGAAATGATCGTCCACGGTGTTGAGAAGCGAGCGGCGTTTACTGAATCGGTCCTCCGAAATGCCCTTGGGCATTGCCAGATCACGCACCTGGAAGTCTGTCTTTGCTGGATCTCCTCCCAAACCGAACGGGCCGAAGGAGGAACTTAAATATCCGCTTCCGGCAAATTCATTGGGTACTTTGGGAATACAAACATAAGGGGGCAGACTGTCCCGGGATCCAAATTCGTGGGAGACCACGGAGCCAATGCTCGGGTAGGAAAGTGCGGGGCTGGGCCGGTAGCCGGTAAACATGTTATGGGTTCCCCGCTCATGGGCGGCTTCCCCGTGACTCATAGAGCGGCAAACGGTAATTTTATCGGCAATTTTAGCTGACTCCTTAAATTGTTCGCTAAAGTGAACTCCGGGAATTTTTGTGGGAATACTGCTGAAAGGACCGCGATACTCCAAAGGGGCGTAAGGTTTTGGATCCCATGACTCCTGATGAGCCATCCCTCCGGGAAGATAAATATGAATCACGCTTTTGGCGGTACCCTCTTTGGACGGGTAAAATTTTTGGGCTCCCTGGGCTTTCATTTGCAGAAAATCTGCGAGGGTTAATCCAAGACCGCCAATAAATCCAACATGCATAAATTCTCGACGTGAAAAATGACTGGGCAATTCAAAACATTTCGTATCGTTCATAATGAGCTTTTATTTGGTTTTAACCACTTTAATACATTCTAATATCCAATCAAGGCATATTTGGACTTATTTTTTATTTATTTTTTCATACATGAATTAGATTGCATTGCAATACAAGATAATTAATTTTGTTTTAAATACAATTTAACTTGCAATGTAATTAAAATTTGTACTAACTCGGATAAAAAGAATGGCAAAAGGTAAAACGATTACAATCCGGGTACCTGAGCAAACCTTTGATCAAATTAAGGGGGTTTGTTCTGACCTTGGGGAGGCCTATAACTTCAATCAGTTTGTGAATCAAAGCCTGTCCGCCATGCTTGAAGTGATTCATCATGATGGGGAACAGGTGCCGATACCCAGGTTTGCAATGATGGCCCGGTTGATGAAGAATTACGAGGAGTCGAATTTTAGGGAAAATGGAAATGCGAGGGAAATGGATGAGTAAGGGAGATAAAATTAAGACAAAGCAGTCAATCCCCATCGTTGTTCTCTTAACCAGATTGTGGTTTCCGCTTTCCGCATTTTTGTTCTTTTTCCTTTCAATACTCAGCAAGGAGGAAATGCTCGCCCGTTTTCTTGGCAATGCGTCGGTTGTGGTCATTCAGGTCGTCGAATACGGAAGTCAGATTGGGCTTTGGCTCTCCTCCGCATTCCTGATTCAGCGAATGGTTACCGTCTTTATCTGGGATGGTTTAATTGCCGGGATCTCCGGCCGCCCGGTTCCGCGACTGCCGAAGGATGTGACCGCAATGTGTATATTTGCAGTTGCGGTAATTGGTATTTTAGCGACGGTTTTTGATCAGTCCGTCACCGGGATCTGGGCGACCTCAGGCGTGGTCAGTATCGTGATCGGAATTGCCCTGCGTAATGTAATTCTTGATGTGTTTATCGGCTTGTCGATGCATGTTGAGCAACCCTTTCGTATTGGCGACTGGGTCATGGTTCATCAAAATCGCCGGGAGACCCATATCGTTGGCCAGGTGGTTGAGATAAATTGGAGGACCACGCGGTTAAAGACCACCGCCAAGAATCTGATCGTGGTGCCCAACAGTAAAATGGGGGAGGCAATTTTAACCAATTACATGCAGCCCAAACCTTACTTCCGTATCGACCTGAACTTTGTTTTGGACTATTCCGTATCTCCCGACCGGGCAATTCGGATTTTAACTTCCGGGGTCCGTGCAATCGCGGATAATAAGGCGATTTTAAATGAGCCTTTACCGGAGGTAAGGCTTGATGAAGCACTGTCCGGTGGGCAGAAGTATGAAGTTAGATTCTTTATTTTACCGGCCAATATTTCTCCCAAGGAATCAAGGCACTTTGTCAACAAAAGTGTGGTTGAGCATCTGGCACGGGCCGGGCTCGCACCTTCGATGGAAAAGGAAACGGTCTTTTTTGACGCCGTGTCGAGTCTGCCCCTTGTGCCCACTTTTGAAAGTGAGAATTTTGATGAGGTAATAAGCCGGAGTGAATTATTCGGAGTTCTTTCCGATGAAGATTGTCAGGCACTACTTAAGGATGTTGAGCGGAAGGAATTACGGGCAGGGGAATTCCTCTATCGACAGGGGAATTTAGGGGATTCCTTTTATCTGCTCGTGGAGGGACTTCTTTGCTCCTCCATAGAACTTTCCGAAGTGGAAAGCCGTGCGAAGGTGGAGCGTGTGGAGTCAGGAACTCATTTCGGATCCGAAGCGGTATTAAAAAAAGGAACCCGTATCTCCACCATTTCAGCCATCACCGATTCAATTGTTCTTGCATTTGATCCCAATACAGTGGCGGAACTGGCTTCCCGAAACGGAGATTTTCTTTCCCTGCTCAATCAAAGAATGGTTTTGGGGCAGGACCGAATAATGAAGACTAAAAGAAGGCTTCAGCGCGAGGAATCCAAAGCGGTGACGCAGAAAAAAAGAAGCCGCGTGAGCGGGGCAATTCAAACTTTTTTTACCGACCTTTTTCCATCCCCTCCACCCTCCGTCAATCCAGGTTCCAATCAATCAAGTCAGTCATGAGGAAATATATTCTGTCCGTTTTGCCCTTTCTTTCCCTTCTCGCAATTTTGCAAGGTAAAACAATCGCGGAAGAAAAGGGATTGGAGGTCGAAATGAAGTCGGAACGGATTCGACTGAGTTATGTCGACCCGGTGCGCTGTGCAAAGCTGCTTAATTTTTACGGCGTACACATCGGAGATCCAAAAAAGGCGATTGACCCTCAAAACCTACCCGTGGTTGTGGCGGTGCCGGAAACCACTTTTCATGACACGATTCCTGATCATGAAAAAGTGTTTCCTCAAACCGAAACGGATCCGATTAATGAACTTATACTGTTCTTCGACGCTGCTTTTCCGGAAAAAGCCGGACGAATTCGAAGAATTATTCAGGAGCAGATTGATCTGCCTGCCCGAAAAATTATGATCGAGGCAATGGTACTGGAGATTTCCTCCCAGGCTCTCGATCAGCTCGGTGTGGAATGGGATGTCAAC
>CAJWWH010000023.1 GCA_913048545.1 uncultured Opitutia bacterium | reverse complement strand
ACCCCCCAGATATCCTCAATCGGAATACCGCTGAGCACATCATCCTGCCCGGCCCACACCTCAAAACACCCGGTCTTTTTTTTCTTAGCCAGCCGGTTGGCTAACTTGGCCAATGTCTTGGTTTTACCGAGGCCAATCGATATGGGAATTCCAGTCCAACGACCCACTGTTTTACGAATCCGCTGACTCAAAAGCAACGGGGATTCCACTCCACTCAGGTTCAGAAAAGATTCATCAATCGAATAAATTTCCAACTCCGGGGCAAACCGGGCAAGAACCGAAGTGACCCGCCTGGACATATCGCCATACAATTCATAATTGGATGAAAGTACGACCACTCCATTATGTTCGCAGCATCTTTTAATCTGGTGATAGGGAGCTCCCATCGGAATACCGAGGGCTTTAGCCTCATTGGAACGGGCCACGGCACAGCCGTCATTATTCGAAAGCACAATTACGGGTCTATTTCGCAATGCGGGACGAAAGACCCGCTCGCAGGAAACATAAAAGTTATTACAGTCCGCCAGGGCAATCATAGGGAATGGATCACACTGGTGACCACCCCCCATAAATGAGTATCATCCTGCTCGTTTAAAAGAATCGGTTTAAACTTTGGGTTTTCCGGCATCAACCAGGATTTCTCCTTCTCCTTCCGAAATCGTTTTACGGTGAGCTCGCCGTTCAAGGCCACGATGACCACTTTTCCATCAGTCACCCGGGCACTCCGGTCCACCACTAACAAGTCTCCATCATGGATTCCCGCCCCAATCATAGACTCTCCATTCGCCCGGACAAAAAAAGTGGCATTGGGCTCGCGGACCAGATGGGTATTCAGGTCGAGGGCACCTTCGAGGTAATCATCTGCCGGCGAGGGAAATCCAGCAGATACCCCACAGGCATAAAGGGGTAATTGATTCTCCCGTTCCCGAACAAACCGCAGGACCCGCTCCACTTGGCTGATCGGTATACGGACCGGACGGGTTTTTTCGCCGTATAAATTACTTCCTTGGGGCCGGCCGGCTCCGTTTCTCTTTCCACCTCTTGTCATAGTTTTGAAATATGTTACAAATTTCAAAAAAAGCAAGAAAGGAGATTAATTGTGATCTGAAAAACCCAAATTAACGATATATAAATGTGGATTCATTAAACAAACAAAACTCTCTCACTCATTTTATTGTCGGGGCATCCCGAGGAATTGGCCGGTCATTAGTTGATCAATCCATACGAAACGGACACAGTGTGACTGCACTGGCAAGAACGTCTCCAATTGAACCTATTACAGGGTGCAACTGGATCACAGGAAATGCAACTGAACCGGAGGCATTTCTTGATCAGCTACCTGAAACAATAAATGCCCTCACATTCTGTCCAGGAAAAGTAATTCTCGGCCCGGTCAAACGGTTAAAACCCGAACAAATGCTTGAGGCATACCAGACAAGTGTATTGGATGCTTTTACTTTAATTCAGGCACTGCTCCCACGACTCGAGGGTTCAGTGGTATTTATCTCTTCGGTGGCCGCAACCACTGGCTTGCCCAGTCATTGCGCGATATCTGCCGCGAAATCAGGGTTGGAGGGATTCGCCATTGCCCTCGCCGCTGACCTGGCTCCCAAAGTACGGGTCAATGTGGTGGCACCAACCTTGACACCCACCGAAATGGGTTTAGGTATGGTCGGTGGAGATAAAATGATTCCCTTAATTGAAAACAAACATCCATTAAAAGCAATCCCTGCGGTGGAGGAGATCGCCGGAACGATTTCTTTCCTTCATTCATCCGCTGCCAAATCAATTACCGGGCAAATTCTCAAGGTGGACTCCGGACTGTCCAATATTCGCCTTAATGATCGCTGATCCATCTTCTGCTCCGAGCGGTGGGCGGGCTCTGGTTTGGTTTCGCAAAGATCTGAGATTAGCCGACAATCCATGCTTGGAAGCCGCATTAAAATCGGGAAAGGAAATCATACCGGTTTACATTTGGAATAAGGAGGAAGGGGGTGCATGGAGCCCGGGTTCAGCCGCCCGTTGGTGGCTCCATCAGGCACTTGCCAGTTTGGGTAAGGATATAGAAGATCTAGGCGGCTCCCTCCTTTTAAAAAAAGGAAGAGCAGAAGAAATCCTGCCTCGACTGGCTGAAGATTTGCAAGCAGACACCCTTTACTTTGGCAGAACCTACGACCCAGCTGGACGAGCCACCGAGCAGACAGTGGAAACGTCCTTTACAGACTATCCGATCTCCCTGGAATCATTCAACACCAGTTTATTACACGAACCCTGGGAAGTTAAAAATGGATCCGGACGACCCTTCCAAGTATTTACTCCATATTGGCGAAAATCACGGGCGGGTATCTATCGTGAACCAGCCAAGTATTCCTTAAAGAACTTATCTTTTTTCAACCTTAAATCAGATGGAATTAGTCTAGATGAGTTGGAACTTTTACCCGATCACGACTGGCATTTAAAACTATCCGAACACTGGGATGTTTCAGAAAAAGCGGCCCACAAACTTATTCAACGAACTGCCGAAGTGATAACCCGGTCCTACGCCACGGCAAGAAATATCCCCTCCAAAGACGGAACTTCCCGATTATCTCCCTACCTCGCCTGGGGATTGGTAAGTCCGAGGCAAATTTGCCAAGCTGTTCTCACCGCGGACAATGAAGGTGGGCATCGTGGTGAAAACAAATACCTCGTCGAAATTGGCTGGCGTGAATTTTCTTACCAACTGCTCTATCACTTTCCCCATATTGCGGATCAACCCCTTCGGGAAAAATATTCCACTTTCCCTTGGCTTGATGATAAAAAATCCCTCCATGCATGGCAGTTTGGAAACACCGGATATCCGATGGTGGATGCCGGGATGAGGCAACTCTATGAAACTGGATGGATGCACAACCGGGTGCGTATGGTGGTTGCCTCATTCCTAGTGAAACACCTGCTTATTTCCTGGCAGGATGGAGCCCGATGGTTTTGGGATACATTAGTGGATGCCGACCTCGCCAGTAACACGCAGGGTTGGCAATGGGCAGCGGGTTGCGGAGCTGATGCGGCTCCCTACTTCCGAATTTTCAATCCGATCACGCAGGGAGAAAAATTTGATGGCAAAGGAGAATATGCACGAAAATGGATTCCCAGCCTTAAAGAACTGCCCGGAAAATGGATTTTCAAGCCTTGGGAAGCCCCACCCGATCTCTTGCTGGTGAGTGATGTTTTTCTGGGTAATAATTATCCCCATCCCTGTGTGGATCATAAGGAAGGCCGTGCCCGTGCACTCGAAGCACTTGCTTCGATTAAAGAATCCTAATCAGGATAAATTCCCAAATGTTGTTTCCCCATTGCACTGACTCCTTACTACTTAACCACGATTCATGAAAACCTCGATTGTATGGTTTCGAAAATCCCTGCGTCTGCATGACAACCCGGCGCTTACTGCTTCCTGTGAAAACGAAAATGTCGATTCGATTTTACCGCTCTATATACTTGATCCCGATACGGTCGGAGAAAATTATCAAAAATGGAGCCCCAATCGATTACGCTTTTTAATCGAAGGTTTATCCGACCTCGACCGCCAGCTTTCCTCCCAGTACGGGAGTGGGTTATTTATTCTACAGGGTAATCCAAATGTAATTTTTGAAAATATTGCCGATCAGCTCGGACAATCTTTAGGTTCCATCAACTGCGAGTACTGCTCCGAACCGTGGGAGCGGAAAAAAATTTCCTCCCTGCAAAAAGCACTTGAGAAAAAGAATGCATCGGTACAGATTCAATCATTCAGTGCCTTCCAGACTATTCTTGATGTGGAAAAAGCAGTCTCCTCAGCGGACTACCGAAATCCAAAATCGATGAAAGACATCGATCGAATATTTTCTTCACATTTTGATAAAGATGAACATGGGTTTTACAAAATTGAGGATCCAATTCCTGCACCGGGTAAAATCAAACCTTTACCTCAGGTCACCGGTGTCCAATCGTTATCAATTGAAGAGTTGACCACTCAGATCTCCCGGGAAGTGAAGACTGATATCATGTCTGTAAAATCTTATTTCCCCGGGGGAGAAACCGAAGCATTGGACAGATTAAGAAAGAAAGTATCCGGACAGACGGATTATGTAAATACCTTTAGAAAGCCGAAAACCATGTCGACTAATCAGGCGGGTGAACCAATGGAACCCAGTACCACTGGGCTATCACCTTATTTGAGCGTTGGCAGTTTATCGGTCCGGCAATTATGGAAAGAATGTGAAAAATGCCAGCTTCAGGGTGCCCATTCACAACCACCTGAATCCTTACACGGCCAATTGATGTTCAGGGAAATGTTCTACCTCCTGTCAAGAAGCGTGGATCATTGGGATGAGGATCAATCCAATGTAATGTGCAAAGAAATTGAATGGGGAGATTTTGACCAGAAAAAAATGGAGGCATGGGAAAACGGACAGACTGGGTTTCCCTTAATTGATGCCATGATGAGACAACTCCATACTACTGGTTGGATGCACCACCTGGCCAGACATGCAGTCTCCTGTTTTCTGACCCGTGGACAACTTTGGCAAAACTGGAAATTTGGAAGAGATGTATTTGACCGAAAACTCCTCGACAGTGACTGGGCATTAAACAATGGGAACTGGTTATGGCTGGCCGGAGTCGCTCCTTTTTCCATGCCCTATTTCAGGCTCTACAACCCCTGTCCGGATGGAAAATCCAGTCTGAATGTGGAGGCAGAAAATGCTGAATTCATCAAGTACTGGGTACCTGAGTTAAAAGATTTCCCTCCCAAGTATATCTACGAACCTCACTTGGCACCTGAGAATGTTCAGGCAAATTCAAACTGTACAATCGGTAAGGATTATCCAAACCCAATTGTGGAAAGAAAACAAAGTGCCAAAGAGAACCTCGCTCGCTTTAAGAACAGCCTTGCCCGGCTAAAATCATTGTAAAATTTGAGGGCTGATCCCACCAACTAATTCCTGACTACTCAAAAAAGTAACAGGTTCCCATCCTGGTCAACTTTCGTTCCATTCGCTGTCTTCAGGTTTTCGTTCATTCCGGCAAAGCCGCGAATTGTTTCCAGCGTATCTGCCTCTTCAATCCTCTTATCCTTACGCCAGCGGTTTATTCTGGGAAACCGCAAGGCAACACCCGACTTATGCCGCCCAGACGAACGGATTCCCTCAAAAGCAATTTCAAAGACCAGCCCCGGGCGGACCGATCGTACAGGTCCGAATTTACCAGTTATATTCTTTCGGACATATCGGTCCACTTGTTCAATTTCCTTATCTGTTAATCCGGAATAAGCTTTGGCTACGGTCTGTAGCTCCCCTTTATCATCAAGCACCGCCAGAGAATAATCTGAATACAGGTTTGATCTTTTACCATGGCCTAACTGTGCACTCACCACCACCATATCCGCAAGGTACGGATCAATTTTCCATTTATACCAACTTCCCTTCACCCGCCCAGATTCATAAGGAGAATCTTTTTTCTTGAGCATAAAACCCTCCACACCCCGTTCCCTTGACTCTTTCCTTATTTTGGCGAGGTCAGTCCATTGGTCATCCTTCACAACCGGAGACAATCCAAGTGGAAATTCCCGGGGCAGGGATGAGCAAATCTCCTCCAATTGCTCTCTTCTTTTCCGGAGTGAAAATCCTCGTAAATCCTTTCCATTTAATCGCAAAACATCGTATGCCTGAAAACGGACCGGTTCCCCTTTTAAGATCGTTGGACCGGGTTCCTTTCGCCCCAGTCTTTTTTGAAGACGCGAAAAAGATCGTAAACCCTCTTTTCCCCAGGCAAGAATTTCACCATCCAAACACAGATCCCCAGGTAACCATTTCCCCGCCTCCAGAATCTCCGGAAAAGAATGCCCCACAGACTCATCACCTCTCGACCAAAGCATCGAGGTTCCACCCTGATTTATCAGTTGTGCACGTATCCCGTCCCATTTCCACTCCACCTGCCAATCCTCGACTGGACCAAGATTTTCAACCTTTTCCTGCAAAGGATGAGCCAGGCAAAAGGGGAAAGGTTTACATAAGCGATCATCTTCCTCAACTGGGTTGAGAATTTGTTCCAAACTCAATGACTTAGGAGACCAGGAGCCAGCCAATCTCTGAGCAATAATTGCTGGTTCCACATTTCCAACACGGGCAAGGGCTTTACATAAATTCCCCTTTGAAACACCCATCCTAAATCCACCAGTAAGAAGTTTATGGAAAGGCAATAACTCTTTTTCACCCAACAGGTCCCATGCTTCAAAAATCCTTTCCCTTCTTTCGGCTGTGTCCATGTAAACCATTGGTTCAATAAAGCGTTGAACCACATCATGAAGGCTTCCCTTATACTTCTTCAATCCGTTACCAATCAGGAGTGTAATAGTCTCGGCCAGATCCCCCACCCGGTCATGACACTCCTCAAGCATCCATTTGGCAAATCCACTCCGCTCCGATGCAAAGGCTCGAAGTTCGGAAACTTTTATTGCTCCCTTAATACGATTTCCGCTCAAAAACCAGCATACCCATATGGCATCCAATGGGTCCGATTTCGTAATGTAATCAACAAGTAAATCAAGACGGGCATTTGTTTTTGTCTCCCTATCCAGACCGTGAAATAATTTTGCAAATTCTTTCACTCCGTTTCGTCGCTTTGAAACGACCCATATTCTAAAACTGACCCATTAATTCCAGATTCCTGAAGGTATCGGCTCAGAGCATCCCCATTACCATGGGTAACTTTTACCACTTCGGCACCCGTACCGGTAATCACATCGACCAGACCATTCCAATCCGCATGATCAGACAGTACGAATCCACGATCAATATTTTTCCTCCTCCTCGGACCACGTATTGCCATCCAGCCGGACGCAAACCCCCTCTTTGTTTTTCGGAATTTTTTGGTCCAACTACTGTCCTCCACAGCGGGGGGTGCAATAATCATAGCACCTGCAAAATCTTTAATTCCATCCACTTTTTTGACATCGGGTAATGAAATGCCCGCATTCCGGTAATGCCCTATAAAAGAGTGTACCGCTGGATGGGCATAAATCTCTCCGATTCCTAGATCCAAACCAGCCAATACCCGCTGTGCTTTTCCCAATGAATAAGCGAATAAAAGAGACCCTTGTCCGGATTCTTTGTTTACTGACCACCATTGGTTTATTTCATTATGGATGTCCTCTTCCGGTACCCAACGATAGACCGGAAGTCCAAATGTACATTCTGATATAAATCCGTGGCATTGAATTAATTCGAAATCTTCGCTCGTTTTATCTGGCTGTGGTTTATAGTCACCACTTACCACCCATACTCGACCTTTCACCTCAATTCTTATTTGAGCCGATCCCAAAATGTGCCCAGCCGGGTGAAAAGAAACCCGAGCATCTCCAATGGTTTGTGCTTTACCGAAAGGAAGGGATTCAATCACCGAATTTGTTCCTATCCTCACCTCCAAAAGCGGTTTTGTGGAAAAAGAGCACAGGTAACTATTGTGACCAGAACGGGCATGATCGCTGTGGGCATGGGTAATTACTGCCCGATCCACTTTTCCACGCGGGTCGATATAGAAATTTCCCGCCTCACAGTACAACCCTTCTTTTCGGGTGGTTAAGATCCTGCTATCTAAATCGTCCATCAGTAAACAGGTATCTGATTCCTAAAACATCCAAAGGACAAACTTTTTCAGAGTTTTAATCCCTTTAAAACCCTCTGTCCTGTAAGATTTAGGGAATGAAAAATGTACCAAAAAAAATATTGTTTATTTTGTATGATCCTAAATTATAAATCTTTCGTTCTATTCCCTGTTATGGTAACTCCACATGTTAAAACCAATAATGGAAAAGAAAGTCCCGATCCAGTGGGGCGTTTTATTTCCGATCGTTCACGCATGGCACCACCAACCAAGGAAGAGTGTGACGCTCTTTTTGAGGAAATGCTCAAAGGTTCTGATGACGCAAGAAAAGAACTTATCGAAAGACACATTCGTTTAGTTGCATCTATCGCCCTGAAATTTCGCCAGACAAATGTCTTAATGGATGACATTATGGCTGAAGGCATTCAAGGTCTTATTGTCGCCTTAGATAAGTTTGATCACACTCGTGGCATTAAATTAAGTACATATGCTGCATGGTGGATTCGCCAACGTATTCAACGCTTAATCGGCAAAATGTCAGGTGCCGTAGCTATTCCACATGATGTGTCTCAAGGTAAAAGAAAAGAAGGTATGGTACGCTCAGAGTTGCAAGTCGAATTTGGACGGGTTCCCACAGATGATGAAGTCAGCACTGCACTTGGCCAAGATCGTAATCTCACCAAACGTGTCAAATTTGCTCCCACCAGCTCGCTTTCACTCGATGAACCTCTGAACGAAGATTCAGACAGTACTTTGGCTGATCTCATGACCGCCGAAGAAGAACTCAATCAGTCCTACAGGGAAGATGGTTCGCTCAAGGATGACATTGGGGTAGCACTTTCATTTCTCGATCAACGGGAAAGAAAGGTTTTAAGCATGCGTTTTGGTATGGAAAAAGGTGAATCAATGAAGCTTGATGATATAGCTGACTCCATGAATGTTTCAGGTGAACGGGTAAGGCAGTTGGAGTCTCTTGGTTTAAGAAAACTACGCGCAGTACTCCTACAAAATGGAAAAGTGGATTTTAGAAAATTAGATCAACTCGTAAGTACCGATTTACGTGGCAAAACCAAGATGAGTCCTTTAGAATTATCCCTCATCTCGGATTCTGCTACGTAACATGTCATTTTCTCTATCTAAATGGGTGTGTCCACCCCCCGAAATAAACGAAGAACCTCAAGGTACTGAGGGAAGTGTTGAGTGGTTTAGGTGTTTGCCCTATATAATCATCCATCTGCTCGCCTTAGGTGCATTCTTTTATCCAGTTACTTGGCCATGTTTTGTAATTGCTTTGATTTCATACAGCTTGCGTATGTTTTCAATAACCGCCTTTTATCATCGCTATTTTTCCCACCGGACTTTTAAGACTTCGCGTTTTTTCCAGTTTATTGGTGCCTTCATCGCCTGTAGCTCAGGTCAACGCGGTCCACTTTGGTGGGCAGCACATCACCGTAGGCACCACCGGCATTCAGACACAGACAAAGATGTACATTCACCACAGACAAGAAGTTTCTTTTGGAGTCATACCCTATGGTTTATGACTGAGTACTCTGTCCCCACTTTTCTTAAAGAAATTCCTGATTTGGTTAAATTTAAGGAACTTAAATTCCTAAATCGTTATGATTGGATTCCACTGGTTATGCTTGGTTTACTTTGCTACTTTGCTCCTGAAATTCCTCTTTATTTTGAACTAACTGGTCTTTCAAACATGCAGTCTTTAATGTGGGGAGTCTTTGTACCAACCATCCTACTTTACCACGCCACATTTGCGGTTAATTCGATCACTCATTTATTTGGATCTCGCAGGTTTAAAACGGATGATGAAAGCAGAAATAATTGGATCGTGGCAATATTTGCATTTGGTGAGGGGTGGCACAACAACCACCATTTTTTCCCGGGATCTGCGAGACAGGGATTTTTCAAAGGCGAGTTTGATATTACATATTATGGTCTCAAGTTTCTTTCCCTACTTGGATTAGTTCGTGATTTACGGCCAGTTCCAGCTTGGGTTAAAGATAAAGCGTCCCAAAGTTAACTGTAATATTCTGTCGTGAAAATCGCAGTGGTGGGATCCGGCATTTCCGGACTTTCCTGTGCCTACCTGTTAAAAAAAAACCATGACATTACGCTATTTGAAAGCAGTAATAAACCCGGTGGCCACGTAAACACCATTAAAACGCAGGGAAAGACCGGAGAGTTTCAGGTCGATACTGGTTTTATCGTTTTTAATCGGGAAAACTATCCGAACTTTGTCCGTCTGCTCGATCTGTTAAATGTTCCTTCTCAATCTACCCGGATGGGATTTTCCGTCCAGTCAGAATCCTTAAACCTGGAGTACAGTGGAGAAAGTACAATCGGTCTCTTCGGTCATTTTCGCAACCTGGTTGATCCAAAGCATTGGAATATGGTCAGGGATATTCTTCGCTTTCACGATATTGCCAAGGAAAACGGCAACCCAGAGGAAACGGTTGACTCCTTTCTAAAAAGACATCGATTTGGCCAGCGGTTTTCTGACTATTTCCTACTTCCACTTGGTTCTGCCCTTTGGTCCTGCTCAACGGATCAATTTGGAAAGTTCCCCATGGAGTTTGTCTCTGACTTTCTCTCCAATCATCAAATGCTTCAGACAAATAACCGGCCAGTTTGGCGGGTGCTCAAAGGAGGCTCTCGGACTTATGTGGATAAATTAGTCGATATCCTTGGCGACCGTATGAAACTAAACACTCCCATCCAGCAGGTTCAACGAAGTAATGACCGGGTAAAACTGACCCTGCCTGATGGAACTGAACCGATTTTTGACGAGGTCATCCTCGCCTGCCATGCAGATCAGTCTCTTCGCCTACTCTCTTCCCCGACCCCGGAAGAAAAAGCCTTGCTGGAAAGATTCCCCTATCAGGCAAACCGGGTCACCCTGCATAGTGACGACTCGGTAATCCCCAAAAGAAAATCTGCCCGTGCGAGTTGGAATGCGTACTTGCCCAAAAAGAATAGCTCTGATGCTTTGGTTACCTACGACATGAATATTTTACAAAGCCTGCCCACCCGGGAACAATTTTGCGTTTCTCTAAACCAGCAAAACCTGGTTGATCCAAAACTGATTCATGGAAATTACAATTTTTCACATCCCACCTATCACCCCGGCCGAAAAGACGCACAGAGCAAGCACGCCTCCTTTATTCGCAACCGTGGTATTTCCCTGTGCGGAGCATATTGGGGATACGGTTTTCACGAAGATGGACTAAACAGCGGGCTAAGGGTCTGCGAAGCATTCGGAGAATCCCTTGGGTGAAAAGCTCACTCTATTTTGGCGAGGTTCGTCATCAAAGAAAGAGCCCAAAAAAACACGCTTTCCAATACCGTGTATTCATGTGCCATTTATTCATCGATGAAATCAGCAAAATCTTTTCAAAAAAATGGTTTTGGTCGGCCAATAAAAAAAACCTCTCCTCCTACCACCGGACAGACTATCACAAACCAGAAGTCAAGGATTTAGCTCTAGCCGTTCAGTCCACAATGAGCGAGCAACTGGGTCGCTCAATCGAGGGGCCCGTTTCTATAATTACCCACCTTCGTACATTTGGCTATTGTTTCAACCCGGTTTCATTTTACTACTGCTGGAACCGGGAGAAAACGAAACCCCATGCCATGATGACGGAGATTACCAATACCCCTTGGCATGAGCGCTATGCAAAATGCTTTGATTTACAGGACTCTGAAAATGAAAAGTCCAAGCATAATTTTGACAAAGAATTTCATGTCTCTCCCTTTATCGGAATGAACATTGAATATGACTGGCGTTTTCATGGTCCAGCCGAAAAATTTAAAGTGGATATGATCCTCCGTGAAGAAAAGAAAACGATCTTCAGTGCCCACCTCAACCTTTCCCATAGACCCTTTAACCTAAAAAATTCAATCTGGGCACTGGTTCGCTTTCCCCTGCTTACTTTTCGTATTACCTTCGGAATTTATTGGCATGCCCTACTCCTTCGTTTAAAAGGGTGTCGATTTTATCCGCATCCTAAAAATTCAATTTCTACCACATAAATGAATAACCAACCGGCTGAACATGCCAACCAGTTCACACTTTCAGAAAACGGAAATGCCGGGTTTTGGGAACGTGCCCTGCTTGGCCAGTTAAAAAATATTGATCGGGGCTCCCTATCAGTCAAAATGGGAAAACGCCAACTCACCCTAGGTACCCCTTCGAGTGACCACATTTCTGCAGGTATTGAAATAACCAATAAATCCTTCTTTCGTAAATGCTGCCTCGGTGGCTCTCTCGGAGTGGCGGACAGTTATGCGGACGGAGACTGGGAAACCGATGACCTCGTCGATGTATTCCGCCTCTTTTTACAAAACCAGGATGTGATGGACGGGATGGAAGGAGGATGGGCTTCCCTGCTCAACCGAATTGCCAGATGGAGCTATTTACTCGGGCAAAAAAACACCCGCAAAGGAAGCCGAAAAAATATCGCCCTACACTACGACCTCGGGAATGATTTTTATGAACTCATGCTCGACCCGACCATGACTTATTCATGTGGGATTTTTGAATCTCCCCAATCCACCCTTGAACAGGCTTCACTGGCAAAATACGACCGGATTATTGATCAGCTTGACATTCAACCCCACCACCATGTTCTTGAAATCGGGTGTGGATGGGGTGGATTCGCAGACCGGCTCGCCCAACAAACCAAGGCCAAGCTAACCGCCACCACAATTTCTGACCGTCAATTTGAATATGCCCAAAACAGGATTCAAAAAAACGGGTTCGAGGACAGGGTGTCGATTATAAAAAAAGACTACCGCGATTTAGTTGGCCAGTTTGACCGAATTGTTTCCATCGAAATGATCGAGGCGGTGGGCCACGAATTTCTAACCGCCTACTTTTCCAAAATTTCTGACCTTCTGCTCCCAACGGGTGCCGCCATGATACAGGGAATAACCATGCCCGATCATCGCTATGACCAGTACCTCAAGGAAGTCGACTACATACGCACGCGTGTCTTCCCTGGGAGCTGTGTACCCTCCGCCTCCGCGATGATTGAAGCCGCGGTCAAGGAATCGAACCTGCGCCCGGCCGACCTTCACGATTTTGGATACCATTATTCCCGTACCCTACGGGAGTGGCGCCTGCGCTTTCTCGAAAACGAGAACCAGATTAAAGAACTTGGATATGACGAACATTTCCGCAGGGCATGGCTTTATTACCTCAGTTATTGCGAAGCCGGGTTTGAGGAAGGCTACACCGGGGATATTCATCTCCTCCTCGCCAAGCCGGAATGCAAACTATGCCGCGGCTTCCCACAATGAGTCCCCGAATCTCATTCATTACTGACTTGGTAATCTTTCAGGTTGCCTGGTTTGGCTGTGTCCTCGCCACCCGCAGTCCATTCCCGCATCTGCTCCCCATCCTAGTCCTCCTTCTTGTTCTGGTTCGCGTACTCCTTACCCGTGGGCTGGCTCAGGCCCTTCCTTTTACTTTGGCCTGTCTAATCTTGGGAGTTGTTGGAGATGCAACCCTTGTTAACCTTGGCCTGCTTTCCTTTGAACCTTACCCTTCCCTTTTCGGGGCCCCGCTGTGGATGGTTGCCCTGTGGCTTAATTTTGGCCTCATGCTCAGGCCTCTCTTCACTTGGTTTCTCGATCATTGTTGGCGAGCAATCATTGGTTTTTCAGCTGGAGGTGTGGTTGCATATTATTCCGGGCAAAAACTGGAGGTGCTTGCCCTCAGCATTGACCTCCAATCCCACCTTGGTGTGGCTGTGGAGTGGGCTATTGCCGGCATCGTCCTACGCTACCTACATCTCAAATTCCCATTACCCGAATGAGTACGCTTGAACTTCTTCTCTACGGACAACTGGGTGCATCTTTGGTGATGGCACTTGCCTGGGTTCACGCCGTGGTAATTAAAAATACATCCTATGTTGATGTTCTCTGGGGCTACGGTGTTGGAGTACTTGGATTCATCTACCTGGTTTTAGCCGATGAAAATACTGACCCGGCGAGGATGGCTTTACTTAAAGCCCTGCTCCTTACCTGGTCCATTCGACTGGGCACATATCTGCTTAAAAGATGTATCGGGAAACCGGAGGATGCACGCTATGCCTACCTTCGTGAATACATGGGGAAAAAAGCCAACCTTGGGTTCTTTGTCTTTTTCCAGGTGCAGGCATTCTGGGTGGTCTTATTTGCCTCGCCATTTCTTATTCTGGTAAAGAATCAAAATCCGGTAAACACCCTCGATCATATCGGTTTAATCATCTGGTTAATTGGGTTTTGTGGTGTCCACATCGCAGATAAACAACTCAAAATATTTAAATCCCAGCCAAACCGTACACGGGCGGATGTATGTAACACCGGACTTTGGAAATATTCACGCCATCCCAATTATTTTTTCGAATGGGTCCTTTGGATTGGTTATATATTTATTGGATGGCAGGCACCACTTGGTCCATGGCTCCTATTAATTCCGGTAATTCTCTATATTTTTCTCAGTAAAATCACTGGGGTTCCATTTGTGGAAGCCAGAAAGTTGGAAGCAAGCGGAGAGGAATACAAATCTTACATTCAACAAACCAATTCTTTTTTTCCGGGACTCCCGAAAAATCAAAATTAAAAAATGAGTCTGACCAATTTTTTTATCGACCTTGCTGAACGCGGACTGGTGCCCGATTTTCTTATCCGTGCAGGCATACGCAATCTTTGTAAAAAACGTCTGCAACAATGCAAAGCCAATGACTGCGAAGCCAATGCCGAACTCGCGGAGAAATACATTAAGGAATCGGATGCCTCCCCCATGGCCGTGCTCACCGAAAAAGCCAATCAACAACACTACGAAGTACCAGCGGAATTTTACCACTATGCCCTGGGAAAGAACTACAAGTACAGCTGCTGCTACTACGACTCCAAAAATGATTCCCTCGACCAAGCGGAAGACCGTGCCCTCGCACTGACCTGCGAACATGCCAACCTGGAAAACGGGTTGGATATTCTGGAACTGGGCTGTGGCTGGGGCTCGCTTTCACTTTGGATGGCTAAGCACTTCCCAAAATCAAAAATCACCTCAATTTCCAATTCAAATTCCCAGCGCGAATATATTATGGGACAGGCTAGAAGGCGTGGTCTCGAAAACCTTACGGTTCATACTGAGGACATTAACGAATTTGAAACCGATTCCCAGTTTGACCGGGTGGTCTCGGTGGAAATGTTCGAACATGTACGCAATCATCGTGAATTGTTCAGTCGTATTCACGGTTGGCTTAAACAGGGTGGTAAACTATTCGCCCATGTCTTTTGCCACCGGTCAACCTCCTACCCCTTTGAAGTGGAAGGAGAGGATGACTGGATGTCCAAGCACTTCTTTAGCGGGGGCACCATGCCCGCGGACGAACTTTTCCTTCGCATCTCAGGCAACCTTGAACTCGAGCACCGTTGGCGTTGGTCCGGTGAACATTACGCCCGGACATCCGAGGATTGGGTAGTTAATATTGATCAGGCCCGCACCGAAATCCTTAAGCTATTCAGCCAAGACCTATCCATGGCTGAAGCCCATCGGACCTTTTACCGTTGGCGTATATTTTTCCTTGCCTGTGCTGAGACCTTTGGTTTTAGAAATGGACAGGAATGGTGGGTCAGTCATTACTTATTTAAAAAACCGTGAAAACATTCTTTTCCCTCATTTTCACTCTCTTTTTTGCATCTACTGATGCGAAGGAAATCAGTAATAATTCCGGCAATTGGAACCAGTGGCGGGGTCCAATGCGTGATGGTTTCGTAACGGACGGGGCACCCTGGCCGACCACCCTTTCAGAAAAAAAATTATCCCTGTCATGGCGACAGAAAATCGGCAAGGGGTATTCCGGGCCAATCACCTCAGACAGTCTCGTATTCACCATCGAAACCAAGGGAAAGAACGAAGTGGTCCGTGCCTTTGAGCGTTCAAGTGGGCAACAAAAATGGGAAACTCAATGGCCCGGATCAATGAGTGTTCCATTCTTTGCCTGGAAAAATGGGAGTTGGATAAGATCGACTCCCGTGTTTGATGGAGAAAATCTCTATGTCTGTGGCATGCGGGATTATTTGGTCTGTTTGGATGCGGAGAGCGGCGAAAAAAAATGGAGTGTGGACTTTATGGAAAGATACGGTTCCCCGCTCCCCACCTTTGGGTTTGTCTGCTCTCCCATGGTCCTCGGGGATCACCTCTATGTACAGGCCGCTACCGGACTGGTTAAAATCGATAAGCGAACCGGAGAATCCATTTGGCGCATCCTCACCGTGAAAGGGGAAAAATACAACTGTGCATTTTCCTCACCAACAGTTGCAAATCTGGGAGGAATCGAACAACTCGTAGTGCAAACCCGAACCGATTTGGTCGGAGTCAATCCGAGCGATGGAAAAGTCATTTGGAAAAAACCGGTGAAGGCCTTTCGTGGAATGAATATCCTCACCCCCACAATTCTGGAAAATTCCGTGTTCACAAGTTGCTACGGTGGAAAAAGCGTGCTCGTCGGACTTGGAAAAAACTCCGACGGATTCTCGGTCTCCGAACAATGGCAGAATAAACAGGAGGCCTACATGTCGAGTCCAATTGTGATCGGGGACTACTGCTACCTCCATTTAAGGAAGCAGCGAATGACCTGTCTGGACATGAAAACCGGCAAAACCAAGTGGATCAGTAGTGAATCCTTCGGTAAGTACATGTCCATGGTTTCAAACGGGGAGGAAATTCTCGCTCTCGATGAGGACGGTACCCTCTACCGGATCGATGCAAACTCAAACAAATTGGTTATTTTAGAAGAACGGAAAATTTCCCAGTCCCCCACTTGGTCCTACCCCGCTTTATCGGGCAAACAAATGTTTGTGCGCGAACTGGAAGCGATCGCATGTTATAGTTGGTAAAACGGAATTCTTGTCATTCCGAGAAGGGCAGAATGGACGACGCTCTGATCCATCGTGTCTCGAGAAACGCGGTCGACTTGTCTCTTCGCTTCCCGTTTCCCAGTGGATCGCCATGGGCTTAGAGCCCTCGCGATGACGAAGTGTGTGGCATAGTAAATCACCGGTGGAGAAAGCTTTCGAAGCATGTTGCTCTACTCACTTCCCCCACTGGTTTATCCCACACATGGGTTTTGCGAACTCGAATATCTATTCGATGACGCAGGACCAAGACGCGTTTCAAATTTGAATTTCCTGAGGAAAGTCCATTCCTTCAATCATTCACACGAAGCCGACACGGAAGCCGATGTTGTTGTTGCGGTTGCTCGGGTTGTTGTTGTTGCGGTTGGCCGAACGCAGGTTCGTGCCTGTATTGTTCCAAGACCCGCCCCGAATAACACGGTTGGAGCCCGATGCCCTCGTCTTGCGCCCAAAGTATAAGTTGGTTTAAAACATTTCTAAATGGCTTTCTGTAAAGTATTCAAGTTGGACAGGCTACCAAATCCCAACAGGCATTGATGTCTCTGTTGAAGTTCCAGCTCATCAATCCACCCTTCATCTGCCTGCGATTCCAGGCTACGAATTTTTCGGAAAAATCGTACCCTTGCCCGCCGGTCCGGAACCATGCGGAAGGGGTGTACCACATGCCCAAGAAAAGGAACACCCTGCCTTACCCTCTGCGGATGATTACCTATTTTCAATTTCAATCCCAGTTCTTCCAGGCACTCTTCCACCCGTACTCTCGCTCTGCACAACTCCTTCCTTTCATTCCCCCAAAGAATAAAATCATCCATATAACGCAAATAACCCGGTACCTTCAATTGTTCCTTACTCATTCGATCGAGAGTACATAAGTAATGGTTGGCAAAGAACTGGGAAGCCAGACTGCCAATGGGCAATCCACGACCCGGCCCTGTACAGTACCCGTTTAAAATTTTTCTAAATAAATTAAGTACACCTCTATCCTTAAATACCCTCTCCAACATTTCCAACAACCTGTCGTGAACCACGGAATCAAAAAAACGCCGAACATCCAGTTTTAAGAACCAATCTTGCCTTCGGGCAAATACCTGCGCCCTACGCAACGCTCCATGCGTTCCCTTGCCAGTCCTGCAGGCAAAAGAATCATCAATTAACTTCCTTTCCAGCACAGGTTCGCACACATTAAAAATTGCGTGCTGAGCCACTCGCTCCCGAAAGGCTGGTGCATGGATTAATCGAGTCTTTGGATCGCGTACTTCAAAGCTATGGTATTCCCCAAAGGGGAAACTTCCATCCGCCAGCCCGTCTCGCAAAAACCTCAGGTTTTCATCCAGATTTTCTCGATATAAATCAGCTTCATGCTTATCGCTTACCCCCCGTTCTGCCCGGCAAAAGGAAAGGAGTAAGTTCTCCCATTCCAAAATTTCGGGTAGAAGATACCCCACTCGCTTCATGCTTACAAATTTCCCTGGTTTAGAAAAGGATCAGGACTTAGCATCTCCAGTTTGCAGGTTGGCTTCCTCCTTCAGAACTTTGAGAAATTGGCTACCATATTTTTCTACCCTATTCTCCCCCACCCCTTCGATCTTAGACAGTGCATTAGCAGAAAGTGGAAGTGCCTTGGCGATCTCAGCCAACTGTTCGTTGGTAAAAATCGCGTACGCCGGCACCTGTTCGGTTCTAGCCAATTCTTTGCGGATATCGCGCAAACGGGAAAAAGTAACAAAATCTTCCGGAGATAAAATTTCCTTATAATCCACCAGCGCCTTGGCTCTTTTCGGGCCATCCTTGGCCACAGCCCCATCGCGCCAGCGAACACTGAAACACCACTGGGCACCACTCTCTGCCTCCACAAACTCCTGCCTTACATCGACCACTGGTTTTCTTTCGAGGAACGCATTAAACTCACCCTCTAAAAACTCATCCCCGCAAGCGGGGATTTGGAAAAAACGATATTTAAAAGAAACTTTTCCCACCACCCATTCAAAATTGGTTTTACAGAACGCTCAATTACGCCGGGGCTCCGCTTGCTGGCATGGCCCATTTGGGCTGCCGCCCCGTTGGTCCAGGCCCGCCGCGCTCCGCCTTTTTATCCACTAGTGCCGTCATCCTTCCGTCCCTAGCTCACTGCTGTTTGAAACCGACACGGAAGCCGATGATGTAGCCGCGGTCGCCCGGGATGCTGTAGCTGCGGCCAGCCGAACGCAGGTACGTGCCTGCACCGTTCCAAGACCCGCCCCGAAAAACACGAAAGGAGCCCGATGCCGGTCCGGTGGGATCGGT
>CAJWWH010000022.1 GCA_913048545.1 uncultured Opitutia bacterium | reverse complement strand
GCAAGCAGCGAGAAAAATGAGACTTTTTTCTGACTGGGAAAAAGCTGTTTCCAAGCCAGATACAGGGGCCAGGGCAATTTCATAAGAGCTTCAAATTACTCAACCTGTCAGGGGGCATCATCATCCATTGTCTGATTAAAATCGGGCAAGGTAACATTCAGGTCGATTGTCCGGTAGGGTTCAATCCATTCATTCCAGCGTTCTAACAGATCCTCATCAATTTCCGGCAACGGATAATCATCCTGAAAAAAGGTAATATATCCCAGATAAATTGATGCCAAAACAAGCGAGACAAGAATTAATTTCATTAACCCCTTGAGCACGGCGAAGAGTAATAAAATACACAATAAAGCGAGGGCAAAACTTAGCAAAGGATGACTCAGAATTCGTTCGATAAGATCTTCCATTTTATAATTCAGAGGATAAGTAAAGTGATTGAATGCGAAATATTACTGGACAGGTGCATTGGTTTTAGCGGAGGAAAGCGGATGACGAAATCCCTTGCGGGCAAGCTTGGCATCAAGGTCAGTCATGTCACGATTCAATAAACGGACCACTGTTTTCAAACGACTCGTTTCCTCTTGCTTAACCTTTAATCTTGATTGCCACTTGATTGTTTCATGTTCGGAAATAAATCCCTGTGCCGAGGGAAAGTTTTGATTCATACTTTGAAAACCGGACAGTTCACGCTCAAGTTTCACTTCAGATTCAATTGCCCGTCTGAGCATAATCTCGGCAGCCACAATTTGTTTTCTGGTATCTAACCATTCCATCTCGAATTCCAATGCCTCCAACGATTTTGAGTTGATTACAAGCTGGTCTTCTAAACTCTCCACCGAACGATCTGAAAACCCGGCCACTTTTGACGTGCTCTGCGATTCTGCAGGAACAGTCTGACATGAAGTGACGAGACAGGAAAAAATCCCACACCCCAGAAGAAAAAGAATTTTTACTTGGAAACCCAATTTCCGGAAGGTTTTTTGAACCAATGACCTTTCTTCGCCTTACTTGCCATTCCCAGGGCAAATTTTTTGGCCACCTCATCCGGTGTCCCACCCGTTTTCTTGGCCAAGATAACAAAGAGAGCTGCCCGGTCTTTATTTTCCTCCTTGACCAGTTTTTCCAGTTTCTCGCCCTCTTCCTTGCGGACAAGCAGTTTGCCGTCCGTTCCCTCCCCCACCACACCACTGTTTTTCAAAGCAAGAACCTCTGGAAGACGGGCCTTCATCCGCTGAGTGAGGCTGTTATCCGCACTAGCTAAAGGGGAAAGAAAACAAGTGGTGACAAGTAGGGTGATAAAATAGTTTAGCTTCATAATAAATTTACTTTTGGCAAATTATTCGGATTTGCTGTCTTCCTCATATAGGTCATCGAGGAAATCGTTCACTTCCTGTTCAATTTTAATGGAAATGTTATGGTCGAGAGTAATGTGGTGCTCAGTTTTCATAACCGTGCATCCTGAAAACAAGGCCAGGCAAAAAAGAAATAATATTCTTATGATTGAATCCATTCATTTACAGTATAATTATCGACTCATTTCTGCAACTGAGAAGTTGAATCAAAAATACGAATGCTTCTTCACAGTCCCACTTTGTTAAGATTCATTTTTTGAAAGATCTCCGCGAGTCCGGCAATAATTTTGGGACGGTAATCCAGGGAAACCTCGGTGTTTTTCCGAATCATTGATTTACCCCGTATATCCCCCATTACCTGTCTTTTTGCCCCATCCACTTCAAAGGTAATCCTCAGGGAATCAAGTTTGAGATTTTCAAGTGCCATCTCGGTCATTTTCATCCGTTCAAACTCCTCCGACCCTTCCTCAATTCCTCGGGTCAGGAATCCGTTTGATTGATACCTGAGAGTTGCATTGGGGCTTGGATCAAGCTGTAAAAAACCGCGTTCGAAATCCCATTTTCCACCGGCATTTAGTAAGGGAATACGACCTGAAAAACTACCGTTTACCTCGACCTCCAGTCCCTCGATCAAATCGGCTATATCCTGCCCGTTCATTTTCTCCATCGTGGTGATCAATTTCATCTCCTCTCCGTCAAGGGTAAAACTGCTCTCCATTAACCCCATTACACCTCCAAATAATTCCGCTCTTCCCTCCGCAATCAAAAAGGTGCCGTCAGGCAGAATTGCAAAACTGAAAAAACCGTTCCTCATTTCAAATCCATCAACCGTCAGACTCTCGAACTGGATAGTTTGCGTTCCATTGGTCTCAATCGGCTCCAGCGAATTGAATTGAATTTCTCCTTCCATTCCAGTCACACGAACTTCCTGTCCGGGGAGAAACAAATTACTTTTCTTAAACTGCACGCTGAGATTTGGACTGTGTTCGCACGGGATACTGAAAATGATATTGGCCGGACTGAAATCGAGTTGATCTCCTCCAACATTCATGGTGAGCACATCAATGAGAAAATGAGAGGCATCCTTGACCCGAAAACTCAGCATCAAATCCTCAAGCAGCACTTCATCCCCGGAGATGACCTTTTGACCGGTAATGAGTTGAGGGGAATTGACTTGAGGTAATTTTTGGGGATCCACACTCCCGACATAAGAAAACTGAACAAAGGAAATACCGAGATCCAAAAGTGCGGCGTCCAGCGGAGGCACCTTACAATCAATCCTTTGATCTTTCAGATGAAAAGAAAAAAGACCGTTATACATGCGAAAGAATTGATTATCGTAGGAAAGTTCGTCAAAAGAGACCTGTCTTTCCTGATTACCGGGAAACTCGAATTCATCCGGATCAAAATCTAGATTGGGAAAGCGTAAACCGGTAATTTCAACCGGTGGAAAGGGATCCTGGGTTTTCAGGTAATTCACTCCGCCCTGTACCCCGAATCCCTTCTGATCATAGATAATTGAAAGGTTAATCTCATCTGCGAGCAGGTGATTTCCATATCTTACATTGGCATACGAATTAGATTTCCATTGGTCCTCGTTCTCTGGCATGAAAAAAACCATTAACTTGGGAACCGAAAAATTATTGTCCCCCCATCCAAGCTGGAAATCGCTGCCGTTTAGCTCCAGGAATAAATCCTCCAAACCAGTCGGAACAATACGGGTCAACCCATCCAAAATCAAACTTCCGGCGGTTATTTCAAGCTCCTCAGGCAGTATTTCTTTTAGATTCAGATCGGAGGAGAGTGCATCAAACATACTCCCCGCGTCACCCAGATTTACCCGGGAGGAAATAAAAGTGGCGTTCCCATCCCGGGTCAGATTGATTTCTCCATAAGCAGAGGCCTGCATAAAATCTGCCTCCCATGTAAGATGAGTCAGACCCTCCAAAAAATCAGTTGCCATACGGAAGAGGATTCGGCTTGTCTGATCTTGAGCGGTCATGGAAAAGGCGGAATCCCTTATTCTCAGATAGGAAAGGGGTGGTTCGAGTAGTAGTTTGTCTATTAAACCATAACTTGCGCTGAAAAACTCCTCCCAGTCAAAGTCTTCGCTGTTTTCGTTTTTGCCCGGATTCAGGTTTGCAGATAATCCGGTTACCGAAAGGGCGTTGACTTTCCCCATGGCAATTCCGGCGGGATCGTAAAGAACTTCAACCTGATCAATGGTCATGGATTTACCACCGCTCTCCCCCGACCAGTTAAGCATCTTCGTTTTCCATGGATCCACCTCGGAGACTTCAACCTCAAATTCCCCGATGCCCGCGTCCCGCCCCATTTCCTTAATTTGGCTCTCAAGAATTAATGGGAAGGCGAACCATAGTGTGGCCAGAAGTAAAGCCGCCAAGAGGCACAATGCAAGCAGAGCCCGGAGGATGGAAAACTTTTTTTTAAAAAAATTGGTTATTCGTTCAGTCACCAACTTTCAAAATGTCAAGTTCCACAAAAGTTAAAAGCTCAAAAGAGAAAAACATCGCTTGTCCTTGTAATCCCCCATGAAAGAGGGAATATATATCATAATGATAAAAGTTGGATTTATTGGCGCAGGAGACATTTCTCTCCTGCACAGCGAAGGCGTACATTCCTCTGAAAATGCGGTCCTTACCGGAATATGGAATCGAACGCGAAAAAAAGCCGAAGAAAAAAGCAGGCTCTTCAACTGCCAGGTATTTGATCAGGTTGAGGATTTAATCAAAGCAGTGGATGTGGTCTATGTCCTGACCAATATGGAAACGCACCATCAATATGCCCGCCAGGCAATTGATGCGGGCAAACATGTTTTGGTGGAAAAACCTACCGCCGTCACCATCGAAGAAATTGAGGACCTGAAAAAAGCGGCCAAGGCACAAGGAGTGCAGGTGGCTCCGGTACACAACTATATTTACGAACCCTCTGTCACCCGGGCAAAGGACTTGATTGAGAGCGGAAAAATAGGTGACCTGGTTTCCCTCTATGTTCTTTACAACATTCATCATCCTGAATCTGTTGCGGCCCGCTACCCCGGTGTGATTCGGCAAATTCTCACCCATCATGCTTACTGCACACTTTATCTTCTCGGGCAGCCCGATAAGATATCCTGCATGAAAGCAACCGTAAATGACGGCACCGTGCCGCAGGAAAATATTGCCATGGTCACGATGAAAATGAAAAATAATGCACTTTCCCATCTCTGTGCCAGTTTTGCTTCGGATGACCATGCCGGTGATCCATGGACATTTATGATCAAAGTAATTGGTACTAAGGGAGCCACACGCTACAGTTACCGGGACTGGGTTGAGAACACCCCTGCGGTGGTTCATTCTCAAACTTACTCTGCCTATCCGTATACCATCCGAGCGATGGGCAAACATTTCCTTGAACAGGTTTTAGGAAAAGGAAAACAACCACTGTCCACCCTGGATGATGCGTTGACATGTATGCGGATTGTCGAAGCCTGCGAGCAGTCAGTCGAGGAGGAAAGGCATATCACCCTGTAATCCGGCGGAGTACTGGGAATATGACGGCGGTAATCAACATTTGGAGAGATTCTCTCCATAAGGTCCTCGATATTTACGAAAGAAAGCGCGGTTCAATCGCTGTTTTCTTCCCCCTCCTTTTTCTGTTTTTTGTTATTCTTAATATCGCCTGTTACTGGTGGGCAATCTATACCGCCTTTCCATTTTATATGCAGACCCATGAAGCTTCTCATTATATAAAACTGCAAATTCCCGTGGGTATTCTGGGTGCTCTTTTTGACAGCCTTTCGTTTTTCATCACCATCTGGATTATAAGAAGAGCACTGGCTTCCTCCAAAACATCAGAATATATTTTCCATCTGTCCCTTGATTTTTTTATCGCAATTCTTGCCACTCTCTGGGTTTTATTTGTCTTTAGTTTTGGAGGTTGGCTCATTAGTTTATGGGAGTCCGCCCCTGAGCAGTTGGCGGAGCGGGGAAACAAATACACTTCCCGGGCTGTTCAGGCAATTCAAGATCCAACCGGGCGTGAAAACGCCAAAAATATCTATTTCGGATTAATCATGGGAATTTCCGCCGCTCTGCCCACCTGCCTCCATTTCGCCCTTTTTGGATCTTCAATTTTTAAACGATTTAAGATTTTTCTCTTTCCAGCAAAACCCACAGAGCCAAGCCCGGAGAATAATAAAACTGCGGATTGAACACTTGCGTTTCTCCCCCATTGTCTTATGGAAAATCTATGAAAAGAAGAAATTTTATCCTAAATTCTGGCGGTCTGTTACTCACTCTGCCTTCGTTTGCACGGGCCTCAAACTTGCCTTTTCTCAATGAGATCGGCATCCAGCTCTATACCCTGCGCAAGCCAATTTCGAAGAATCTGCCGGTCACAATCAAGGAGGTGGCCAAGGCGGGATACAGGCAGGTGGAACCCTATGGGTTTCCCTCTCCACAGGCGGTTGAGATGATTAAGCGGGCGAGACAAAATGGAATGAGAGTTAACTCTTCCCACTTTGATTGGAACGCAGTTCTTCATCCCGAAAGAAAAGGGGTTCCCTCCTTTGAAAAAATTATCGACCTCGCACGCGAACTCGAACTTTCTCACTTAGTTGTGCCCTACCTCGCCGAATCCGACCGGGAAAATCTTGACGGGTACAGGAAGGTGGCCGAGCTTCTCAACCAAGCCGCTGAAAAGGCAACCGATGCAAAAATCCAGCTGGCCTATCACAATCATGCCTTTGAATTTAAGCCGATGGAAAAGGGCCAATCTGGTTATGACATCCTGGTTGAAAACTTCTCTCCGCAAATGGCGTTCGAACTGGATGTGTTCTGGGTAAAACTGGGAGGAGTGGATCCAGTTGAAATGATCAAAAAGCTGGGTGGGCGTGTTTCACAACTTCATTTGAAAGATCTCAAAAAGAAATCCGCTGTTCCTAATTTCGGCAAGGTCAGTCCGGATACTTTTGATGAGATTGGGGACGGCATGATCAAGATGGAACCCATTATGAAAATTGCCCAAAAAACCGGGGTGCAGCATTGTCATGTTGAACAGGACCAGTCTCCTGCCCCGCTTGACAGTATTCGGAAGAGTTTGAATTATCTGAAAGCACAGTGAGAAAATTACTCGCATTGCTCATCGGGTCATTAACCATTTTGTGGGCAAACGCGGAAATCAAAAATGTCCTGCTGATTGTGTCCGATGATCTGAAAGCGGATGTACTCGGTTGTTACGGAAATAAAATTGCCCGAACGCCCCATCTTGACCGGCTGGCTGAGGAAGGAACTCTTTTTCAAAACGCCTATTGTCAGGGAACGGCGTGTGCCCCCTCAAGGGCGAGTTTTATGCGGGGCCGATATGTGGGTAAAAAAGAAATCACCTGGGGCGAACATTTTCAAAAAAACGGATTTTCCAGCACCCGGGTCGGTAAAATCTTTCACATGCGTGTGCCCGGGGACATTATCGCCGGCACAGATGGGCAGGACATCCCGGAGTGTTGGTCTGCAAAATATAATATGCCTGGAAAAGAAGCACACACTCCAGGAAATTATGCCTGCCTGAATTTGAATAAATTCACCACCGAACTCGAAGGAAGGCAGTCCACCCAAATGCCCTACCGTATGTTTGTCACCGTTGATTATGTCGGAGACGGTTCGGATCAGCCGGACTGGAAAGCCGCCACCCAATCCATTGAATTATTAAAAAGTTTAAAAAAAGAGAACAAACCTTTCTTTTTGGCGACCGGTTTGGTTCGACCACACTACCCAAGTGTCGCCCCCGAACAGTATTTCAAACCCTATCCTTTCACGAATATGGTCCTTCCCTTTGTGCCAGAAGATGACTGGAAAGACATGCCCAAAGCGGGTATCTCGCACTCAAACTCATTGAAATTTGGAATCAATAAATTTCCAGATAATCAAAAAAAAATGTGGTCCGCCTACCTCGCCACCGTGACTTTTATGGATGAACAGGTCGGACGTATTCTCAAAGCCCTGCGGGAACTGGGACTCGACAGGGAAACTGCGGTCTTCTTCACAAGCGACCACGGATACCTTCTCGGGGAACATAATTTTTGGCAAAAAAGTAATCTCCGCGAAGAAGTCACCCGCGTTCCCTTGATAATAAAGTCCCCCAGTCACCAACCCGGCAGGAGCAGATCCATTGTGGAATTGGTTGATCTCTTCCCCACCGCCTGTGAATTGACCGGTTTAAAAACACCGGCAACCGTGCAGGGTAAAAGTCTGGTACCAGTCCTGCATGACCCGAAAAAGAAGATCAAAAAATCGGCTCTTTCATTTGTGAAAGGGGGCACATCAATGAGAACCGAAAAATGGTCCTACATGAAATACAGAGACGGAAGCGAAGAACTTTACGACATGAAGAAGGACCCCGGGCAGTATAAAAATCTTACCGGTATACAGTCATTTTCAAACGATCTGAAAAGCACGCGAAAACTTTTTTCACGAGAGATAAAATCTATCCGCAATTGATCCCGTAATCCAAGCCCGCTGATTCGCTCAATTTCTCGGCAGCCATCAGAAATAAATCAGCGAATGCATCCACGGTGTCACCGATCGGTTTGGCGTATCCGCCCCCCATAAAAATCAACATTGGTTTGCCTTTTTTTTCCTGCCATTCGAAAACCCGGCGGTTTCTTTCCTTCATGCCTTGCGGCGAAAGGTTGAGCAGTCCGAGTGCATCCGAGGCCAATCCGTCCACACCCGCCTGAAAAAAGAGCAGGTCAAACTGTTCATTTTCCAACCGATTTAGGGTGGCATCCAAAACGCGAAGATACTCTTCGTCCCCGGTACCGTCCTCAAATCCGTAATCAAAATCACTGGTTTTTTTGCGGAATGGAAAATTATTTTGTCCGTGCAGGGAAACTGTGTAGACCCGGTCATCTCCGTAAAATATCTCTGCGGTTCCGTCTCCCTGATGAACATCAAGGTCAAGAACGAGAATACGCTCTATGCCTTTTCTTTGCAAAGCCGCTTCGGCACAAACGGCCAGGTCGTTAAAAATACAGTAGCCTGCTCCTTCTCCCCGAAATGCATGATGCGTGCCTCCGGCCATATTACCGGCGATTTTAGCCCCTTTCAGTAATTCTTCCAAGCCATCAAGTGCTCCACCGACCAGCCTCAGTGTGCGGGGAATGATCTCCGCTTTCCATGGTTTTAATCCAATTCTACGGATCTCTTTATCAGTAAGGGATCCTTCCAGAAAACGGCTCACATACTCTTCTTCATGCACCAGGCAAAGCTCGGAAAATTTTGCCAGCCTCGGAGTTTTAATTTTAATTCCTTTCCCTTCGTCGAGTGGACAGAGTTTTTCCTTAAGCAAACGATAACGGTCCACCGGGAACCGGGCGGTACGGTCCAATCCGTCTGAATATAAGGGGTGATAATAAAGGGAAAATGACATTAATGTCTTTCTATCTATTTCTGCCAATTTGTCCATCACCGGGGTTGGCACTAAGTTAAAATTTATGAGTTATCAAAATGCTTTCCTCGGCTCACTGATCGCAGATGCGGTTTCGATGCCTGTTCATTGGTATTACAACACGGATAAAATCGATACGGACTACGGTGAGTTTGATCACTTTATGGCTCCCAAATCTATCCATCCGGACAGTATTCTTTGGCGATCTAAATACGAGCCCATCGGAGAAAAAGACGATATTCTTCGTGAGCAGTCAAAGTTCTGGGGGAAACCAGGCGTTCATTACCATCAGTCTTTGAAGGCGGGAGAAAACACCTTGAATCTCAAGTTGGCCTGTGAACTTTACCGTACAATCATCAAAAACGGAGAATTTAACTCCCAGACTTGGCTCGAACGATACGCTGAGGTTATGCTGACTCCGGGCTGGCACAACGACACCTACGCGGAAGAGTATCATCGGGCGTTTTTCTCCAACTATGCCCGCGGTAAAAAACTCTCCTCCTGTGGGATAGAAGATATTCATATCGGCGGTCTCAGCCTGCTTCCTGCTCTGCTCGCGGGATTGGAAGCGGTTGATCAAACATCGGAGGAACATCTACTCGAATCCACCAATGAACTGATCCGGGGGACGCACGATCACCACCACACGCTCACAGCCGCCCGCGAGTTCACCCGCATTTTAATTGAACTCGAAAGAAGTGCGGATATTCGTAAATCCCTGCAGGGACTCCGTCTATCCAATGTGCCATTGGCCAAGATAAAAGCATGGGAAAATATGCCCGACCGAAGAGTGGTGGGGGAAATCATGAGCACTGCCTGCTACCTGCCCACCGCATTTCACGCATCCCTTTATTTTGCGTGGAAATACTCGGATGATTTTTCCCTCGCCATTCTCTCTAATGCAAAAGTGGGTGGTGACAATTGCCATCGGGGTGTCGTGGTCGGTGCGATACTCGCGATGCAAACCGGGATTCCGGAAAAATGGATGAGAGATTTAAAATGCATGGAAGAATTACGCTGTGATGCCGGGTGAGGTTAAAGTTTCCATTTAATCAAAGAGAGTAAGCTGTCCATCGTCGGCCTTTTTTTTCGGCCTTTTTATTCTTTTCTTCGAGCCATGTGCTTTCAGGGTTTTTTGAGTTTCCGACCGTCCCGCCCCGCTTCGCCGGATTGCAAAGATTTGTTCCTTCATCCACTTCGAATTGGTTTTTAAATCGACCAGAGGTGCCACATAACCGGATAATTCACAATCCTCCGCATGGGCAATTTCGGCGGGAGTACGATTCTCCAATTCTGGCACCCATCTTTTGATAAACTTGCCATCCGGATCCTGATCCAAAAACTGCTTCGCCGGACTGTATACCCTCAGTGCGTTGATTCCCATGACGCCAGCCTGCATTTGCAGTTGAGATAAATGCACACCCGGTTCGTAATCAGTAAACAAACATGCCAACGGTCGATGTATAGTACGCCAGGAAAGGTGCAATCCAAAACAGGCAAAACTGACCACCATGGCACGCATTCGAAAATTCATAAAACCGGTCTCGTTCAGGCAGCGCATACATGCATCCACCATGGGAAATCCTGTTTGCCCGGTAATCCAAGCCTCCAGGTGCTCACTGCTGTCTCCATAGGGCAGATTTTCATAAGCGGAATTAATAGCCCGATTCTCCATATCCGAGGCCGATTCCAATCGTTGTATAAAATGATCGCGCCAATAAAGCCTGGATTCAAAGGCGCGCAGGCTTCTCTTCCAGGACCCCCGGATATTTTCTTCATTTAATTCCTGCCTTCTAAGTTCGAGTCCGGAAAAAACCGAGCGTAAGCTGATTGTTCCCCAGGTCAGGTGGACCGATAGTCTGGAGCCTGTTTCAAAGGCAGTGTTCGGGGATGAAATACCACCTGAGTATTTTTCACCGCGCTTTTTCAAAAAGCTTCTCAATGTCGCTCCGGCACTTTTCTCATCGACTCGTTGCAGGGAAGGCAGGGAATGAGAACCGGAAAATTTGGGTAGGTTTTGACAAAGCACGGACCAGTCAAATGTTCCGGTGTTCAAAGTTTTATCATCCGGTCCGGGAATAGCATCGGGAGATTGGACGGGCGGGGATTTACGATAATCATCCGAGGTATGCCGGCGGCGACGGGTCTCCGCGCTTCCCCCACGCAATACCGAATTTTGCGAAAACTCCCGCCATTCCACTCCATGCATCCGGCACCAGTGGGCGACTTCACGATCTCTTTGAAAACTAATTACATTACCGGTTTCCTCATGGGTGAAAAGGTGGGTAAAGGGATATTTTTGATGGAGTGCCTCCATTTGTTTGATCAACTCTCCTCTCGCCACATACAGGGATCCACCCCGTTTTTGAATATTTTCATTCAGTTGATCCAAAGCCTGCCACTGTGCCTGAAGGTGAAAAAGTGAAAAATCTTCAGCTTCTATTATCTTGGTCTCCCAGCAAAAAAAGGGCAGTACTTCTCCACATTCCATCAGGGCCGAATGGATGCAATCATTGTCATATATTCGAAAATCACGCTTGATCCACCACACCGCTTTCATGGATTTCGCTTGGGTTTAGATTCTTTGCGGCATTTATCAGAACAGTAAATAATCTGATCCCACATCCCGCGTGACTCCCACTTTTTTCGGTTTTCAAATCCGCGTTTACAAATCGGACAAATCTTAGAAAGTCTCAGTCTGGGAGGTTTCATTAGTATTGAACGTAAGAAATGAACAGAATTAAGCTCCATAAAAAAGTGCGGAACCAATTAGTTGAAATAAGCCTGCCTATGACCACGGTATTTTTTCCCTCCTTGGCAAGTTTCTGATGGAATCGGGCGGACACCAAGAATGTGAATAACCAGACTGCGAGAACGCAAGCGAGCTTGCCCCATTCCAAAACTCCACCGATAAAAAAACAGGAGGCAGCAACTTCGAAGAGCTGTGCGATCATTAGGGGAAGAACAACAAAGGCAATCCGTCTGCAATAAATCTCATGCCACTTGGCAAATTTTTCGATCGATACTTCTTCTAAAACCGGGTAGATAATAAGCTGTACAAGCCAGATGAGTACAAACATGCCAAAATCAATGGCCAAAATATGTTCATGGATTAATTCAATGAACAGATTCATGTTAAATTAATGAAATTACTTAATGGTTTTGTCATATGAGTGAAATATAATTAGACCGATAAGCTTTCCAATGACAAATCCAACCTCCATAGTTTGGCTATTACTCCGAATAAAATCTTTTATTCTCGTTCTTGGATGTTCACTTTCCTGCTCGGAGTCAAAAGAAGAGTGGGAGGTTTCCACACCAAGATCCATTGAACCAGCCGAAAAACCGTTCACCATTCTCATCCTGGGCGATTCCCTGACCGAAGGATACGGTATCGATGAAGACCTGGCATACCCCACCCTTTTGGAAAAAAAACTGAATCACGAATCAAATAAAGGAGCAAAAAGACCCTACCGCATAATTAACGGGGGAATAAGCGGTTCCACCACCAGTGGTGGAGTATCCAGAATTGACTGGTTCCTGCGGGCCAAGCCGGACTTCCTCATCCTGGCACTGGGCGGAAATGACGGACTGCGGGGCATACCGGTTGAAAAAATTAAATCCAATCTAATCAAGGTGGTGAACGCGGCCCAAAGCAATACAATCCCCGTTCTGATGGCGGGGATGAAAATTCCCCCTAATTATGGATTGCCCTACAGCGAAGCATTCTCGGAAATTTTCCCCCAGATTGCCAAGGAATACAAGATTCCCCTGCTCCCATTTCTCTTGGAAGGAGTCGGAGGAAATCCGAAAATGAATCTTCCCGACCGTATACACCCCAACCCTGACGGGCACCGCGTCATTGCTGAAACTGTCCATAAACGACTCATCGAAGAGCTTTCTTCCTATCAATGAATTCAATTATTTCACTCAATAAAATTTCCAAAACTTATTTTCAGGGCAGTCAAAGGATTGAGGTGCTCAGTCAACTCAGTCTGCAGGTGGAATCAAATAAAAGCGTCGCCATTCTCGGACAGAGCGGAAGCGGAAAATCAACTCTTCTCACCCTTCTCGCTGGGCTTGATCATCCCGATTTCGGTGAGGTTTGCATTGACGGTCAGAACTTAGCCAAACTCTCCCAGGATGAACTCAGCCGGTTCCGGTCCAAGACAATGGGGATCGTCTTTCAGCAATATCATTTAATGAATAATCTGACTGCCTTGGAAAATGTGGGAATTCCCCTTGAACTCCAAAAAGTCAGCCATTACGAAACCGCAGCCCGGGAAGCGCTTAAAATGGTCGGACTCTCCCACCGGCTTGCTCACTTCCCCTCACAACTCTCCGGTGGAGAATGTCAGCGGGTGGCAATTGCACGGGCAATTGTAAGCGAACCCAAAATCATTCTTGCCGACGAACCGTCCGGAAATCTGGACGACAAGACCGGTCAGGAAGTGATGAGTCTGCTCTTCAGGCTTTGCCAAGATCGTGGACAGACTCTCATCCTGGTTACCCATAATCATGAACTGGCAAAATCATGCGACCGGACATTAATGCTTAAGGGAGGCAAGTTTATCCCCGGTCAGTGATGGGATTTGCATTGCGCAACGCATGGCGGGAGATTCGCAATAACCGAGCCTTCTGCCTCTTTTATATCGTCAACCTCGCACTCGGGTTGATCGGGTTCATCAGCGTCGATTCATTCAAGCAAACGCTTGATCAACGAGTCGAAGCCGAGTCCAAGGAATTACTGGGGGCGGATCTGGCCATCCGGGCACGCCGTGAAATTACTCAGGAAGAACTCACCGCAGTCCGGGATACGCTGCCTGCCGGGACCCAAGAAATTGAAGCAGTTGATTTTTTCTCGATGGTGGCCGGCCCGACCGGTCGTAGCCGTTTGGTCAAAATCGTGGCCTTTGATCCCGGATTTCCTTTTTACGGAACTTTTAAGACCAATCTGCACAATTCAATTAGCGGGGAAGATGAGAACCTGATTCATGAACGTCCCCTTGCCTGGCTCTACCCCGAACTGAGGGGACAGCTCGATATTGACTTGGGTGAAAAATTGCAGGTCGGAGAAACCACCTTTATTATTTCCGACCTGGTTAAAGATGAATCCGGTCTCAGTTTTCAGGCGGCCGAGCTGGCACCCAAAGTGTTCGTCAGTAAAAATTTTCTCGAGAAAACCAAGCTGTTATCCCAGGGAAACACCGCGTTTCGGAACCACCTCTTTAAATTGCCCTACGGATCCGATTTGGCTGAAGTGAATAATGAAGTCAGAGAAGCCCTTACCTCGCCCGAAGTGCGGGTCTACTCCCACGAACGGGTGGGTCACCGGGCGGGTCGACTGCTCCGGTATCTTTCTGATTTCCTCGGCCTTGTTTCCCTGGTCGCCCTCTTCCTGGCCACGCTCGGAATCGGCTACCTATACCAGGGATTTATCAATAACCGAACCAAAGATGTCGCCATCCTGGTCTGTCTGGGAGCACCCGTGGGCAACGCATTGCGTACTTACCTCATCCAGTTGGCTCTTTTGGGCGTCGCTGCCGCCCTCCCGGCAATCGTGCTCTGTATGATTGCCATTCCTGTGCTCTCGCAAGCCCTTAGTGGATTTGTTCCGGTTCAGTTGGATGCCACCTTACACCTGCCCAGTATTCTGCTGGCATTGGCGGTGGCTGTTTTTGGTGGGTGGTTTCTGGCCCTGCCAAGCCTGAGGAAAATTCGCAGTCTCAGACCCGCAGAATTATTTCAGGAATCGGCGAACCCAAGTGCATCCGCATCCAGGTCCTCGCTTCTTTTCGCGATTCCCGGAATCCTCGCCTTTTGGGGATTATGCGTTCTCCAGTCCGATTCAAGTAAATTAGCCAACCTTTTTTTTCTTTCCCTTCTCGGAAGTATTATCGTTCTGTACTTCATTGGTCATATCTGCCTCTGGTTCCTGGATAGGTTTTTTAGAAAATCCAGCCTTAATCTGCGTCTGGCCGCCCGCTCACTTACCCGAAACCCGAAAAGTGCGGTGACTGGCTTCCTGACTCTCGGGCTTGGTGTCCTTCTGCTCAATCTGATTCCCCAATTTCAATACAGTCTGGAAAATGAAATTGGGGCAAACTCGGGCGAGAGTAAAATCCCCAAACTCTTTCTCTTTGATATCCAGGAGGATCAGGTCGAGGATCTGCTTCAGACACTCAAACTAAGCGGAAAACCCCTGCAAAATCTTACCCCTTGGATTCGGGGAAAACTCATCGAAGTAAGAGGAGAACAATACGAAAATTTAGTCAAACAGGACCGCGAGTTTGAAAACCCGGAAGATCAACGAAGAAATAACTTTCGAAATCGTGGATTTAACCTCAGTTATCGTAGTCACCTTTTGCAAAGTGAGGAAATTCTACGGGGCAGGATGGTCTCCATGAATTTTGATCAAAACTCCAGTCAACCCGCGGAAATCTCCGTCGAGCAGAAATATGCGGAGTCTCTCGGACTGGATTTGGGTGACCGGATCAAAATTGAGGTCAGCGGGCTTCCGGTTGAGGCCGAAGTCGTCAATATCCGGCGCGTGCGCTGGACCAGTTTCCAACCCAATTTCTTTGTTCAAATGCAACCCGGCGTATTGGAAGGCGCACCCAAAACTTTCATCGGTACGCTCAACCAATTAACCACTGTGGAGAAGCAAAAAATACAGGATATCCTGGTACGGAAATTCCCTACTATCTCGATTCTTGATGTGGAAAGAACCGGACGAAAAATTCTTGAAATTGTGGCTCAAATGACTTGGGCACTTCAGGTCATGGCCGGTCTGTCAATTCTGGCCGGTCTGGTCGTGCTCTATTCCCTCGCCCGGGAAAAAGCACGCCGGCAAAAAAGAGAATTAAATTTACTCAAAATCCTCGGTGCTTCCTTCGCTGATCTCAAAGCACAGGTACGGATTGAATTTGGACTTCTTTCCCTGTCCGCTTCCTGCCTTGGTATTTTACTCAGCCTTGGTACAAGCTATCTGCTTGCCGAAAAAGTGTTTGACCGGGTATGGAGTCTTCAATGGTCCCTACCCGTTACTATGATAGCGGGGGTTTTTACACTGTCATTGCTGGTGACCGAATTAGCCACCCGCAAAATACTCAAAGAAAAACCGGTTTCCATATTAAATCAAAGGCACTAGAAAATATTGCGAAAATGAGCCTTTGCTGCCTTAAAAACTCAAGGTGGAGAGCAAAGATAATACTATTCGTCGGCACCCCAGTTGTATGGAGGAAATAATTTCTCTGTAATGGGAATCCAAATCATCACAGCTCTCATATGGATCCGGAATAAATCCATTAACACCCGCTGGTCTGAAAAAAGTAAAAGGGTATAAATATCCCCTTATTCGATGAAGCCGGGCGAAGTCCATGCTTTCCTGATCCAAGCAAATGATAAAGTCCGCTTTCTCAAGGTCTTCCGGATCGGCAAATTTAGACTGGCCGCCGATGGTGATTCCGGTTGAACCTGCATATTGATTAATCCGGTTGTCCACGGGGCACTCGTCATAGACCATGGTGACACCTCGGAAAAAGATCCCCAGTCGACCAGTAAATTTTGAATTTAAAACAATATTTTTAAGCACTTCGCATGCGAATGGTGCCCGCAGCGTTCCTCTCTTACTCAGGAAAATAATAATCGTATAATTTTCATCGGGTGAGTAATCGGAAAAAAGTCCTTTTCTCTGTGTTTGTTGGAGGGAACTAGAAAATGAGGGTGAATTTACCCGCTGATCAGAAAACTCCGGATCCTTCGAATATTTTTTGAACATCATACTTAACAAGTTTTTTTTAATTACTTTCTTTTTGGAAAATGGATTAACCAATTCAGTCTTTGTTCTTGATCACCTGTCTGAATTGAAAAGGATTCACCCCGTATTGGTTACGAAATGCCTCTGCAAATCGGCTCGAGTTTCGAAATCCTACACACTCCGCAACGATTGAAATCGAATTCTCGGTCCGGGTGAGTAATTTGGCTGCCGTTTTTATTCTTTGTTTCCTGCTGTATTCCCCAATGTTTAACCCAAATATCTGCTTAAATCCTTTCCGGAGCGCGTAATCGCTGATCGTGAACTTTTCACAGAGCAACTCCTTAGTCGGCGGATTTCTAAGATTATCCCTAATGTACTCACTGATTTGAAAAATTTTATGACTCACAATACGACAATAATAATGATAATGAGACTCAATCTCAATAATTAAATTGAGCCCATTTGGTTGAAAATTACTAGAATGTGAGCGGGAAGATTACTATCGGAAGGAATTGATCCGGTTAAAATTCACAAAATAAATGAATAACCGAATTCGCAACGAAAGTTCACCCTTGCTTCAATTTGCTGATGCAAATCAACTCGGAACCGGTCCGGATTAAGAAGGTGCGATTCACTGCGGCTACCCCATAAATTCTTCCTTCAATGGAGAGCTTATTTTGGCTTGATACCTCCTGTGATCCGTCATTTTTAATAACAAGTGTCTCCCCGTCCTTTGTAAAAAAATAAACATGATCAGAGGAAGAAATCGGAGAGGCCCAGCATGAACCGGGCAGTCTTAGATCCCACCTTTTTTTTCCGTTTTGAACATCGTGACAGGTCGCCACTCCAGCCCGGTTGACCAGATATAAATTGCCCTGTGTAACTAACGGAGAGCCAAAACTGCTTGTCGCATCCTCGGCCACCCAGGCAACACGATTATTCGTGACATTACTGCTTCGGTTCAGGGCCATAGATTGATCTTTCTTGGATGAACCAATTATCACTAATTGATCGGTCAAAGTGGGAGAGGCCACGGTGTTTCCCTCAATGCCTTCTTTTTCCCATAATTTTTCCCCTTTCTCAAAATCGATTGCTTCGACCACTCCATTCGAACTGACAAAAACAGTCTGACCGTCGGAGGTAGTGGATAAAGTCGGCGTGCTCCAGGACACTCTTTCCGAACGGTCCATTTTCCAATCATTTTTTCCGGTCCGCTTGTTGACCTTCAGCAGGTAGGACGGACCGGAATGATCCACCAACAATCCGAGGCTATCCGAAGACTGGAAAAGAGAGGAACCCAATCCGTGATTTCCCTCAATTGGTCCATATTCTTCGGTCAGCACACGATCCCATAATTGAGTCCCCTGATGATCCAAACCCACTAAAAGACCACTCTCAAAAAACAGGTATACTCCCCTTTCATCCACCACCGGACTGGGTGCTGCCTGTGAGACATACTGGCTTCTCTCAATTTTCACCGGCGTCGGAAAACTTTTTTCCCAAATCAAGTCACCGCTGGCGAGTGCAGTACACTGCACCATTAATTGCTCACTGAACTTCCCCTCGGTTGAGGTGGTGAAGACAAACTCGTCCCACACCACCGGAGTGGACTGTCCATATCCCGAGAGCTTACTGCGCCAAAGCAGATTTTTTTTATCCGACCACTCCAAGGGCAGATCGCGGGCGGTTGAACGACTGTTCCCCTGTCCCCGAAAACCAGTCCATGCCAGACCTTTATTTTTTTTGGACGAATCTTGCTGAGATTCTTTGATTGAGCCATGTTTTTCTTGGGAAAAATCAAGGATTTCAATGTCCTTGAGGTGGCCTTCAAAATTGGCTCCCCCAATGAAAAGAACCTTCTCCTTGGTATACGGAATCATGCGGTGAAAAAAACGCTTTCCTTTCACTTTTTCAGGTGAGGAAATCCATGAGGAATTGGAATCAACGAAGATGTGCGGTTGATAACTAAATCCTCCCGCCACCAGGTTACCCCCTAAATTACAGGCCGCACTCCCAAAACCTTTTAACCGGTTGGGGCTTGGAAAGTCAGCAACATCGGACCACTTGAAATTCTTCAGATTGAGCCTGCGGACTGCTCCGGTTGTACCTTCATCATTAAGGCCTCCAATCACATAAAGATGGTTTTTCACAATGGCGGCTGAATTGGCCCGCACTTTCCAATCAGTGGTCGGAAGTTTTTTCCATTTGATCGGATCTTCCGCAAGATCCGCAACCAATCCGTTAAAATGCCAGTTCTCTCCCTTCCCGTCCTTCATGTTCCATCCCCCGATTACATAAAGCTTTCCCTGGTAAGCGACCAATTCATGGGAGGATCTAGGTTCCGGCAGAGGAG
>CAJWWH010000021.1 GCA_913048545.1 uncultured Opitutia bacterium | reverse complement strand
AATTGCCAACGGATAAAATCATCAAAAGGCAGATTATCATTCAGGGCTCGAACGACCCAGTCTCGGTAGGGGTAAATCCCACGGCGGTTATCCAAATGGAGACCGTGCGTGTCTCCGTATCGTACTGCATCCAACCAATAACGAGCCACATGCTCCCCATAGTCCACGCGAGCAAGCAAGCGGGTGATAAAGTTTTGGTAAGCAATGGGTTCTTGATCATTGAGGAATGCGAGCAAATCATCGGGCTCGGGCGGCAGACCAATAAGGGTAAGTGATGCCCTCCTTGCCAAAGTCGCTCGGTCTGCCTCCCCTGCAAAATCAATCCCGGCTTTTTTTAGTCCGCGGGCAATGAAATGATCCACCGGATTGCCTGAAGGGGAAACCTCTCCCTTGGACGGGCTAACAAAAGACCAGTGCGGAGAATATTCGGCACCTGATTTTACCCAATTCTTAATTATCTTTTTTTCTTCGGTAGACAAAGCTTTCCCAAAGTCCTTGGGCGGCATTGGGTCATCCTCGTCCACAATACGGAATAAGAGTTCACTTTCGTCCAGTTCGATCGGATCAATAGCATGGTATCCGCCCAAATCCTTTTTGGCTAATTCCTCCAGATCCAGCCGCACTAAATCCTTCTCTTTGGTATCAGGTCCATGACAAGCAAAACACTTGTTGGAGAGAACGGGCAAAACTTCTCGAGCGAAGTCAGGTTTTCCCTCTCCATTGACAAATAAGGAAGAGGTGAAAAAGGAAAATATGAAAATGGGGAGAATCTTAATATTTCGTATGATAACAACAGAAATACTCCGAACAATACCGAAAATTAACAAATTAAACTAAAAAGATTCGATCCCTGGTACTGGATCCTTAGGATAAACTTTCTTGCCCTCCCAAATTACATGGTCTTTCTCAACAGTTAAAATCCGGCTTCGGCTTCCTTGGGCAGGGGGCAGATTGACAGAAGGTAAGAACTGTAAGTGTTCTTCAATCACTTTCTTGAATTTTGGATCTTCGGCCAAATTTTTCCACTCATTGGGATCATTTCTCATATCATACAGTTCGCGTTTTCCGTCCGCGTACTGAATAAATCTCCAACCCTCCGAACGAACTCCATGATTATTTTGATTGTGAGTGGTCACTGCGGGACGAATCCGGGTGGCGTTGGCATCTTCTAATTGGGGGAGTAAACTCAAACCCTCCAGTTTTTCATTGCCGGGAAGATCACAAAGCTCGATCAGGGTGGGATATACATCCAGTAACTCCGCGGGTTTGTTGCAAATTTGTCCGCTTTTTATCTTCGGACCTGAAAATATAAGGGGTACTCTTGTGCTGTCATCCCAGAGCGAATTTTTTCCGGATATCTCTTTTTCTCCAATATGCCAACCATGGTCCGACCACAGAACCACAACCGTGTTGTCCTTTTTTTCCGATTGCTCGAGTGCTTCGAGAACACGACCAATTTGGGCGTCCACAAAGCTTGTGCAAGCCAGATATGAGCGCACTAAATTCCTCCACTGATTCGCTTCCTCTAGCCATTTCAAACGCACCTCGGGCAAATACCAGTGCATATACCACGAAAAACGCGGTGTATCCAGACGGTCATTGCGTAGAATTTCAGGCAATACCGAGTCATCATCCGGATAGAGGTCAAACCACTTCTGTGTGGCATAACAGGGCACATGGGGAAGAAAGAATCCGCATGAAATAAAAAAAGGGTCGTCTCGTTCTTTTTTGATTTCATCAATTGCCCAAGTGGCCACTTTATAATCCTGCTTATCCTGATCCAAGTGGGGAAACACTCCCCAATCCACTAGAGGATGATTTCCAAAAGGTGTCTCGACCAACTTGCTCTTGGGCTTCACTCCCACCCCGGACGGGGGCCCTATTTCATCAAACTCACGGTCATTTTTTCCTCTTCCATTTCGGCCATGATAAATTTTCCCTCCAGTCGTGGTTTGATATCCCCCGTGTTTCTTAAGGTACTGAGGCAGGGAAAGAAGATCCTTAAATTCAGGAAGCGTTCTGATCCAGGGAGCGAGTCCGTAAATACCGGTTGAGGACGGACGTAATCCCATCATTAAACTCGTTCGGGAAGGATTGCACAGAGGAGATTGGCAATGGGCATTAGTAAATGCCGTTCCCGATCGGGCAAGCTTGTCAATGTTTGGTGTCTGCACCATCGGGTGCCCGCCAAGGTACCCAATCCAGTCATTTTGATCATCGATCGCAATCATTAATACATTGGGTTTCTCTGCCCGCAAGGAAAGACAAATTGAAAAAAGGAGGAGGATGGAAAATTTCATCGACCGAATACAAATAAAACTATCTTCAAAAAGCAAGATTATGCTCGTTTTGCGATTGATTTATTCACAAAGCACGTCATGGTATTACTTTTATTCGTTTATTCATAGACAACTTAAAGACGTTATTTAGACATATTTAATTTTTTTATGTTACGAGCGATCTAAGATAATCATAGAAAATAGTAAAATGGAAATATATGTGGGTAATCTCCCTTGGTCAACCAGTGACCAGGATTTAGCGGATGCATTTGGTGCATTCGGAAAAGTTGAAAAGGCTTCGATCATTTCTGATCGTAATTCAGGTCGTTCTAAAGGCTTCGGTTTCGTCACCATGGAAGACGCAGATGAAGCAAACAAAGCAATCGAGTCAATGAACGGCAGTGAAATGGCCGGACGAAACCTTAAAGTAAATGAGGCTCGTCCTCGAGAGGATCGTCCTCCTCGCCAGTCAAACTGGTAATCTTTAAATTAAAAAATCCGCATTACGCGGATTTTTTTTGCTTTCTTTCAAGTCGGCAACTTGAGGTTTGCTAGACCGAATAATTTGCTTCAGGACTCTTGTATGAGCTCTGAAATTCCAACCACATTTCTTCAAAGCGTAGACCGCTGTTTTAACCGAGCGGCATCCGCTCTGGAACTACCAAAGGGTCTTGCCCGGCAAATTCGTACCTGTAATGCGATTTGTGAAATGAAGTTTGGAGTGGAAATTCAGGGAGGATACGAAATATTCACTGGTTGGCGGGCGACTCACAGCGAACATGTTCTACCCGCGAAAGGCGGAATCCGATACGCCCCTTTTGCGGATCAACAGGAAGTGGAAGCCTTGGCGGCCCTAATGACCTACAAGTGCTCCATCGTGAGTGTTCCTTACGCCGGCTCCAAGGGCGCCCTCAAGATCAATCCAAAGAACTATTCAATCGAGGAACTGGAACATATCACCAGAAGATTTGCCCAGGAACTGGACAAACGGGGGTTGCTAGGACCGGGCATAAATGTACCTGCACCGGATATGGGAACCGGGCAAAGAATGATGTCATGGATTGCGGATGAATATCAAAAATTGCACCCATCCGATATTAATGCCCAGGGATGTGTCACCGGCAAACCGGTTCATTTTGGTGGGGTGGAAGGAAGAATGGAAGCAACCGGACGGGGAGTTCAATTTGGTCTGCAGGAATTTTTCAGGCACCCCGATGATGTTGCATCAGCCAATCTTGAGGGCACCTTAGCTGGAAAAAAAATTATCGTACAAGGTCTTGGAAATGTGGGATACCACGCAGCCAAATTTCTGCAAGAGGAGGACGGGGCTCTCATTATCGGCATCCTCGAAAGAGATGGGGCGATTATTAACGAAAAAGGATTGGATGTGGAGGAAGTTTCAAAATTTAAATTGGAACATGGAAAAGTCGAAGGCTTTCCGGATTCCCAATTTGTAAAGAATGGAAGTGATGTCCTTGAACATCCCTGCGATATTCTGATTCCTGCGGCCATGGAAGGAGTGATCACGCATGAAAACGCACCAAGGATCCAGGCTAAGCTGTTGGCTGAAGCAGCCAACGGACCGGTGACTTACGAGGCGGATCAAATTCTCAATAAAAAAGGGGTCTTTATCATCCCCGACGCCTATCTCAATGCCGGCGGGGTAACGGTCTCCTATTTTGAATGGCTCAAGAATTTATCTCATGTTCGATTCGGGCGGATGGAACGGCGGCTCGTGGAAGCACAGGGACAAAAGATCATCGAAGCCATTGAGAGCGGAATTGGAAAATCACTCGCTCAAGTGGCAAAAGATAAATTACTTGCCGGACCCAGTGAAATTGACTTGGTCCGTTCCGGACTGGATGACACCATGAGAGTCGCATATTCAGAAATAAAAGAACAGCAACTTGCCAACGACTTGATTACAGAAAGACGAACCGCCGCTTACGCCTTAGCCATCCGTAATATCGCGGATATTTACGAAAGTATGTACCTGTAAATCCTATGCCCACTGTTTTTCCCGACGCCACTGAAGAGGAAATCGATGCATGTCTAAACAAATCCGCGAAGTGCTTTAATTTTTACCGGAAATTAGATGGTCATACACGGGCGGAATTTCTTTTTCAAATTGCCCGCGAACTGGAAGACGAAAAAGAAAAAATAATTTCTGTTTCCAATCAGGAAACAAATTTGGGTATTCCACGTCTACAGGCAGAGCTAACCAGAACCATTTCCGAAATTGAGGTCTTTTCCAATTTGGCGAAATCCGGAGAATGGCTTCAGTCCTCATTTCAGAAAATCGGGGAAAGTCCTTTTCCTACCAAGCTACATAAGCATAATGTACCGATCGGCCCTGTACTGGTAATTGGAGCCTGTAACTTCCCGCTGGCTATATCGGTTGTGGGTACAGACACCATATCCGCACTGGCAGTGGGATGCCCAGTCATTGTAAAAGCTCATCCCGCCCATCCCAAAACTTGCCAACTTCTTGCTGATCTGGTTTACCGAGCGATAGAAAAATCCGGAATCCCAAAGGGGGTGTTTCAGTTGCTTCATGGAAAGAATTATCAAATTACTAAAAATTTGGTGTATCATTCGAAAACAGCATGCGTTGCGTTTACCGGCTCACTCGAGGGGGGTTCCGCGTTGTCCAAAGTAGCATCTCAACGGAAAACACCAGTTCCCTTCCATGCGGAGATGGGGAGTTTAAACCCAGTCATTTTTCTGCCCAAAATCGTTTCGCGTGATGCCGCAAAATTAGCCTTAGGATATGTACAGGCAGTCAATCTTTTTGCCGGACAAATGTGCACCAAGCCCGGTGCCTTGTTTCTATTAAAGTCCAAGAATAATCCTACCCTTCTACGATTTATCGAAGAGGTGGTCAGCCAGCAGGAAATCCTCCCCATGCTCAACCAGGGTGTATATCAAAATTACGAAGAAAGTGTTCGTTCCCTCAGTAAAGAAGTTTCCCTTTTAGCCACGAATGAACAGAATAGGCATAGCTTTAAAAATCCGGCTTACTGTCGGATCTTTAAGATGTCCGCAGATGAATATTTGGAAAAACCTGAGGTCCGCACCGAAGCATTCGGTCCGGCCTCGCTGATTATAGAGTGCGAAAATGAAAACGAACTTTTTACATGCATTGATTCATTCGAAGGCAGTTTAACAGCAAGCCTACACTGTGAGAGGGAGGAGACCTCCTTGAGCAGCAGAATTATTCCCAGACTCGAAGCTATTGCCGGTCGGATACTTTGGAATGGATTCCCACCCGGGGTGACTCCCGGACCGGCCACTCATCATGGTGGTCCCTGGCCCGCAACCACCGATTCCCGCTTTACCTCAATTGGAAAACAGGCGTACCAAAGATTCGTGCGCCCTTTGTGTAAACAAGGCTTTCCTCAAAAAAAGACTCAGCTTTGATGCCTCAATGCATCGACTGGGTTCATCTCCGCTGCTTTTCGAGCGGGATAAATACCAAATAAAACTCCGGTTGTTAATGCAGTTAGCAAAACTAAGGGTAGCGACCATAAAACCAGCTCCGGCGTCATATTTTTCATAGAGGGTGGAAAAGAATCGAAAATGGAAGGGGTAACATTCTCAATCAAGCGAAGGCCTAATTTATAGGCGGGTTCACAAAGAAAGCCGGCAGCAACTCCAAGAAATCCACCTAGTCCAGTTAAAGCCATAGTCTCAATTAGGAATTGAAGTGTAATGTCTCCCTTTCTCGCCCCAAGTGCTCGTCTAATTCCAATTTCACGAGTCCTTTCAGTAACAGTGGCCAGCATAATATTCATGATTCCAATTCCGCCAACAAGGAGAGAAATCCCAGCAACTAATCCCATTAATCCAACAAAAGTAAGTTTCGCTTTTTCCGCCTGTTCCATTAATTCCAAAGGAACGGTAACTTGATAATCTTCCATTTCATGCTCTTTGCCCAAAAAGTCACGAATCATTTGGGCTACCGTCATTAATTTTTGAGGATCCTTTAAGGTAAGGGTAATTTTGGAAACCAAAGGGGAACCGTCGTACCCTCGATAATAGTAATCAAATACTTTTGACCATACAGTTTGCAGCGGTAGATACACATTATCCTCAAATAATTCTTTGAAACCAAGACCCTCAGAATCCTTTAATTCGCTTCTTGGGCTAACCTCCCCCACAACAGTATATAAATTACCCGCGATATTGATTGTTTGGCCAATTGAATCTCCGAATGGAAAAAGTATTTTTGCTAATCCGGTCGCCAACACACAAACTTCTGCTTTTTGTCGATTATCGAGATCGGACAGAAATCTTCCCTTGTGTACCTCTAAATTATGCAAATTTTGATAATTTGGCCGACACCCGAGTAATTCTGCCCGAGTTTTGCCAGCTTTTGTAAAAACAGTACGATTGTTAAGTTCACGGGTTGGATAGATTGCAGCTAGATAGGGAATCGATTTAGAAATTTTGTCTAGATCATTGGCAGTAATGCCATAAGAATAAAAATACTTCCCCTTATTTCTTCTTTCCTCTTCCGGTGGTTTTTTTGAAGACAAAATTAAATTATTAGCACCAAGTGCCATAATTTCACCCTCAGCCTGTTCTGCAATACCTTCTCCGATCGCCAGCAACCAAACCACGCTGACAACACCAATAAAAACACCCAATCCAGTCAACAAGGACCGCATTGGATGAGTCCAAATACTAAGCAACGCAGTCTTAACTAAATTTTGCCAGAACCTTACCATTCTTTGACGCCAAGAAAATACACTGTCAGGGATTGGCTCTAACCTTGAAGATCCAGGCTTAACGGGCTCTTTACTTCTAATATCCTCGACGATCTTTCCATCTTTCATCCGCACAATTCTGCTTGCACGCTGGGCCACCTCATCTTCATGGGTAACCAAGACAATTGTTTTTCCATCCCGGTTTAATTCATCCAATAACAGGAGTATTTCCCCGGTAGTTTTACTATCTAAATTACCGGTGGGTTCATCTGCTAAAACAAAAGCAGGATTCCCCGACAGCGATCTTGCGATTCCCACTCTTTGCTGCTGCCCTCCGGATAATTCCTGAGGGCGATGATTTACTCGATCCCCCAATCCTATTCGCTCCGCTAGTGCTATTGCGGTGGCAAGTTTATCTTTAGAACTGCGAAGATAAGCCCGGGGCATTCTTATATTATCCAATACGTTGAGGTATGGAATTAAATTGTATGATTGAAAAACAAAACCAATTGATTCTCCGCGAACCTTAGATAGCTCGTTATCGCTTAATTTAGTAACTTCAATTCCATTCACTTCATGACTCCCTTCCGAGGAACGATCGAGACAGCCAAGTAAATTTAACAAAGTACTTTTCCCTGATCCAGATGGACCCATGATTGCCAGGTAATCACCTTCGGGAACATCTAAATCAATCCCATCAAGTGCCCGAACTTCCTCGGTTCCCATTTGGTAAACCTTAGACAATGAACGAACAGAGAAAGCCAAGTTCATCTATTAAAAAAAGGGGGGATTATACAAGAAGAGGATTTCCTCTAACCTGAGGAGTCTGAATCTAAGTTGAATGTGTATTTTTCGGAAAAGGAATCTGGGTTAACCAACACTTTTTCTCCCCCAGCTAATCCCTTAAGCACAATTACTTTATTCAAATTATTTGCACCCAACTGAAGGCTACGAAGAGAAAAACCGATACCGTCCTTATTCGAAACTAAACAATAAGCATTTCCATTTTTACGAAAAATAGCTGTAAGCGGGACCTGCAATGCATTTTCGTATTTCTCAGATAGTATAGAAACTTTAGCTGTCATGCCTGAACGAATCCCAACAGGCGGATTATGAATTATAATTTCAGTCGCATATTCTTTAATATGTGCCGTGTAGCGGCTAAGTGATGGAAGTGGATATTCACTAACCGATTCAACTTCCCCCTTAATCTCAACTCCCCGAATTGCATCAATCGTAATGGAGCAGGACATACCTTTTTTGATCTGCTCGATTCGATTTTCATTCACTTTTGCAATCACTCGCATCAGAGATGCATCGGGCAAACGGATTATAGTTTGCCTTTCTCTAACCGATTTTCCCTCCTCTATCAAAACACCGTCTTCTGACCCTGATTTTGTACGATTTGCGTAAGTAACTTCTCCAGCAGAGGGAGAATAAATGATACATTTTTTGATCTGCTCATTAATTTCATTTTCCCGGGTGCATTCCAATTCATAAGAATTTTCTATTGATTTTAGTTTTGCTTCGGAAGTTTGGATTGAGGCGTTCAAGTCATTGACCTTTGCCTTTCTCGCATGAACTCTCAACACCTCCAATTTCGTTTGAGAAAGATCAAGTTCTTTTCCCGCTTTCTCGACTGCAAATTGATCCGCCTCCAATTGTGCGTCGGAAACATACCCTTTAGATGCCAACCTTTTACTGTAAGCAAGATACTCTTCCGCCCTGCGTAGATTTTCCTTGGCAACAAATTCTGCACTTTCGAGTTGCTCCTCCTCCTGCCTAAAGGATCCAGACAAATATTCCTGCATGGATAAAAGAGCCGCTTCACGATCTGCCCGAGCTTTGACTAAGGATGCACGGGATTGATGCACCGCAATTCGTTGTTGAAGCAAATCTTTTTGTAAGGCGGCATCGTCCAGTCTTACTAAAAAATCTCCTTTTTTCACTAATGTTCCCTCGGGCACAATTTCAAGTATGCTGATACCGGATGAGCTTCGGCTTCTTACTTCACAACGGATCTCCACATTCTCCGCACTTTCAATCTCACCAGGCTCCGTGATTTCGAGAACAAATTCATTGGATGTAACCTCCTCTAATAATGGTTGAATAGAAAGGTTTTCATTCGAAGTATCCCCCATCATCCACCAAGCGAAAGATACAACACCCGCACTGGTTAGCCCTAATAGCATCTTGGAGGATATAAAACCTGATTTTGAAGAAGCGATCATTATTATAAACTCCCAAATATAATTTATGGTCATTTAATCAGCAAGGCAGGATCAAAAGAACACGATATTTTTATGGAAGAGGTACAACGGAAAGAACGGGGCCCGGATCTTCCCAAATTCCATTTTCTGAAAGCCGCATGGTTCCAAGATCGTAGGTTAGTCTCATTCGCATTGCTTCATATCCAATCCATACACTGAGGAAGGAATTACTTGCCTCTAAAAGGTCATTTAATGCATTAACCAAGTCACGGGCAGTGGTTGCACCAAATTGAGAGTTTTTTCCCGGTTGTGGGGGTTCGTTCAGCCGTAATCGGGCAAGATCAACTTGTGCAATTGCTCCTCGCACAGCAGCACGGCTTAATTCAAAATTAAGTTGATAAAGTTTCGATAAGCGTGCGTGTTGGCGAAAAGACAGCAAAACACTATCCACAAACGATAAGTATTGACGACGGGATTGCTGGTACCCAATCAGGGATGCCTGGTATCGATTTCGTTCACGCACTTTAGAAAGTGGGGTATCAAGTTCTATTCCCACCCTCAATCTGCCTTCGCTCGATTTAAAATGACCCGACCCTATTGAGTCTGAACCTAAATCACCAGACAAGACGACATCCAAATCAGTGCGAAGATCATCCCTCGCCAAGTCAGTCATTCTCCATGAATCCACAAGGGATGCCCTTGCATTCATCCAATCAAGCCGTAATTCAGATGCCGTTTGATGGGCTTGTTTTGCATCAACCGATACTTCCACCATTGAAACAGACTCCAATCTCACCGATGCACGGGTTAAAGAAAGCTCCAGAACCAACCCCGCTAATTCATTCATCTGAGAGGCAAGTTCCCTTTTTGCTTTTTCGATAGGAACCGAGGATAAACCTTTCACCATTTTGGTTAATACTTCCAATTGAACCTTTAATTCAGCTTCCATGCGCAGACTGGTTTGATTCAAATCGAAGGCTAACTTTTCAAGTTCTATCTCTCGAAATGCGTTTTCTCCCATGCCAAGTTCCTTTAAATCCGACCGTTCCCTAAGATGTTTGAACCATTTTTTCCTTTCTGGAAGTTGATCCGTAAATAAACCTAGATCTAACATCAACCCCGATAAGCTCTCTCGCAGTAAATCTTTCATTCCTAAAACTTGCTGACCGTATTCCTCTAAATCAGAGAAAACAACCGAAGCCTTGGGGTCTCTGATTTGTTGTAGGAGTTGATTAAGTTGATCCTGAATCGAGACAAGTACGCGGTCAGTAAGGCGAAAGTCCTCGATGTATTGATCCTTAACTTGAACCGGTAAATCAGGAGGAAGTCCCAAGAATAGCTTATAACCATCAAGCCTATTTTCAAAAGATGACTTGGCCGCAAGCAATCCACTTTGTCCATTAAACAATGCCTGTCTCGCCTGATCAACTTGCAAACGATTACCGATTCTTCCTGCCTCAAAAGCAGCCTCTAATTGAACAAGGCTATCCTTCAACTTGGCGACATTAGCTTCCTGATTCCTGATTCTCTGTACTTCCTGAATAAGCCCAAGATAACCCGATACACTGCTTGAGTAAGAAGGCACCCGAGGTATTCCTGCCCCTCTCACTCCTTCCGCAGGATTATTTCCAGTCACAACATCCAAAAAGAACCCTTGCCTAAATTGCTCCAAACTTCTCGCATTGGAAAGGAGAGTACGTTCAGCCTGAGTAAGGCGTTCCTTAAAAATTCGCTTACTGGCCCCACGCAAGAGTGGCTGAGTTATGGTGAGATTAGCCAAGGACCCCCCCACTTCTAAATCACCGTTACTTAATTCTAAGGTTAGACGATTCGCGAGGGAGGCAACCCAAGTCGCTCCCTGTCCGGCAACCCCTTGGAATCCAAGTTGTGCACGGGATTGCAAATCAATTTCATTATCAGTTATTTCCTTATCAGCCTGTGCGGATACTCCAGCAAATGGATTTGGATCTAAGCGAAACCTTTCATAGGTCACATCTAAAGCGGATAAATACAAATCTTCTTTTTGCCGTTGAAATTGAGAAGAGTGTAGCATTGCCATATGCATTGCATTTTCCAAATTGAGCTGTACTACCCCATTTTCATCCAATGGCAGTGATTTTTGCCAATCTTGTCCGACAAGTTTTATACTTTTATTTCCATCCCTGTATGCACTATTTTTTTGAATACGTTCAGTAATTTTACGGGAATTTGGATCATCAACTGGAACCGTTGGATACAAAGTATCCATAGGATCTTTTAATCTCGAAACTTGATCCAACTCCCAATCAAATCCGGGCACATCCCGTAAAAGTTCCCGAACTTCCCTGTCCGCAAGAGCAGGATTCATGTTGGAACGACAGGAACTAAAGAATAAAAATGCCAATAACATGGCACTAAAAATGCCATAATTGTGTTTCATTAATTTATTTCGATTAAATCTCAGCTTACTCAGCCAAATAACTCGGTCACCGCCTGTGCTTTAACCAACTCACGGGGCTGGTTCAAATGGTTGTAAACAATGGTCTCCGGGTTAATTCCGAATCCGTGATAAATCGTAGCTAATAATTCACGGGGATGAATAGGTTTATCCAAGGGAGCTGACCCTGTCTTATCCGATTCTCCGTGAACATACCCTCTTTTGATCCCCGCCCCGGCAATTACTCCGGTGTAGCAATAAGGCCAGTGGTCACGACTTCCCCCGTCGTTGCCATTCCCGGAGGTGCTCACTCCCTTTTCCGGACTGCGCCCAAACTCGCCCACACATACCACCATGGTTTCGTCGAGCAAACCACGCTGATCCAGATCAGTCATTAATCCTGATAATCCGGCATCCAGCATTGGGGCGGATTGATCCTTCATTCGTTTGGGTAAATCTTTGTGTGTGTCCCACGAGTGATTGTTCGAATTAGCAACCTTCGGCCAGATCACTTCAACCACGCGGGTCCCTGCCTCCACCAACCTCCGGGCGAGCAGACAGCTCTGTCCAAATGTATTCCGACCGTAGGAATCACGAATAGACTCCGGTTCCTGATCCAAGGCAAAAGCTTCCCTTGCCCGGCCCGATGCGACCAGTTCAAGTGCCCGGTCGTAGTGCTGATTTAAATTGTATTTCTCCACCGCCTTGTCAATTACGGGCATCGCATCGGTCATGGCATCCCGCAACTTGGCCCGTCTGTTCAGCCGAACTCCAAACATGTCGGGTCTCATCTGCAGATCATCCACCCGGATCTTGGCCATTTTTTCCATATCCATATCGTCACCGGGAGGATAAAGGGTATAGGGATCATACGCTTTACCCAGAAATCCCGCGGTCCCGCCTTTGCCGACCACTCCGCTTTCCTGGAGCGGGCGGGGAAGCATAACAAATGGAAGCATGGGCTCCGAAGTCGGTTTAATTCGTATGATATTGGATCCGAAATTAGGAAAATCCTTAGGACTGGGTGGTTCGAGCTGACCCGATGGACTGACCTTGTCAGTCGTGTAACCCGTCATCATCTGATAGATGGCTGCGGTGTGATTAAACAGTCCTTTAGGTGTGTAACTCACTGATCGCATCATAGTGAACTTGTCGTTTACCTTAGCCAGGTTCGGTAAAAGCTCAGTAAAATTAACCCCTGGTATTTTGGTGCGAATGGGTTTGAAAATACTTCGCACATTGTCAGGAGAATCGGGTTTGGGATCCCATAAATCCAAATGGCTCGGGCCACCCTGCAAGTAAATCATGATCACACTCTTCGCCTGCCCCCACCCCGGCCCTCCCCCTGCGACCGGATTGGCAGATGCCTTCATTTGGAGCATGGCCCCGAGAGATAATCCAAGCATACTGGATCCTCCCACCTTTAAAACATCACGCCGACTCATCGGCAAATGTGAGTCACACAAATCTTTTCCTAATTCTCCTGGTATCCCAATCATGTGCTTTTCCTTAGTTTACAGTTTCTGAATGTACTCATCGTTCCTCAATCAAGTCAACTCAACGGTTGAATAAAAATGCGGGCGTATTAATCAAGGCCCATGTGAGATCCTGTGCCCCGATCACCCGCTTTTGAATCAGTTGCTCTTCACTTAGGCGAACAGCCCGCCTGAGTCTGACAATTTCCGGAGGTAATGGGACGGGAGTTCTCGCTTCTTCCAGTGCTTTGCGGAGTGCCACCTCCTTAGGATCAGCGGGTAAACCTTCACTCGCATTGGTCAAAGATTTAACCAATGCAATTCTGGCAGGGGAAGACTTTTTATAAGCTTGAATGATCGTTTTTCTCTGCTCTGCGGTGCGATTTGAATCAGAGACTGCAAAAATATCCTTAATTTCTTGAGGCACACCGTAGGAAACAGGACGCGGGGCGTTGGTCACAGCTAAGCGGAAACGTCCAAGTGTGTGCCGGTTGTCGGAATACTCCTGTTTGAGCGTAAATAAAAGTGTGCAACCTCCCCAAAAGGCGAAATCCTCCTTCACTTCAAATGAAGCAAAATGGGGCTTCCCTATCTGGCCGGAAATTGCCCATCCATTTTTGTTCCGGGCTGTTTTTCCGTCGATCGCGGTCGCGACTGAATACCCACCCTGACTGAAAGTTGCCTGGGCGTTTTGAAAGCTGAGCTTCAATTCCGCTTGATTACGGTACATTTTGACCGACCGGATCATGATCTCCCTTTCACTTTGTATTCGCAAACCGGTCAGATCAGTATCCGGAGTAAAGTCAAAACGATAGGTTTTCCAGGAACCAGAGGAACCGATATGCTGATTCGATGAGGCTTGTTTAGAGTTGTACTCCGGGGACTTGGATGAGGTCCAGAGAACTTTTACTTTTCCAGGGACTTTAGATTTTGCCGCAACTTCAATAGCGAAAGAACCATGTTTCTTTTTGATTACCCTGGACATAGAAGGCATATCTGCACTCTTCATTTCAGGCATAAAATAAAACCCGGACTGCCCTGCCCCATTGTGAATTTTTATCAACAGGTAATTTCGTCCTTTTTTCAGGGATAGTTTAATTTTTTCCTGATCGGGCGCGGCGGCCCGGCCAATATTATTCGAGAAAACTTCCTTTCCATTTAGAAAGACTTTTATTCCATCATCACTTCCCAGACTTAAGGGTAAGACCCGATCCTCTTTCACATTAATGATCTTATGAATATAATTGATCGCATTGTCTCCCGAGAAGACGGAACCGTACACTTTCCCTTCTTTCCAATCCGGTTTTCGGATCCATTTTACTTCCTTCCCCCTATGCCTGAAAGTTTGATTTGCGTCAAAACCGCGTAAACCCTCCGGTCCAACCTTCTGTGCAAAAGAACTATTTTCAAAGGGCCCGGCATGATAAAAATCACCGTTTTCCGGAATTGCACCTTTAAATGTGCCCACCAAAAATAATCCGTCGGCTTTCGTTACGGGAAAAGTCCCCCCCGTCGCAGTCTTCCAATTTCCGTGCTCCTCACCCTGATCAAATTTCCAGTCTCCCACTTTTTCCCACTTGGTCAGATCGGATAAGGGTTTGGCTAAAACCTCCAATTCTGAAAGCACGAAGTTTCCGCTGCCCGCTCGCCCGGGGCCTTTTTGGGGCAAACGATTATCAGGAATTGCCTCGAGGCGGACTCCGGTAATCTTAGTCAGTTCAGACTGGGTTTGAACCAGGTAGCTCCCCTTTCCGTTTTTTCCTGATACAAAAACAGATCCGTCCTCCTGTTTTTTAAAATGGATCCCCGCTATCCTGGAACTCACCTTGCTCATATCCAAATTGTGCCAGGCAGACTTACCTGCCCTTTGGTTCTTCTCCCACTCCCCCGCTTTTTGGGGTAGCATTTGGTCAAATAAAGCCAGTTCTTTTTTGGCCTTCTGAATCCTGCCCGCCCTTTCTTTTTGGGCTTTTTCTACATCGCCGGATATTTTATCCTTATACTCGAGGTGTTCCTTCTCGGCTAAGGCGACTGCATGGGCACGGGCTTTTTCCATTTGATCAAGCTTTGCCCTTACCCCGTTTTCTGCCTCCATCAATTGCTTTTTCAAAAGTTTATCATCCTCTACAATCTTATTGGAAAATAAAGCAAGACATTGCTCGATTTCCTGTTTTTTTGCCGGTCGGTTAAGCACACGCAGAAATAATCTGTTCACCAGTTCGCGGTCATTTTTCTGCTCTTTTGCCAACTTGGCAATATCGTTACCCGCATCGGAAATTGCGTCATTTACGGTAGGGCCACTGACCAAGGCCATAACCGGACCGAGCTGCAGTTCTCCATTCCGCTCACATTCACACGAAGTTTCCCGGGCGGGCCGGCCAAAAGTCCCCAAAAATCCGTCCGGCAGCTTAATCCCGACATCGGGAAGCGATGCAGCCCGGGTGCCCGGGGGAACTCCGGGAAACCTCGAGGTCGAGCCCGTGACCTGGTAGACAGCGTCCAGCAAAGTCTCCGCTGATAACCTCCTCGGGGTGGCATGGGAAAAATTAACCTCATCATCCTCATTCCACTTATTGGTGGAGACCGAAAGCTGGTAAGTGCGGGACTTACAGATTAGCTTAATAATATGCCTGACATTGAAACCGCTTTGAATCAGTTCTTTCTCCAGGTAATTCAGTAACAACGGATTACTGGGCGGATTACCGGCACGGATATCATCAATCGGTTCAATAATTCCCGTTCCAAATAAATAGCCCCAAATACGGTTTACATAACTCTTGGCAAAGTATGCGTTGTCCGGAGAGGTCATCCATTGGGCCAGTCTGGCCCGGCGAGACATGGCAGGCTTCGATTTAAACTTGGCGTGATAAGGAAAATCAGGAGCAATCACTGCACCGGTGCGCTCATGCCGAACCTCACCCACATTCACATCTTTAACAAATTCATATAGAGGTTTCCCTTTTTCCACCGCGGTTTTTCCAATTTCAGTTTTCCCGGAAGCCGGATCTTTCTCTAATTTGAATTGGGCAAAGTGGGCCGACATTTCGTAATATTGATTCTGAGTCCACCTCTCAAAAGGATGATCGTGACATTTATTACAGTTAAACCGGGTAGCGAGAAATAAGTGGGTGGTATTTTCCATGGTGTCCTCCGGCGTTCTAAGAATTTTAAAGTAGGAAGCGGGCGGATTTTCCTTATTCGAACCGGAGGCGGTCAGCACCTTGCGAACAAACTGATCATAAGGGGTGTTCTTTTCGATCTCCCCGTGTATCCATTTTCGTAATGCAGTGGCTCCCGCACGACCAAGAAATTTTCCGTTCACTTGCAGTAAATCCGACCATTTATTGGTCCAATGCTCCACAAATTCTTCACTCCCGACCAGTTGATCGATTAGTTGATCACGCTTGCTTTTGCTTGATCGCTTCAAGTCAGTGAATTGTAGAACTTCCTCAGCAGTGGGGGGAAGTCCGGTTAAATCCAGATAAACCCGGCGAAGAAAATCCAGATCGCCGCTTATTCCGGATGGGAGAATCTTCATCCTCTTCCATTTTTCAGCGACCAATCGATCGATCTGATTATACACCGGTGGTGCTTTCCATTGAAAGCCCTCTCTGTTTCCCATCACGGTTAAGGTGGTGGCTGCGTAGCATCCCTCATAACGGGCAAGTATCGGAGCTTCCCCTCTACGGAGTGTGGTCAGCAAACCGAAATCATCGTGCTCAGCGACTTCTCCGTTTCCGCTGGTTATGAAAGCTTCACGGGTCACATCCCGAACCATTCCGTTTTCCATTGTGGCCACCACCCGCATTTGCTGGGTGGATCCAATCTTTTCGGCCACCGGGTCCTTGGGGAACATTTCGACTTTGCGGACCCGGACTCCATTCTCATCGAGACAAGCCCCACCCGCAATCCAAGCACGAATCACCTGATAATACTTGGATTGGGAATCGGTTAATTGACCGCCCTCATGGGGAACCATGCCCGATGCTTTTAAAAGCATCAGACTACTTTCCGGAGCAGCCACATTTACTCTTCTGCACGCCATGTCATCCGTAAATCCGCGCACATCATAAACCGCGTCGTATCCGCGCAGGGATAACTTAAAACCATTTTTTCCATCCTTGGCTCCATGGCAGGTACCCGCATTACATCCGAGCTTGGAAATGATCGGATTAACATCCTCAATAAAATCAGGGGTCCATTTTCGACCGAAGCCACTGACCACAACAGGAACTGAAATTTCTTTCCCTCCTAAACTGGCCACGATTGTTCCATTTCCATCTTGTGCCGGTAAGAATATCCCTCTTTTGCTCACGGTTCCGACTCCACCTGTCACTGTCCACTTTGCTATCCGGGTCACATCTGCATTCCTGCCTCCGCCTAAGTCCCCTTGAAGCAGAAGCTGCGTGTAGTCAATTGAACGAAGAATCGATACCCTACGGGGGAGAAGAACAAGATTGTGCACGCTTGATTCCTTAACCATAGTTTCAGTTTTGGAAACTGCATCTTCAGGGTTTTCCCCAACCAGGGAAAAAGTACTCTCGTGCGTGGACTTTTTGATAATGGGTACCGATGCAAATTTTTTAAAAACTTCACCCGAAGAAACTTTGTGCAAACGAATATACCCGTCATATCCTCCGGACGCCAATGTCTTGCCATCCGGTGAACTGGCCAATGAATAAATCGCTGAATCCGTAACTTTTTTCCTCCACAATTCCTTACCCGTATCAATTTCAAAGCAGATAATCTCCCCTTTTCCGTCAAGACTGCTCCCCGAAAAACCAAGATTCCCGTTTGGACTAAAACATACGGAAAAAATTCGTCCCAGCTGCGACTTAAACTCACGAATTTGATTGGGGTTCCCCCCACCTGCCGGAGCTGCCTTGGTCGCCTGCCTGAACAACTTAGCCTTTCCGTCTGCTCCACCAACCAGTAACTCCTTCTTACCCGGACGTACTGCGATTGAATTTTGACCGCCACTTAACACCCCTGGCGTATGAGTAGTCACATTTCCGATAAATCTTTCCGTCTCCACATCCGTTTGTTTGACTGTTTTATCACGACTTACTGAAAAAATTGATTTTCCGTCTTCTGAGAATACTGTTCCCCTGACCCAGTCATCATGACCGGACATGTAGGATATCTGCCTACCATCATTGGATTGAATGACCCGAACAGAGGTATCACTTGCCCCGAAACCCAGAGATTTTCCGTCGGGTGACCACGAAATCCCGTATAATGTGTCATAAGTCACGGAATGGGAGAGTTTGAGTTTTTTGGTCTTCCAGTCCCATACTTGAACTTCGCCCATTCTACCCGGTTGTCCACCGGTCAATGCCAGACTCTTTCCGTCGGGTGAAAAAGCCACCGATTCCACTCGTTCTGATAATCCAACCAACCGGGAAACCAGTTTTCCGCCGTTTGCCGAGCGAATAATTGCTTCATGAAAACCAGTCATTGCCAGATGATGGCCGTCCGGAGAATAGGAAAGAGAAAGAACAAGGGGGGGAATTTCATAGGTGGGCAGATTTTCCATGCTGTAACCGGAATCCAAACCATCAGGAGAGTCATTGACCGCACCCTCCTCAATCCACCTTACGATCTTATTGTATTCCGTGGCATGCAATGGCTTTGCGTTCTTACCTTTGGGCATCTCTGAAAATCCATCCTGGTCAGATTTAATTTGATCAACCAGATAACTGAGCATCGGTTTACCCGGAACGATTGCGATTTCCCCAGTTTCTCCTCCCTGAAGCAGAGATTGGAATTCAGTCATCATGTAATCCCCCTTTCTCTTCGCTGGTTGGTGACAACCATTACAGTTTGCCTGAAATATAGGTCGGATTTCTTTGTGAAAACTTACTTTCTTTTCTTCTTTCGCCGACATTTCAAAGCTGGGAGTAGCCACGAAAAGAAAAGCGGTTAGCGTATTCAACAGTACACGGACAGACTGTAACAT
>CAJWWH010000020.1 GCA_913048545.1 uncultured Opitutia bacterium | reverse complement strand
CCACACCGGCAATGCTTAGAGCCTGACCTTTCAGGAAGATTGATTCCCGTTGATTTTGAAGAAGTTTGATTCCCGCTTTTTTAAGCATGTACTCCATTGCCCGAGTATTCTTGAAACCGCCGTTTTTTCCGGCCCACTCACCCCCGTCATGATTTCCAAGAGAGGCAAAGATTGGAACGGCCTGTGCATACTGGTTTAATAATTGACTATACTGCTTCACCTCCGTTTCGCTTATTTGCGATGTGATGAAATCCCCAGTGATTACACAGGCATCGGGGCTATGGGAAAAGCCTTCCCGTAAGGCGAAATCGATATCCTCGAGCGAGACGGTGTTGGAAAAGTGGAAGTCAGAGAGGTGTAAAAGTTTGATCGGAATTTTATTTTTAAGACCAGGAATGAGTACTTTTTTTTGGGTGGTTTCAAGCCAGTTTGCTTCGAAGCGCAGATAAAGCCAAGCGGACAGTGAGGCAACCAGACCGAGGATAAATTTTTTAAAGAATCCCCGACGATTCCGAGTGGATCGTTTTTTGAGTTTTTTGAGCTGCTCCTTTTGGAAGTCTGGAACCTCTTTTGCCATCATCCATTTTCCGGCGGATTGATACCACCGACCTCGTCGAGGTTTTCCAGTTGTCCGATCAGATTTTTTTGCAAAACTGTTTTTTCCAAACCGCTGCGAAAGTCCTTAATTTTTATTTCGTTTGCGATTCGTTCCTGTTCTCCAAGAATCAATCCATAACGGGCACCGCTTTTCCCCGCCTCCTTGAATTGTTTTCCAAAAGGGGCATTTTTGAGGGAATGAGAAACTGAAAATCCCGCTTTTCTGCACCCGGCAATGATCGGCAAGGAGTGTGTTTTGTGCTCTCTATCCCCAATTAAAAAAAGATCAGGTGCTAAAATATAAGTGGGGAGCAATTTTTTCGATTCGAGACAGTCTGTTAAGGTCATATCCCCAATCGCAAATCCGGCGGCGACAATATCCACATTACCGGATAGCTTTTTGACCAAATGATCATACCTTCCACCACCTGCGAGGGCACGTCCTTCCCCACTGGCTTCAAAAGCTTCATAGACAAATCCGGTGTAGTAGGCGAGTCCACGAACAATAGAAAGATCAATTGTAATAAAATCTCCGGCTCCGTGCCCCTTCAGTAATTCAAGCAAAGAGAACCATCCATGTGCCCGTTCCTCGCCTGCATCTCCGCAGCTATTCAGTCGTGCGCTTAGTGCGTCGAGGGAATCGATTTGTTTAATTGCATTAATTTCGCTGAGGATTTCAGCACTTTTTCCCGGAATAGTTTTTTCCAGCGCCTCAAGTGTTTGCTCGGGTTTTCGTCTTTCGCTTTTGTCAATGGCGTCGAGAATTGCGGGACGTTGTTCCTCAGTAATTCCTAGGGCATTGAGTAAAAGCACCCAGCTGGTACGGTCGCTTAGCCGAATTTTAAAATCGTTTGAATGCAGTCCGAGCGTTTCAAAAATTGCCACCAATAAAGCAATGAGCTCGGCATCCGCTTCCAAGCTGGATTCCCCCAAAAGGTCGGCGTTGAATTGATAGAATGATCGCCCTCTTCCTTTTTGCGGGCGTTCATAGCGAAAGTGTTCCCCGATATTGAACCACTTGATTGGCTTGGGCAGTGAATTAGCCCGGGCGGCAACCATGCGGGCCAAAGTGGGGGTAAGTTCAGGGCGGAGTGCTACCCGGCGTTCTCCTTTGTCTTCAAAATGAAAGAGCTGCCCGACAATTTCCTCTCCCGACTTTTCGACATACAAATCGAGAGGTTCAAGAATGGGTGCGTCGTATTCTGAAAAATCAAAGACCTGTGCCACCGTCCGAAAGACCCGAAAAAGATGATTGCGTCGGGCACAGACTTCGGGTGGAAAGTCCCGAAATCCGGGCAATGTCTCAAACATTCCAGTAAGAACTTATCTAGGAGGATGGATCGAGCTTGTCCAAGTTAAGCTTGTCCAATCCCTCCTTCATTTCCTTGCCTGCCTTAAATTTCACCACTGCCCGGCGGGGTATGATCACATCCGTCTCAGGTTTGTTGGGATTACGGCCGACGCGGGACTTTCTGACCTGAAGTTCAAAAACACCGAACTTACGGAGTTCAATGTTTTGTCCGTTCGAGATTGCTTCCTGCATGATATCGAGAGTATTTTGTACTATATTACGAACATGCTCGTGGTTGTAATTGGAGTTTTCGTAAATCTTTTGTACAATGTGGCGTTTAGTTAAATTATTGGACATAGCAGGTATTTCTGTTTGAAAGACTTTTAAATTAGGGTTAGTTTGTAAACCTCATAGATTCCTGTTACTCAATGACCTGTCAAACCCATTTTTGATAAAAATGACAAAGAAAGACGATGAAAATCCCTTGGAGGAAATCCAAAAACAACTTCACGATTTGTTAAAAAATAAAAACGTGCAGGTTGCGTTTGCTCCATTTATGGAGTCAATGAAGGCAAAAGAGACCGAGGAAAAAGTGGAAAAAACAGAAAAAAGTGAAGAACCACCGCCTGAGGATGCAAGCAGGGATGAGAGGCTGGATACAATCCGTTCCTTTGACCGTAGACCCAAAGAAATTCGGGACTACCTTGATCGTTTTGTGATTAAACAGGAGCAGGCCAAGCGGGTTTTATCGGTTGCAGTATGCGATCACTACAACCATGTCCGCCGGTGCCTAGAGAGTAAAAAACAGTCCAAGTCAGAATATGTGAAACCAAATGTACTTCTGCTCGGTCCCACTGGTGTGGGAAAAACCTTCCTCATGCGCAATGTGGCAAAATTAATCGGAGTTCCTTTTGTGAAAGCGGACGCCACCAAATTTTCCGAAACTGGCTATGTTGGCTATGATGTGGAGGATATTGTCCGGGATTTGGTCAAATCCGCGGATGGAGATATCGAACTCGCTGAATTTGGAATTGTTTATGTTGATGAGATTGATAAAATTGCATCTGAGTCCTCTCGCACGGGCAAGGATGTTTCCGGTCGGGGAGTCCAGATCAACCTGCTCAAACTGATGGAGGAGACTGAGGTCAATCTGCATGCTCCTCAGGACATGATGGGACAAATGAAAGCCTTCATGGATATGCAGAAAGGCAACAAACCACAGAAGAGCACAGTGAGCACAAGAAATATTCTATTTATTGTCAGTGGTGCTTTTGACCAGTTGGGAGAAAATGTTCGCAAGCGATTGGACCTGAACCGTATTGGCTTCGGTTCCGCGGATGAAAATATTTCTTCAAGTGAATCGGCAAACCGTTTTTTATCTCAGGCGGAAACCCGTGATTTTATCGATTATGGATTTGAACCGGAATTCATTGGCCGTTTGCCGGTCCGGGTTGCCTGTGAAGAATTAACCAAGGAGGACCTCGCGGAGATTCTCAGTTCGTCGGAAGGCAATGTTTTGGAACAGTATAGAAATGACTTTTCGGGCTACGATATCAGTATCAAGATTGGAAAGGATGCAATCGATAAAATTGCCGAAAAAGCAGCCGAAGAAAAAACCGGAGCTCGTGGATTAGTCACGATACTGGAAAAAACATTTCGAGATTTTAAATTTGAGCTTCCCTCGACGGCGATACGTAACTTCTCGGTCTCTGCACAGACCGTAGAGAATCCGGGTGACGAACTGGAAAGCCTGCTTGAGGAAAAGAGAGACGAGTTGGATGATTCACTTTTGGAGGATGTCGACCGCTTTGCCGACCATTTTAAAAAGGAGTCCGGATACATGCTTAAATTTCGAAAAGCCGCCAAGGTTGCGATTGTCAAAGAATCAATCAAGGAAAACCGTTCGGTCCGTGCAATTTGCGAAAGAAAATTCTCCGATTTCGTGCACGGACTTGGTATCATCAACCAAAGGACAGGACGTAAGGAATTTGTGATCGACAAGAAAGTGGTGGACGATCCGGACAAGGAACTTTCCCAGTGGGTAATGGAAAGTTTTGGCAAGCAGCAGGACACCTAAGGTGTGAGCAACCCTAACCCGGATGCGGTTCGGGATACTTTTTCCCGTGTGGCTCATCGATATGATTTTGCGAATCATTTGCTTTCGGTGGGAATTGATTTTAGCTGGAGAAAAAAACTGGTTGAACAGGCCAGGAGAAAATCATGCCATGCCATTTTGGATCTTGCTACCGGGAGTGGTGATGTTGCATTCGCCCTGCAGCAGGGGCTTGGGACGAAAGCTGACATTACCGGGCTCGATTTTTGCGAACCGATGCTCAAACAGGCTCGTCAGAAACGTGACCATCTGGGTCTGGATCCAAAAAAATATGTTTTTATGGAAGGGGACTGTCTGAATCTTCCCTTTGAAGATGAGAGTTTCGATCTGGTGACGATTTCATTCGGACTGAGAAACTTGGCGGATCGGAAAAAAGGGCTGTCCGAGATTCACCGGGTGCTGAAACCCAAAGGCCGATTGATTGTGCTTGAATTTACCCAGCCCTACTGGTGGTTCCGTCCTGTTTACTATTTCTATCTTCGGCTGATATTGCCTTGGTTAGCCAGGCTGGTTACCGGGGATCGGGATGCATACCTGTATTTGGGTACGAGCATAACCAATTTCCCCAACCGGCATGAATTAATTGGGGAGATTGAAAGAGTTGGGTTTGGGCAAGTCCGGGCTCTTCCTATGACATTTTCCATTGTCGCCCTGCACCACGGCATTAAAGAATAAACATTCGGTTATTGTTTGCCGAGAATATCCCCCAGTTTTTTCGGGTCAGTCACAGGTTGCTGGCAGGTTTGATTCTCACAAACATAGACCGCAGCTTGGTCGTCCACGAGCTTATGGTTTTTGAGGAAAGGGGAGAGTCTCATGATTTCTTCATCTTTGTCTGTTACGGAGCGGAAAAGCAGGACTTTAGCGGGGAGGAACCGTTGATTGATTTCCCTCAAGAGCCGGTCTGTGCTTTCCGTTTCGGGTTTTCCCACCACCACAATTTCCTTGGCGGGTGCGAGGGCGAAGTCAAGAGCTTGCAATAATACTTCGGCTCCTTGTGGACTGTTTTCCAAAAAACCTGAAAATGCGGAGAATAATTTTTCTGCAGCAATCTGATATTTTTCTTTCCCGGTCATTTTGTGAAGTCGGAGAAGATTTAATGCCATGACGGAATTACCGGACGGGATTGCACCATCGTAAATCTCCTTGGCCCGAATTAAAAGTTTTTCCCCGTCATCAGCGGTGAGGAAAAAACCACCTTTCTGATCGTCCTCGAAGTGAATCAGTGACAGATCAATCAATTCCATGGCAGCCCGTAGGTATTGGGGGTCAAAACTCGCCTCGTACAGATCAATCAGACCTTGGCTGAAGAAAGCATAGTCTTCCAGATGAGCGGGCAGTCCCGCCTTGCCAAGACGCCATCTTTTCAAGAGCCTTCCATTGGGAAGCCTTAATTCCGAGAGGCAGAAATCGGCCGCTTTTTGGGCTGCTTCCAAGTATTTATCCTGATCCAATGCCTGTGCTGCCTTGGCCAAAGCCGAAATCATCAAACCGTTCCAGTCGGTCAATATTTTATCGTCTTTCTGAGGGTGAATTCGTTTTTCCCTCACTTGGAAAATTTTACTCTTAAGGCCGTTAATGGTATCGCGGAATTTTGCGGATTCGATATTTTTGTCCCTGGCATGTTCATCGAGGGACTTTTGCAGATGGGGAATATTGGTCCCGGTCTTTTGATGGGTCACCTCTTCGAGGAAATTCCCCTCCTTTTCAAAGTGGTAAATATCGTGAAAGAGGGAGGCATCTTCTTCCCCTAGGATTGCTTTGATCTCGGACTCAGTCCAGACATAAAATTTCCCTTCCTCTCCCTCGCTGTCCGCGTCCTCCGCCGAGAAAAACCCACCCTGAGCGGAAGTCATTTCCCGCAAAACATAAGTCAGGACTTCTTCCGCAACCCGGGCAAAGTAAGGTGATTTCGTTACCTGAAAACATTCGATCGCCGCCTGAGCGAACAGAGCCTGGTCATAGAGCATTTTTTCAAAGTGTGGAACCAGCCATTTTTCATCAACGGAGTAGCGGTGAATACCAAGACCCACCTGATCATAGACTCCACCCTGATGAATCTTTTGGAGGGTATGTTCTACTATTTTCAAGGCCTGTGATTCTCCGGTTCTTTTGTAATAGCGAAGAAGAAAGCTCAGATTATGGGCAGTGGGGAATTTGGGCTTAGTCCCAAATCCGCCGTTGAGTGGGTCATAGTCACGAAGTAAAGCCTGGTAACAGGCATCGAGATGTGACGCATTCAAATCTCCCCCGGACTGATGGGACTGCATTTTTTGGAGATTATCCATGATCGCACGGCCGATCTCGTTCACTTTTTCCCTTTCATCTGTCCAGATATTGGCAAAATGAGGAATCAGCTGAGTCATGGAAGATTTTGGAAAATAGGTTCCGGAAAAGAAGGGAATTTTTTCGGGTGACATAATCACAGTCATAGGCCAACCGCCCCGGCCGGTCATCATTTGGGTCACCGACATATAGATATTATCCACATCCGGTCTTTCTTCCCTGTCCACTTTGACACAGATATAATCCCGATTCATGAGCCGAGCTACTTCCTCATCCTCAAAAGATTCGTGCTCCATCACATGGCACCAGTGGCAGGTGGTGTACCCGATAGAAAGAAAGACCGGTTTATTTTCTCTTTTGGCTTTGGCGAAGGCTTCTTCTCCCCAGGGATACCAGTCAATCGGATTACGGGCATGCTGAAGCAGATAGGGACTGCTTTCAAAGACCAGCCGGTTGAACTCCTCCCCGCCGTCACTGGGGAGTTGTGAAATTACCGAAGCAGTGGGTGGGGGCAACCGAACGGAATGCGAATCCTCTTTACCTGCACCCGGGACAGGACTGCTTTGAGCCATGGAATGAGGCGAGGGGGAAGTGGATTCCCCACTCTTTTCACCACAACTGAAAAGAAGTGAAAAAGAAAGGATTAGCAGTGACTGAAAAAAGGAAATTGCACAACAGAATGTTTTCACGGTTAGTGAGCATGCACAGGAATTTACTTTTCCCGCAAGGGACTTTACTCAGGAAACGGAGATGAGTTTTTGCAGGCTTTCCACTCTTTCCCGTATTTCCGATGCTCCGGCAGATTCGAGACGATCGCACCCGAATGCCTCCACAGTTAAACTTGCGGTGGAGGTGGCGTAGAGCATGGCCTCCTTGATCGCAGAAAAATCGTATGAGTTCCGGGAAGCCATTCTCCCAATCAAGGCACCGGCAAAAGAATCCCCGGCCCCTGTCGGATCCCGAAGTTCCGTGACCGGATAGGCGGGCAAGGCAAACATACCATCCTGATGGAAAAGAATAGCGCCGTGCTCCCCCTTTTTGATGATTACGGATTCCGGACCCATTTCCCGTAGTTTACGACCGGCTAGAATGATATTTTTTTCACCGGTTAATTCTTCCGCTTCAGTGTCATTGATTACAAAAAGATTAATTTTTTTAATCAGATCCAGGAGTGCATTTTTTTCGATTTCAATCCAAAGATCAATGGTGTCGGCTAAAACATATGCCTCTCCTTCAAGCTGATCGAGGACATGGGATTGCAGGGCGGGATGAATGTTGCCCAGCAGGACAAAGGGTGTATTTCTGTATGATTCAGGCAGATCGGGACGAAAATTTTCAAACACATTCAGTTGAATATCGAGGGTGTCCCGGCGATTAAAATTTTCATGGTATTTTCCCTTCCAAAAAAATGTCGGCCCGCTTTCGTCGCGTTTTACACCTTCCAAATCAATCCCGCGGGAGCGCAAACGATCGAGGTGTTCCTCACCAAAATCATTTCCGATCACCCCCACCATCTGAACATCTGTAAAATAACTTGCGGCAAATGAGCAATAGGATGCGGCTCCTCCAAGAATGTGTTCTTTTTCTCCGTAGGGAGTAATGACATTATCAAAGGCAACGGAACCCACTACAAGCAAGGGAACCGATGAAGGGGAATCAGATTGTATACGATCAGACATAAGTTAAATGGAATATAGATTTTCACGCTTAGCTCAAGCGAACAAGGAAGAATCTATTGTAAAAAGTAAGAATCCCAGGCACTGGTAATAAATAAAACAATGGGCTCGGGATCCTTCAGGCTGTGAGGATGATGACCCACGCCTTCCTTGCGAATCACCATGATTTCTCCCCCCCCACCGAGAATTTTTTCTTCGATAATATCAGTGTTCTCTTCGACCGGCACCACCCGGTCCGCCTGCCCGACCACATGGAGCAGGGGAACTTTTGATTTGACCAAATTTTCCAGTCCATGAATGGGGGTTCCTTTGAATTGGAGTGCATCTTCCTCACTGATGCCATAAGCTTGCATACATGCCCGCCAGGAACCTGGGCTCCCCTTTCCCCGACCTTTTCCGCCTGGCCAGCTAGTAAAATCGCAAACCGGGGCGTCCGCATAGATGCAGAGTGTTTTACCGGGGTTTTTTTTGGCCCAATTATAGATAATCAATCCACCCCGGCTCATTCCCTCAAGGGCAACTTTTTTTGCCAGTCCATGATCCTGAACCATAGCCCGGTGAAATTTATCCCATCTCATCACTGCCCGGGGAGATCCGAATAAATTACTCACATCACAATACGCGAGGTGCCATCCTTTTTCCAATAAAGCAAGATCAACTTGTGGTTGGTGCCCCCAAAACCGGGCACGGATAATCCAGGGTCTGCCTGGGGCGGTGACTTTCGGAACCACCATTTTGCAGGCGGCACCATCCAATTTAAATTCATGATAAGAATAACCCTTCCATTCACTGACTTTTCCTGGGAAAGGAATCGTTTTTGAAATGCCGGGGTTTTTATACCAGACAATATTTGAGCTAAAGTGACCGGCTATAAGAATATCCAAATTGCGGTCTCCGTCCATATCCACGGTTCGAATATCGTAACTGCTCTGGTTTTCCCCAATTAAATGCCTCGTAAAATTTGCCTTTCCATCGTTTTCATACCACACCACTTTCCCGGATAACTGACTTCCACAGGTTACCGCATCTGTATCCCCGTCCCCATCCAAATCCGCCAAGGCAAGAGAATGAGGATTTTCAATTTCCGGATCAATTTCAACTGGCTTGAGAAACTTTGGCCCTTTAAAGAAAAGCACGCCCTGTCCGTGTCCACGGGAAGCGAAGTAATCGATGTTTTTATCTCCATCCAAATCCGCAGCCAAAATATTGGAGGCACCAGGCTGGGAGGCGGAAAGAAGGTGTTTCTTCCACCCGGATTGGTTTTTCTTCGGTTGTTGCCACCAGGCGAACCATTCACCGTCTGGAAATTTTTCGCCCCCCTTCGCTCCGCAGGCAATGTCCGGCAGACCATCGTGATTCACATCTCCCACCCCCATATAGTGGGAACCTCCCGGGGCATTTCGGTCAGCAATCAGATGGCGTGTCCATGGCTGATTTATTTTTCCATGGGGGGGAGATTCAAGCCAGACAATTGAGTGGGGAAAGGCAGTGTTTTTCGCACTGCCCGAATTCGCAATCAGGTCCATTTTTCCGTCCCGGTTAATATCCCCCGTGATAACGCAATGAATGCCGAGAATTTCTTCGTCTATCACCCTGAATTTCCATTTTTGAGTGAAAGGTTTATCCGGGCATTCAAGCCAAAATACCAACTGATTTGAACCAATAAAATCCATGTCGCCATCTCCATCCACATCCATGAGACAGGCATGAATACAGGAAGATTTCATTTTTCGTTTTCCGGAATAAACATCCCTGAACCGGGTGACTTCTCTTTTGATTTCCCAGTTCTTTCCTCCCAAGAGGGTAACTCCACCCTGGAAGGAAGCCATCACTTCGATTTGTCCATTCCCCCCGAAGTCGTGGGCAACCACCCCATTGATTAATTCCCGTCCCGCGGGAAGCTGGTGTATAACTTCCTTCTTCCACTCAGCCAACAATCCAACAGGACAAAGTGCTGTGAAAAGTATGAGGAAATTAAAATGCATTATATTTTGCCCCAAATTTTTTGCATCAGGTTAAAAGTTTGCGGGTCATGTTCCTGAAGTTCAGCCCGAACAAATGGAAAAAAGTCATTAACCCCGAGATAGGACTCGGTCATCTCGGCAAAAAATTCCTTATGATTTGTGCGTGCATAATGTTTCGTTTTTCCACCCCGAAATAAAAGTACCCGTTCATAAAGCTTTTCTTTCTCCGCTCTCTGGTAAGCATTCAAAATATCTTTGTTTTCAAAGCTCAGGACCTGATCATGGTAAGAATGAGCAAGTTCATGCAGTATAACATAAGGGTGTTTGGCCCACTGATCCCTGCTGAGTAATTGTCTGGCCCTCGGGACATGAACCCGTTTCTCCAATGTCGGATCAAATTGGTTATTGATTAGCCATCCCTTGCTGGGGTGATACTGCATGTTACCCAGCGTGTGATCGAGGTCCACCCGGATGTGCAGGGCCTGAAGTGCCTTCACTCTTGGTTTATCAAGAATATAAATGATACGCTGCAGATGATTTGCGAGAGCTTTCCGCACATCGAGAAAGACCTGTTTGTTTTCTTTTTTCTTAAAGTCCGGGTTCCATTCAATTGGCCATCCCTCTAATAGTTCAATAAAAGGAGAAGGGAATGGGCCGGAAGTTGACTGGCCGTTTTTTCCGGCCGCGATCAAAGCAATAGAAAGATAAAGGAGAGGAAAAAGAAAGAGTTTCATCGACTATTTTACTTCAGTAATTGGAAAAGTGCTGGCCAAGATAACCTGTTCGTCAATTTCAATAAGAATTGAATAATTTCCCGGGGTTTCAAATTTTAAACGTTGAATATCATTGATCAAATTTATGCGGTGTTGAGGGCCGGGGGAATCAAATTCGCGATTAATGATTGTTCTGGGTTCGTCTTCCGCCATGGGAATTCCGATCGAAATTTTCAACATATGTTTGCCCTTGGTTAAATCGGAAAAAGACAGAAACCAAATCATCCGGGGGTGGACAACGGGAAATTCCTTTGCCCGCAGGTTCGAGAATATTCCTAAAAGAGTATTTTTCCCGGTTGCCGGGTCAACATAGACGGAGTCACAGGTGATCCAGGCTAGAATTTGTGGTTTTGTGGACATAAATAACGGGGATGTGATAAATTAGGACAGACCGCTTCGCTGAAGAAGTGCATCGGCCCGTGGGTCACGATCCATGAAGTTTCGATACAACTCGTCAGGCGGCAGGGAGTTCCCCTTACTGAGCACCTGTTCGCGGAACTGATGTCCCACTTCGGGGTTCATTACGCCTTCTTTTTGGAAGCGGGTAAAGGCATCGGCATCAAGCACCTCAGCCCATTTGTATGAATAATACGCTGCGGCGTATCCCACCGGACTGCTGAACAAATGACTGAACCGATGGGTGATGGTTCGGACGGGGGTTTTTCTTTTGGGAAAATACTCCGCCAATTCTAATTGAATTTCCTTTTCGAGGTCTTCAAAATCTTTTCGTGCCAGAGTACGGTGGAGAAACAGATCAAGTTTGGAAAACGCGAGTTGTCTCATCATGGAGTTCCCGGCCATGAAGTTTCGGGCACGGATCATCTTTTGAAATAAATCCTCCGGAATGCATTCTCCAGTCTCATGATGCTTTGCAAAAAGGTCGAGGCTCACCCTTTCCCAGCACCAGTTTTCCATAATTTGGGAGGGCAATTCCACAAAATCCCAGGCCACATTGACTCCGTTTAAACTGCGGTGAGGCACTTCCCCACACAGATGGTGGAGCAGGTGTCCGAATTCATGAAAGATAGTTTCCACCTCGTAATGAGTGAGGAGGGCGGGTTTAGTGGGAGTGGGAGCGGTTAAATTACCGCATATTAATCCAAGATGGGGACCACGAACTTCATTTCCTTTGGGTTCTGCGGTTTTTAAATAATTCATCCAGGCTCCTCCTCTTTTGGATGACCGGGGGTGCCAGTCGGCATAGAACGAGCCAAGTAAGCATTTTGTATCCCGGTCAAATAAATCGTAAAACCGTACTTCTTCGTGCCAGACTTCAACCGGATCCTGTTCGGTTCCGCCATGGGGGAAAACATTTTCTTCAAACTGGGTGGATCGTTCCACAATTTCCAGCCCGAATATTTTGGTCACTAATTCAAACATTCCACTGAGAACAGATTGAATCGGGAAGTACGGACGCAGATCTTCATCGTCAAAATCATATCTCTCCTTTTTTAATTTCTCCGCCCAGTAGCCCACTTCCCATGGTTGAAGCAGATCGGTGGGGAGATCCGTTTTTTCCGCTTTGAATTCTTCAAGCTCTCTATTTTCCCGGGAAAAGAATGGAAGTGTTTTTTCTTTCAGCCCGGAAATGAAATCCTCAGCACCTTGACCGTTTTTCGCCATTCTCCGACTGAGTACAGCATCCGCAAAATCTTTTTTCCCCACCAGTTCGGCTTTTTCCTGTCTCAGGGCAAGGATGCGTTGAATTAACTTTCCGTTGTTGTATGGTTCGACGCTGCCCAGTTGGTCGCTGGCTGACCAAATTTTCTTCCGCAGGTCTTCATCATCGAGGTACTGTAAAACGGGAATCATCGAAGGGGCATGCAGGGTGAAAAGCCAGGCCTCGTTGCCTTCCTCCATTCCCAGCTTTTCAATCGCTGCCTGACGGGCGGCTTCAAGAGCGGAGGGGGGAAGTCCCTTTAATTTTTCTTTTTCCCTGACCACCATTTGCCATGCATTGGTACCATCGAGCACATTTTCGGAAAATTTCTGGGTTATCTTGGCCAATTCACTGGATAGTTCTTCGAGCCGATTTCTTCTCTCCCCGGGCAGATCGGCGCCTGCTTCGCGAAAATCCTTCATGGTCTCCTCGAACAGCCTACGATCTATCGGATCAAGTTTTTTTGCCTCTTCGCAATCGGCGAAATTTTTGATTGTCTGCCAAAGTTTGGCGTCGAGGGGAATCTTGGCACCGAACTCCGTAACTGCGGGAAGAATGTCGTTATAGGCGTTTCTTAATTCATCTGAATTACATACTGAATCCAAATGGGCGACTAACCCCCAAGCCTCATCCAATGAAGTGGTGGACTGTTCCAATGCCTTGACTGAGTTTAGAAAAGTGACTTCCTCCGCATTTAAATCGCGGATAGACTGTAGGTTTTTTTCGGATTCCTCCAAGGCCATCGTGATGTCATGACGTACGCATTCCGGATTAAGGGCGGACCAAGCCGGATGAGGAGAATTACTGAGAAACGGATGATTTTTCATAAAATTAGTTAACGCAGAATTCCATAATTCTGACTGATGATTTTTTTGTGCCGCCTTTGATTTTTAGAGTAATCTCATGATTACCGGGTTTGAGGTCATGGGCAAACATTACGGTTCTTGGATAGTGTAAACCATTGCTGTAACGGTGAAATAAATCAACCGTGCCTTTTTTTTGCTGGTCGATGGAATATTCAATAACGCCCGCATCCGGACCGGCCACCACGAATGCGCCAATCGCCCGGCCGGAGAAATTGAGGCGGATGGGAAGACTGGTGGAGTCGGAGTGGAGCATGGGAATACCGAGGTACCGTGAACGTTTGCTCCCGTCCAGTTTTTCCCAATTGGGTTGGGAGAATGACCATCCTTCCCCCTGCATTTTGCTTGGAGAAAGAAAACGACCGTTGAAGTAGCTCAGTGAATCGATTGGGTTTTCGGGAATAGGATACTCCTCAAAATTGTCAGGTAATTTTTCATTCCACGATTTATTTAACATTTCGATGTGCATATCCGCACATAATTGATTGCCTGGTTTTTTCGGGTGAGTTCCCCCAAATTTTTCCCAGGTAAATAGGTTATTATTGATCTGATGGGCGAGTTCTCGGGCAAGGTGAATTCGGGAAACGCCGTACTTTTCGAGGACTTTTTCATGGGCAGCCATAGAAACCGGTTCGATTCCACTTTGTAACATGGCAAGCATTCCTTTATTCACGAAATAAGTTACAATAATTTCAGTTTTCGGGTTCTTCATGCGGACCTGGCGAATGATGCCCTCCATTCCCCGGATACAGGCTTTCCGGTTATGGTTCGCATCCTGGTCATCATTGACTGCAAATTCGAGAAAGAATAAGTCTATTGGGCCATGGTCTAGGACATCCCGGCGCAGGCGGAATGCTCCAGTTGTGGAACAGGTGGAGGAAATACCGGCGTTGATGAAATTAAACTTGGCTTGGGGGAATCTGTTTTCCATCCAATCCATCATGATTGGACGGTATCCCTCCATTTCAGTAATTGAACCACCCATAAAAGCAACGGTGGCCGGTTTCCCGCTTTCAATAGCAATGCGGGCATTATTAAGAGTCCCTCGCACAGTGATATTTTTTTCCTCAAAGCCAAAACTTGGGAAACACATCGTGAGGCAGAACAGCAAATATAGAAGAGGATTCTTTCTCATTATTGTAATGGCGGAAAAGAAAGTGCGGACTTGGCAAGTTCGGTAATTTTTTGAAATTGAGAAGTTTGCAATAATTGACTGGGAGTTATCCATGACCCGCCGACTGATAACACATCGGGATCGGAGAGATAGCGGGAGACCAATTCTGGGGTGATTCCCCCAGTTGGAATATACATTCTGCCGAGCGAGCGAAAGGGTGCAAGGAGGGCATGGAGATAGGGATATCCACCGGCAGGTTGGATGGGGAATACCTTGATCAAAGGGCATTCAAATTGTAAAACACGGTTTAACTCGCTCGGCGTGAGAATCCCGGGGATAAGGAAGAAATTTTTTTCAATTGCTTTATTCCACAATGCCTCGTCCCATCCGGGAGAAACACCAAAATCAACGCCTATATTTTCGACCCGGTCGAGCTGCTCGGCATTAAGAATCGTTCCGGCACCCAGAGTGAAATGCGGGAATTCCTTACGGATCGCTTCCAGGCTGGGGAGTGCATCCTCATTTCTCAGGGTAACCTCCATGATTTCAATTCCACCTGCTGCCAAGGCTTCGGCGGCATGCAGTGCATTTTCAGGGTTGGTGAGATTGAGGATGGGCAATACGGGATATTTCCCGATTTGTTCAGGAATTCCCATCGTTTACTTTCTGAAGATTTTTCTTGTGACGCATTTGTAAAAGTTCAATGGCCAGTGCAAATCCCATCGGAACATAAATCATTGATTTCTCCACCTCTTTCCCCATTCCCTCCATGAAAATGGTAATTCCAATCACAATCAGGAATGCGAGAGCCAAAATCTTAAGGGCGACATTTTTCATAATAAAGTCACCAATGGGCTTGGCAAAAAAGAGAATCACGATGAACGAGCAAATCACGGCGGTTATGATAATCCATTGATTATCGGTCAATCCAACTGCCGTAATGACTGAGTCGAGTGAGAATACGATATCCAGAATTATTATTTGGGAAATGATACCACTTAAGCTGCTTTTTGGTTTATTTTTACTTTCATGGTGTTCTAATTCAACCGTTGCATGGATTTCCTTGATCGCCTTCCAAATTAGAAAGAGTCCGCCGGCGAGAAGGGCGAGATCACGCCATGAATAAAGAAACCATTCCGGCCCGCCGGGCCATGCCGGATAGGTAAGTTGGACTAATTTCAGTCCGCCCAGCACCATAATCACGCGGGCGACAAGGGCGAGGACGAGTCCGAAGTTACGAGTCGAATTTCTTTTGTCTTCCGGCAGGCGGGAAACTAAGATTGCAATAACGAGCACATTATCAACGCCAAGAATTAACTCCAGACCCACCAGGAGCACAAATAACCCAATTAAATCACCTTCCATTGTTCTTATCCTTTCATGGATTAAAATTTTGAAAAGAAAAAAGATTCAAGAATCGACATTATTGCGTAGTTTGATTCTCCTCAAGAAAGGAAATGAATAACCCATTTGACATTCAAATAACGAACGCAAGCCTGAGTTTTTTGCCGGTAAGTACACGGGTGCCTCTTAAGTTTGGAAATGAAGTGCTTACATCCGTCACCTGTGCCCGTGCGTCTGTGAATGTGAAGAGAAGTGATGGTGAATCTGCCCAAGGGTGGGGGGAAACCCCCCTGAGTGTTCAATGGGTTTGGCCCTCGGAGATTTCATACCAAGAACGTCAATCCGCGTTAATTGAATTTTCTGAGATACTCGCCGACAGTTGTCACTTAACTGGAGAATACGGACACGCACTAGAGCTGGGATACACACTTTTTTTTAAAACCCTGCCACTTTTACTTGAGGAATATAATCAGGAGGGGAGGGCGGGACTGGAACCCATGCCATGGCTTGCCGCTTTGGTTTGTGCCTCTCCTTTTGATCTTGCCCTGCATGACGCCTACGGAATGGTAAATAAAAAACCGATTTACCAACTATATAATTCCACTTATTTAAACTTTGATTTGAGTCATTTTCTGGAACCGGAGAAAGGAAGCGGAATTTCTTTTGCCGGAAAAACACCCTCGGAGTTTTTGGATCTTAGTTTACCCGAAGAAATTCCGGTCTGGCACTTGGTGGGAGGATTGGATCCTTTAAACAGAGATGAATTGACCGGAGATGAGCCTGATGATGGATATCCGGTTCATCTCGAGGAGTGGATTGAAAGTGACGGTTTAAACTGCCTGAAGATCAAGCTTCGTGGCAATGATTCCGCCTGGGATTATTCCAGGCTGCTGGCAATCGGGCGGATTGCGGAAAATAAGTGCGTGGACTTTTTAACCACCGATTTTAATTGTATGGTGACCCAACCGGATTATGTGAATCAGATTCTTGATCAATTAAAACGTGATCATCCTGAAATTTGGGAAAAAATCCTCTATGTCGAACAACCTTTTCCTTACGATTTGAAAAAATATCGCATTGATGTGCATTCTCTTTCGCAAAGAAAACCCCTCTTTATGGATGAAAGCGCCCATGACTGGGAGCATGTTCGTCTCGGCAAGGAGCTTGGCTGGACCGGAGTGGCTCTCAAGACCTGTAAAACCCAGACCGGTGCACTGCTTTCCCTGTGCTGGGGCAAGGCACACGGAATGGATTTGATGGTTCAGGATTTAACCAATCCAATGCTCGCCCAAATTCCGCATGTTCTTCTTGGGGCACATGCGGGCACAATCATGGGCGTGGAAAGTAACGGTATGCAGTTTTATCCTGAGGCATCAAAAAAGGAAGCCTTGATTCATCCGGGGATTTACCAGCGCCGAAAAGGGATGCTTGATCTCTCGACCATTAGGGGTCCTGGATTCGGGTACCAAATGGAACTGGAATAAATTCTCATGATTTCATAATGTAACCTCAATCTTGTAACTGATAAAATGGAAGGTTCGATGCAGGGTGGAAAATGAACGCGGTTAAGGAAGTCAAACAAAAGTCGTTTTTGGAGAAATCGGTTATCCGGTGGCATACTCTGACTGAGGGCAGGGTTCTACTGGAATCCTATATAAGCTGCAGCTTGCTTCCTGTCCTTCTCTTCATTTTACCGGAATGGGTAATGGTGAGTAATGGTCGGGTTCACCGTGGTGGATTAGTTGATTACAGCATGGGATTGGGGGCTATTTTATTCGCACCCATCTTTGAAACACTTTTTATATTTGTTCCCGTTCTTGAAGTTTGCAGGTATTTCAAGGTTAAACCGGCATGGACAATTTTGGGATTTGCCTTATTTTTTGAACTCCTTCACACCCAGCGGGGGTTTTTGGGTCATTTAATTTTGTATCCCACCATGATATCCATGACTATTCTCTATTTATCGATGAGAAGAAAATCATTTCTACATGCCCTGCTTTTTACGGGGGCAGTTCATGAATTTTATAATTTCACGGTGGTAATGGCGAGTCCGATGACCTACGACACATTTTTTTACTAACCGTTTATTTTCTCAAATTTGAGAAAACGACTGCTTGCCCACTTTCTATTTTGACGAGAATTGAGGGAATGACTGGGTCAGATCGAGGGAGTCCCCCATCTTTTTTTGTAGTTTTAACAGGCGGGGAAAAAGTTTTGCGATCCACTCTTTTCCCTTTTCACTCGATGCAATGTCTTTTTCTTCCCCGGGATCTTTAGCTAAATCATACACCCGGATCAAAGGGACCTGAGGATAAGCGAGAATCTTTATATTATTTTTTGTGATTGATCTTTGGACATTTAAGTAAGCTCCGTAAATTTCCTTATAGGGAGATTTCTTTGTTGTTCCCCGGGCGAGCGGGAGTATATCGTTAAACTCGACATGTTCGGGTTTTTCAATCCCGGCTAAAGCCAGACTACTGGCCATTACATCCTGTAGATAAATAGGTGCGGAAGTTTTTGCCCCTTGGGGGATTCCTGGGCCCTTTACGATGAAAGGAACCCGCGTGCTGTGTTCATAAAGATTCTGCTTTCCAAAGAGTCCATGATGTCCGACTGCAAGTCCATGATCGGCGGAAAAGAAGACATAAGTGTTTTTTTCCATCCCTGATTTTTTCAACCCGTTGAGAATTCTTCCAATTTGTTCATCCATGTGGGTAATTATTGCGTAATACTCCTGCCGGTGAACTTTTACTGAATGCTGGGTTCTCGGCATGGGGCCGAGTTTTTCATCCCGAAGGCTATGGCTGCAGGCAATTTTATCCTTGTGTGGATACATGGGCAGGAAATTGCTGGGAATTTTGATCCGGTCCAAAGGATATTTATCAATAAACTTTTTCGGTGCCTGCCGGGGGTCGTGGGGGGCGTTAAAGGCGACATAGGCAAAGTAAGGCTTTTCTTCTTGGTGAATTTTTGCCTGGTCCAAAAAATCAAGCGCATCATCCGCAACCACTTCACTCCAATGCTTGCCGCCTTTCCAAAAGCCTTCAAATTTTGGGTCTGAAGGACTCCATGGGTCGGGTTTATCCGGGAGTGGGCGGTTGTATCCGGCAGGGGTTTGGTTGGGCATTCCGCCCCGAATATTACTGGTCACATCAAAACACTTTTCGGCATTTGCCCGGACATGCCACTTACCGGTGAAGTAGGTTTTATAACCGGCAGACTTCATGTTTTCCGACCAAAACCGACCGGATGCCCGTTCCTCCTCTGCTTTTTTGGATGCCTCTTCCGCCCGCCATATAAAACGTCCAGTGTTCAGCATATGACGACTGGCCACACAGACTGCACCACTCCATGAACCCATATTATAGGCCCGGGTAAAAGTAGTGCCCTCGTTCATTAGCCGGTCAATATGAGGAGTCTCAATATCAGTGAGACCGAGCTGGGCTATCGTTTCATAGCACTGATCATCCGCAAAAATAAATAATATATTAGGCTTTGGAGAACAAGTTACGGAATGAATCAGCCCGATTAATGACGAAATAATTAAAATGTGAATTTTAGATTGCATAGGATAATGTTTGTCAGGACAAAACCTTTGGCAATATTTAACTTCCTATTCTGAATTATTAAAGTTTAGAGAGTGTAAATCAATAAACTGTCAAGAATCAGAAGAATTGAAGACCAAAAAAAGCTCTTCCGGGGAGGGGCTTATGGTATATGGGAAAGAATTATTTTCTGCAGTCATGCATGACCCGCAGCCAAATTTCTCGCAGGTCG
>CAJWWH010000019.1 GCA_913048545.1 uncultured Opitutia bacterium | reverse complement strand
TGCTCAATCAACTCAGGCAGCCCCTCAGCTCTCCAATCAGGAATATCTTCGATTTTATTCGCCCCAGAGGTGAATTCAGACACATGCTCCGAGCATCTTTCAGCAAAAACCACCGCTTCAAGAAGACTATTGGAAGCTAGACGATTGGCACCATGGAGGCCTGTGCAGGCTGTTTCTCCAATGGCATATAGGCCTGGAATGACCTCTCCATCTTTCAGACCTCTGCCAAACCGATCGACAGATATCCCCCCGACAAGATAGTGTGCAGCAGGGCGAACGGGTATTGGATCCGGCCCAAGAATCAATCCCTGTTCATCAAGACGCTTGCATATTGTCGGGAATGACTCGCGCAAATAATCCTCAACAAGATGTTCGGTTACTAACAAAACATGCGATTCACCACTCATCTTCAACTCCGCGTCAGTCGCCCTTGCCACCACATCTCTAGTCCCCAGACTACCCATTGGAGAGTATTTCTTCATGTATGAATATTCAGAGGCCAATCCACCTTCCCTACGCCATCTGACGTGGTCTTCTACAGTCATCAAGACCGCTCCATGCCCTCTCATCGCTTCAGTGATAAGGAAAGGTCGTTCTTGACCCTCTAATGCTGTAGGGTGGAATTGTACGAATTCCATATCGCGAATATCAGCACCACATCTTGACGCCATTGCAACGCCATCACCCGTTGCAATTGTGGGGTTTGTTGTTGAATTATACAGCATCCCGCAGCCTCCTGTGGCAAGTATTACTGCAGATCCACGTATCGTTTCCACTAGCCCATCTGGCTTTAGACACCATATCCCGCAAATCCCGGATAATGGATCTTCATGCTTTTTCTGAATTATGTCGATTGCCATCCAATCTTCCTTTATGACGAGCCCTGTCATCCCTTCTCCGGATGCCGCCGCTTCCAACGCACCCTCTATTTCCGCACCCGTTCGATCCTTGGAATGCAGAATTCTAGCCTCGGAGTGGCCGCCTTCTCTTGCTTTGTGATAACCGTCAATCCCACTATCGAACCCCACACCAAAAGATACCAGATCGGATATTCTGTGGGCGGCTTCAGACACGACTGAGCGAACCACTTCTTCGTCACAGAGGCCCTTTCCAGAAGATATCGTATCTAGGACATGGGCTTCTATTGCCTTTTCGTCATTCACATCTAGAACTGCAGCGATACCCCCTTGAGCCCAATTGGTCGAAGATGATGCAATCCTGCTCTTTGTAACCACCAGTACACTTAGCCCCCTCTGCGTGCACCGCAGTGCAGTGAACAATCCAGCGATACCAGAACCGACAATCACGACATCGAAATCAATGCCACGCACGCTCTCCATTGATCGGTCCAAAAGACCCACTGAATTGAACCTTGGCAGAAAAAAACGGTGATTACAATTAACCCTACTAATCGGCATGCTGCGCCCTCGTTGATACTCAATGTTGATAATGCCACCGAGAGCCGCTTCCCGTCTGAAGTGGTGAAAAAAACCGCTTTCTGGGGATCGGGAAATGCGATTAGTAAGGATAGACGTTCTCAACTTCAAGTCATTTGGAGGAGAAGTATCCATCCCATTCCAATCGGGATTCACTGCCATAACAGGCCCAAATGGTTCCGGTAAAACCACTCTTTTGCGTTTGCTAATGGGCGAAGAGACTCCCGATTCGGGAAGTGTGGAAAAACCGGACTATGCTACGGTTGGATATTTGCCTCAGGACGGAATTTCAGCGGACGGATGCACTTTACGGGAAGAGGCGGGCAAGGCTTTTTCAGATGCAATTGCGGTTAAAAAAAAGCTTGATGAGGCGGAGATTGAACTAGGTGAAATGGAACCGGACACAGAGGAATTTTATGACTTAATTGATATGATGGGTGCATGGGAAGAGCAACTTGCTGCTTATGAACCCGAAAAAATGAACGCCCGGGTGGATAAAGTTTTTACCGGGATGGGTTTTTCAAAGGAAGACATGGATCGCCAATTAGAGGAGTTTTCTGGTGGGTGGCAGATGAGGATTGCCTTGGGTAAATTACTCTTGCAGGGACCATCCCTGTTGATTCTGGATGAGCCCACCAATCACCTGGATGTGGTGGCTCAAAACTGGTTGGAGCATTACTTGAAGCATTATCAGGGGGCAATTTTGGTTATTTCCCACGACCGTGCTTTTTTAGAAACTGTTACCGACCGGACAATGGAGCTGAAGTTTGGAGATTTGATTAATTACAAAGGAAATTACAGTTTTTATTTAAAGGAAAGTGCTGCCCGTAAGGAAAGGCAGAGAAAAGCCCATGTCAGTCAAAAGAAGGAAATTGAAAAGGAAAAAGAATTTATAAACCGATTTCGTTCAAATCTTAAAAAAGCTGCCATGGTGCAGAGCCGTATCAAGGCGTTGGAAAAAATGGAAATTGTTAAACCCGAGGCGGATGAAAAGAAAATTTACTTCCGATTTCCTCCCTCTCCTCCAGCGAGTCATAAGGTAGTTGAAATTGAAGGTTTGCGAAAAGCTTATGGTGACTTGGAGGTATTTAATGGATTGGACCTGAGGATTGAAAAGGGTGACCGTATTGCCGTAGTCGGAGTGAATGGAGCCGGTAAGTCAACACTGGCTCGTATATTGGCAGGGGTTGAACCTTATCAGGAGGGAACCCGTGATGTCGGGGTCAATACGGTGATTGGATATTTTGCCCAGCATCAGGCTGAGGAGCTGAATCCGGACAACGAGGTGCTAGCCGAGGTGGAGGAGGAGTTGCATGACAATCCAGATGCGAACCCGAGGGCCGCCCTGGGAGCCCTCCTTTTCAGTGGAAATGATGTATTTAAAAAAACCTCTGTGTTGTCCGGTGGCGAGCGTAACCGGGTGGCCTTAGCCAAGCTTTTAATGAAGCCATGTAATTTCCTGATCATGGATGAGCCAACTAACCACTTAGACATTCGGAGTAAGGAGGTGCTTCAGGAGGCATTGAATATATTTGATGGAACTGCATTGATTGTGAGTCATGACCGGTCATTTTTGGACAGTGTTGTGACAAAAGTACTGGAAGTGTCCCCCAACAAAACCCGTATGCTTACCTGTAATGTGAGCGAGTATATGGAAAGGCTCAAAACGGAAGAAGTTTGATTCTTTACTCGAAGTAGTTGTAAGGTTTGCCTTAATTTCAGGATGGCAAAGTTATATTTTCATTACTCTTCTATGAATGCGGGAAAATCCACCGCATTGCTTCAGGCCAATCACAACTATTTTGAGCGGGGTATGAAGGCCCTTCTTTTTACGGCAAAATTAGATAACCGAGAGGGCACGGGTTTAATAAGTTCGAGGATTGGGATTAAGAAAAAAGCCCATGCGTTTAGTGAGGACGACAACCTTTTTGACTTTGTTCAAAAGGAGCAGGAAACTGGGAAACTGGATTGTATTCTTGTGGATGAGGCTCAATTTTTGAACGAGGCTCAAGTCAGACAGTTAACCAAAATAGTCGATACTACCGAGATTCCAGTACTGACTTATGGAATACGGACCGATTTTAAAGGGGATGTTTTTGAGGGAAGCAAATTCCTGATGGCCTGGGCCGATGAGATCAAGGAGATCAAAACGGTTTGTCACTGTGGTAAGAAGGCAATCATGAATGCACGGGTGAGTGCGGCAGGAGATATGGAAACGGAAGGGGCTCAGATCGAAATCGGGGGGAATGAACGTTATGTTTCATTATGCCGGAGTTGTTTCACCAGGGGAGAAACCGGAACAAGAGCGGTGTGAGGTCAGTGTTTGACCAAAAGTTTCAGCACTAAAAAACCACCGATTAAAAGAAGGCCGAAAGCGAGTGCTAATTTATTGAAGTGCTTATCGATTAATTCTTTCATCGGTTCCCCGAACTTAGAAATGAGTAGTGCGACTAAAAAAAAGCGGCCAGAACGACTGACTGCAGAAGCCAAGGTAAAGGGTAAAAGTGCCATTCCTAACACTCCGCTGGCAATCGTGAAAATTTTGTAAGGAATCGGAGAAAAACCGGCCAGGAAAACAAGGGGCCAACCCCATTCTTCATACCAGTCTGCAATGCGGGAAAATTTCTCTTTGGTGAATCCCGGAACATACTGATAGAAATATTCCTGTAATCCATCCCAGGCAAAATGGCCAATGGCATACCCTGCCAGTCCTCCCAACACCGATGCGACCGAGCAAATTGTGGCAAAATAAACTGCTTTTCGCAATGCCCCTAAGCAAAGGGGAATGAGTAAAACATCGGGGGGGATTGGAAAGAAACTTGCCTCCGCAAATGAAAGCACCGCAAGCCAGGCACTTGATGTTTTCTTTTTTGCCAGTGAGAGAGTCCAATCGTAAATTTGTCTTATCGGATTTTTCAAAGGTTTGAGGAGGATTTATTCTGTAGCGTAGATTGCAGGCTTTAATGTGGCCACATAAGGGAGTTGCCTGTAACGACCTGCATAATCCAGTCCATAACCGACCACAAATTCATCGGGTATGGAAAACCCTGCCCAATCCGCCTTGAATGAATTTTGCCTGCGGTCCGGTTTGTCTAAAAACACGCAGCTATGCACAGATGCGGGTCGTTTAGAAGACACTTCATCGTGCACCCGGCGAAGTGTATTTCCGGTATCCAATATATCGTCCACCAATAGAACATGTTTATCGGCTACATCTGATTTTAATGAGCTTAGGATTCTAGGCGCAGTTTCCGGATCGGTGGAGTTACCATAACTTGAGACTCTTAGGCAGTCCAATCGTAATGGAATGGCTAAATGACGAATCAAGTCTGCGGTGAAAACAATAGCCCCATCCAGAAGGGTAATAATTATTATCTCACGATCGTGATAATGCTGGTCAATTTCTTTTCCCAGACTTTTTACCCGTTGTTCGATCACATTCTGAGTGAGAAGGATTTGATCCAAGTCGTTTTTCAATGTATGTGTTTCATTAATTGGTTAATACTGGATTCTGCTGAGTTCGCGTAGCCCCCCCCAAACAAATTAAAGTGGTTAAGCTCATGGTAAAGGTTGTAAAGAATCTTTCTTGTATGAAAGCCTTTGTCGAGAGGATAAATTTTTTCATAACCCAGATAAAAAGCAGAACTAAATCCGCCAAACATATAAGTAAAAGCCAAATCGGTTTCCCGGTCTCCGTAATAAGAAGCGGGATCAAAAATAAAAGGCTCCCCCGCTTGAGTGGAGGCGGAATTCCCTCCCCAAAGATCCCCATGAAGAAGCGAGGGGTGGGGGGAGTAATCGTGAAAAAAAACATCAATCCCCTCAAGCAGATCAGATTTATTTTTAAACACTCTTCCCTTTTTCTCGGCCAAATTAAATTGGTGAAGTAACCTGAAATCCCGGTAAAAGCTAACCCAATTTTCGGTTTTGGGATTGGGTTGTGGGGTGGAGCCAATGCAGTTGTCGATTTCCCAGCCAAAATATTCTTTGGATGACCGGTGCATTTGTGCGAGTTGCCTTCCTAAATTTTTTTGTATCGAATCAGAACTACCTCCAAGCTCCATGAATTCGAGAACAAGGAATGAATGTTGAGCGGTTTTCCCAAAACATATGGCATCCGGCACCCGGACAGTATCTGAGCTTTTAATTTCCTTCAGGGCGAGTGCTTCTGCTTCAAAAAAAGGCAGAAAGGAAAGGCAGTTCTTTTTGAGGAAAAAAGTGGGGTAGCCCTCACTATCTAATCGGAAGCACTCGTTTATGCAGCCCCCTGAGACCGGTTGGACTGAAGTGATTGAGATGGATTCACCGAGTTTGCGGGAAATCGCGTCGGTAATGATGGATAGGTCTTCCAATGGAAAACTATTTTGCAGATTCAAGCTCTTTTTCGAGATCGTTGAGCAAATTGTAACATCCTTCCTCAAGAATATTCAGCACATTTTCGAAACCCGATTCACCCCCATAGTACGGATCCGGAACTTCATTCACATCCGGTTGTACATAATCACAAAAGGGTTTGATCTTTGATTTCAGATTTGAATTGGGAGCGAGTTTGGAAAGTTCAGAAAAATTAAAATTATCCATTGTGAGGAGTAAATCCGCATCATGAAAATCCTGATTATTTGCGATTCTTGCCGTTCCTCCAATGGGTAATTGTCGGGCTTTCGCCGCTTTTTGCATTCTTGGATCAGGAGGATTTCCATTATGTTGTCCAATTGTCCCGGCGGAATCGCAGGTTATTTGATCTTCCAGGGAACGCTCCTCCAATAGTTTACGAAAAGTCGCTTCCGCCGCGGGGGATCGGCAAATATTTCCCCAACATACAAATAAAATGTGCATGACGATGCTTTTATTCATAAATTACCCTTTTATTCAAGCAAGATCGTTAAGCAGACTCAATCTTGACTTTTATGAGAAAATTTAGGTATAAAATGATGATGAAACATTCTGTTACTATTTTAGGTTGCGGATATTTGGGAACTGCTCTCGCTGAACACTGCATCGAGAAGGGTTGGGATGTTTCTGCTTTAACGAGAAATAAAGAGACGGCAGAGAATCTTCGTTCACTCGGAGTCGCTCAGGTTGTTGAAGCTCAAATCCAAGACAACGACTGGCACGGGCATCTCAATCCGAAACAGGATTTTGTCGTCAATTGTGTGGGTGCATCTTCCCCGGATAACGAGGGATATATTTCTTCTTACATTGATGGACAGGAATCCATTATGAAATGGTTGGAACAGGGGAGTGTGAAAAGTTTCATATTCACCAGCAGCATTTCAGTCTATCCTCAAACACAGAAAAGACTGGTTGATGAAACTTCATCCTGTGCAGGTGTATCTGAAAAAGGTGGATTGCTATTGGCCGCGGAACAAAAATGTTTTCCGCCAGTTGAATCTGTGCAAAGGAGTTTCATTTTAAGGCTGGCCGGTCTTTATGGCCCTGACCGGCATTTGCTGGTTGATAAAGTGAAAAGTGGTCAGGACCTTGGTGGGAATTCCGACCGTGTCTTGAACCTTATCCACAGAGATGATGCAGTTAGTGCAATCATTAATTGCCTGGAGGCTGATGATTCGAATATTGGTCGGATTTACAATGTAACTGACGGAAGTCACGCAACAAGGGGCCAGATTGTTTCCTGGCTTTCTCAAAAATTTCAATCAGAGGAACCTAAATTCATGGAAGATGATAAGGATGGCACTCCGAATCGTAAAGTTTCCAACAATCGAATTTTGGATGAATTACCGTGGTCTCCTCACTACGCTAATTTTCAATCTGGTTATGAATCAATTCTTGATTCAAATAAGTAATATTTTAAATTTTTATCACGATGGTTGGTGTCGGAAAACTACTTAAGCAAGCACAGAAAATGCAGCAGAAAATGGAAGAGGCTCAAGCCCTTCTTTCTGAGGAAATTATTGAAGTTTCAGGTGGGGGTGGTGCCGTTTCGATCAAAATTTCAGGTCAAGGTGATTTCAAGGATTTAAAATTGGATCCTGAATTCCTTAAAGAAGACACCGATTTTGTATCTGAAGCAATATTACAAGCCGTTCAGGATGCGTCCGCGCAGGCGAAGAAGAAGAACGATGAGGCAATGAATGGATTGACTGGGGGCATGCAAATGCCCGGGCTTTTCTAAGATCTTGTATTTGTGACACCTGGTTACGACCAGTTAGTTCGATTACTAAAGGGTTTGCCGGGACTGGGCTTCCGCTCGGCAGAAAGAATTGCTCTCCATCTCTTAGTCGAGAAACCCGAAAAACTGAATCAATTAATTAAATCTTTTCAGGAATCTTCTGAAAAAATTGGTCCCTGCAAAGAATGCGGAAATTTAGCGGAAGGGGATTTATGCTCAATTTGCTTGGATAGCGAAAGAGAGAGAGAGTCTATTTGCGTAATTGAGCGAGTTCCCGATCTCTTTGCAGTTGAACGTTCCAGTGCATACAGGGGACTTTACCATGTACTACAAGGCAAATTATCTCCCCTACGAGGGATTGGTCCTGAACAACTAAATTTGTCGGCTTTGAGCAAAAGAATTAAGGAGGGAGGAATAAAAGAAGTGATCTTGGCCCTTGGTAATGACTTGGAGAGTGAGGCAACCTGCCATTATATTCAGGAAGAAATTGTGAGGAATCAAGATATTCGGGTCAGCCGGATTGGATTTGGATTACCGAGCGGTGGTGGGGTCACTTTTGCAGATGAAATGACCCTTAAAAGTGCTCTTGAAAGCAGACGGAATATTGATTTTTAAAAATTAAATATTATCCGCTTATTTAAATTCATCTGGTATTACTCGATGGTAAAACCCTGCCAGGCAGTCTTTTCGTAACTATAAATTCGTGGACCTGAGCTATTTTTTAAATCCAAATAAATCCAGTTTTTTTCATTTTCCGACCAGGCAAATGAATTGGTATAGGTCGATGAGCTGATCCAAAGCCATTTTAAATCAGGGGACCAGATCCAAAATGAATTTTCGGAGAAATATGGATAAATCCAACCAAGGTCAGAATGATAGCACCAACCTGAGGCAGATTCGTAAAAACTTCCGAACCACATGCTTTCATACCAATTGTGTTCGCGTCCGTCTGCGAGGATTTTGCTTGATAGCATAATTCTTGAAAATAAAGCAGTGACATTTTGGTCCTGATTCATGGTTACAATAGTGCTAGGGGAAAGGGAATTATTGATTCCAGTACCTGTCCAGGATGTGAAGGAGTATCCCTCAAGGGGGTTGGCTGTGATTGAGGGAGTTGATCCAAAAGTGAAGGAACCCGCACCTGAAACCGAACCTCCGGTACCCGCATTGATAACGAGATCATAAGAATTAATTGAGAATAAGGCAGAAATATTACGGTCTTGATTCATGGCTACAGTACTGGTCGAAGAAAGTGAGTTAGTGACTCCATTTCCGATCCATGAAGAGAAAGAATAACCGTCAAACGGAAAGGCTGTTATTGAAGGAGACGATCCGAAAGCGTAGGAACCAGCTCCGGTTACTGCTCCACCAGCAGTTGGATTAATGGTAAGGGCGAAGAATTTTTTTGTGAATAAAGCGGAAATATTACGGGTCTCGGTCATGCTGACGGTGGTGATGAGCGAAGAGGGAGAAGAAACCCCGTTTCCTTTCCACCCGTTAAAAAGATACCCTTCGGAAGGAGAGGCTGAAATAATGGCATTGGTTCCGTGTTGGAAACTACCTGATCCGGATATACTACCCCCAGATCCTGAAGCCAAAAAAAGGTTATAGGAATTTTGACTAAAAACAGCAGAAATATTAAGGTCTTCTTCCATAATAATATTAGTTTCCTCAGAGAGAGGATCCACCACTCCGCTTCCAGACCAGGAAGAAAAGGAGTAACCCGGAAGAGGGGAAGCAGAAATAGTCGCATTTTCGTCCAAGGAATAACTGCCTGCTCCTGAAGTGGTGCCTCCATTGCTCGGGATAGAAGAGATAAACAAATGGGTGGAGGATAAGGTTTTTTCACCAAATCGCACGGTCACATTTCGGTCCTGATTCATTAGGACGGTAGTGGAGGACTGATTAAGGTCGGTGATTCCGGTGCCGGTCCAATTTAAGAAAACATATCCCGACTGAGGGAAAGCATTTACAGGAGCGAGTGAATTGTAAGAAAAATTACCCTCACCTATGGCCGTGCCGTTCCCTTCTGAAATTATATTCAAATTATAGGAATTGAGCGAGAATGTGACTGAGGCGGTACGTGCTTCCGTCATACTCACAGTAGTGGAAGCAGAAGTGGAGTCGGCAATCCCGTCACCGGTCCATCCGTTAAAAGAATAGCCAACCGCAGGGGTGGCCACGATAGAAGCACTGCTGCCGTGGGTAAAGTTTCCATCTCCGGATACTGATCCGCCGGTGCTTGAATTTAAGGAGAGCGCATAGGTATTGAGTTGAAAATTGGCCGTAATTGTTTGGGTCTGATTCATTTGCACGGTGGTGGATGCGGAGGTGGGGTCGGTAATCCCGTCACCGGTCCAGCCGGTAAACGAATAACCATGATTGGGGACTGCTAAAATCGGTGCATTTGTTCCGTGGGTAAAATTACCGTCACCAGAAACTGTTCCTCCATCGTCCACGAGCAGGGTAAGCGGATAAGAATTGAGTGAAAAAGAAGCGGCGACCGTTCGTGCTTTCGTCATACTTACTGTGGTGGAAGGGGAAGATGGATCGCTAATGCCGTCTCCGATCCACCCGGCAAAAGAATAGCCAGAATGGGGTGTGGCACTAATAGGAGCGAGTGAACCATGGGGTGAGCTAGTGCTTCCACTCGCCACTCCTCCGGTCCCTGCATTCACTGTAAGACTGTAAGCATTCAGAGCAAAGTTCGCAGTCAGATTGAGATCGGAATAAACTTGAAAGTTATACGGGTTATCTGAACTGACCGAAGAACCACTCCAATTCAAAAAGTTATATCCCTGAGATGCGTCCGGGGCTGCCTGGAGAGATACCGAATTACCATAGCTATAATTGCCAGCACCGGTTACGGTCCCTGCTCCTATGGGTAAGACATTAATATTAATAGCGTATAAATTAGGAGTGAAATTTGCCGTCACTGTTCTCGCTTGGGTCATAGTGACAGTAGTGGACAGTGCGGCAGCATCTGTTATCCCACCCCCCGTCCATCCGCTAAAAGAATACCCAGGGCTGGTTGAGGCGCTAATTGGAGCGAGTGAGCCATGGGGTAAGCTTGTGCTTCCGGTTGCTGTTCCTCCAATACCTGAGTTTACCTCGAGTAAATAGGAATTAAGGTTAAAATTTGCGGTTATATTTAAATGGGAATTTACCCCGAAGGTCAGCGGATTAGATGAACCCGCCTGGTCTCCGCTCCAATACCCAAAACTATAACCATCATTTATATTTGAACTTACGGATAATGTGGCGGTTGCCCCTTGATTGTAAATCCCACTTCCATTCACTTCACCCGCCCCGGATGGTGACAGCCCAACTTCAACTAAAAAGCTTGGCCATGCCCCGTTTCGATTATTTCCCCTCTTAAACTGTGGCCATGGACTATCTGCCAAGCCTGTACCCACATTGACTGCATACACTTTATTATCAAAGCATCCAAAGAAAAGTGTTCCATTTTGGTCAAGGGCAAGCGAGGAATCCACGAGTCCGCCAATGGAAAGAGGGGAAGATGTGCTATTCGTATCCCAGGCAAGGCTTCCATTTGTATCAAAGGCAAAAAGATGGTTTTCACCAAATCCTGTGTATCCAATAACATAAACCCGTCCATTTGAGTCTACCACTGGCGAGCTGTAAAACACATCTCCGCAAAAAACTTCCCAGTTAATGATACCGGTACTGGTGTCAATTGAACGGAGGTATCCATCGCGGGATACAAAAAAAACTTCGTTTGAGGTGCCAAGCACCGGAGACGCATCCACCCGGTCACCGGTCTGGTATTTCCAGGCCAATGATGCACTGTTTCCATTGTCCGAAATTGAGTAGCAGTATCCATTCCCGCATCCAAAGAATATATTACCAACAAGATCAACTGCCGGAGACGAAAGGATAGATTTATTTGCATCCGCAACTTCATCCACCAAGTAGGTCCATTTCGTTGAGCCATCCTGATTAAGGGCATGAAATGTGCCGTTTTCATCCCCAAAATAGATTGTTCCATCCTGACCTAATGCAGCGGATGAAGAGACTGGATTACCAATGTAAACTTCCCAGGCGAGAGAACCATTTGATTCAAGGGCGTAGAAAAAATCATCTTTTGATCCAAAGTATATCTTTCCATCCACTCCGATTGAGGGTGATGCAATAACGCTGCTACTGGTATTGAAATCCCATAACTTGGTACCATCGGAAGGGTTAATTGCGTAAATCTGATTATCCCACGATCCTACATACACCGTTCCGTCCGGTCCGATTGCCGGGGTGGAATCCACCCAATCTCCGGTGCTGAATGTCCACTTGGCAGTTCCGTCAGAGTGGATCGCATGTAACTTGTTATCGTTGGAACCGATATACACTGTACCATCATCCGCAATGGATGGAGAGGAGAAGACTGTTCCATTGGTAGAGTAGGGGGTTGTCCATTTCAGAGACGGATTTGAATAACTCGCAAAAGGAGCGGCAAGCAGAATTGTGAACAGCAAAAAATACCGGACTAAATCATTTGAAGGGTTTTTAGTAAGTGGAAGGTTCAAATTTGGAATATAAATCAAATGGACACTATGTAATCATTGCCTTGAAAATTCCACACAAAAAGTAGACCCTTCAGGCGAGCTTGTTTTTAAAAATATAATGGCATTCATCTGAGCGGCTAATTCCTTACAAATAGCCAGGCCGATACCGCTACCGTTACTCTTGAAACTTTGCATGGGTGAAAACAATTTTTCTTTCACCTCTCGTGAAATGCCGGATCCGTTATCCATCACGAGGAATGCGAGGGTTTTATTTTTGAGTTCGGCTTTAATGAAGACTTTGGCATTGGGGCCTGACTCGAGACCGTTCTGAATCAGGTTTTGCAAGATGGGCAACAGCAGGTTTGCCTTTAAGTTGTCAATTTTTTGGGAATCTATTGAGCTGGATAGAATCGCGACTTTGGGTTCATCTGTGCCGTGGTTGAATTTGTTGGCGGTAATGGACAAAAGCTCCCCGACTCCAAAAGAATAGCTTTCTTCATCGAGTTCATGTTCACGGAGACTATTGAGGGTTTCATGGATCAGACTTTCAATCTTTTGGGTGGTGCTCCTCAGTACCTGCACTGCAGTTTCCTGATCTTCGCTGTTCTGTCCGAGGTCCAAATTCTTTAAGCCCATGAGGGGGCTCTTGATTGCATGGAACAGGTGAGCGGAAATCGCACCCAAACCAGCTGATTTACACGCAGAAGAGAGTCTTTTATTAGCCTGCTTCAGATTTTCAGATTTTTCGATCAAAGTATTTTCCGCTTTTTTTAATCTTTTAAAAAAGAGTTCGAAAACAAAAAACAGCAAGACTGAGCCGACTAAAAAGACAAACAGTCCCTGATTGATCACTTGTTGCTTAATAGCGTTGCGCTCGGGAATAATTGTCGGTTTTGCGTCGATACCGAGTTCGATGAATCCAATTTCCCCCAGTTTTCCGATTGGAAAAATGATCGAAACTTCTTTGTCCAGTAACCGAACGGAGGCAAAAGAATTTTTAGCCTCTTGTAGGGCAATCGGGTCAAATGACTTCGTTTCCACATTGGTTGCAAGATCAAGATGTTCTGCAACTTTGTTGAAACAATTGACATAGCGAACTTCGGGGATTTCAAGGCTTCTCAGTGCCAAAAGTCGTAAGACATCGAGATCGTCATAAATTAATTCCTCCAAGCCCAGTTCGATATACATCAGATTTTCGTCCATTATTTCGGTGTCAATCTCCTGAAGTAAAATTTCAACTTTTGGATGAAGAGATTTGGCTTCCCGTTCAAGGGCCAACTCATAAAATTGATCAAGTGCAAATCGTTGCAGGACAAAAGTAAGCAAGGCAAAAAGTGAAATTATTGCCAATAGGGTGATCCTTCGCTGGTCTGGCTTATTCATTCAAATAAAGATATGCTTCTGTTTGGAGTGCAGTTTGATAATTGTATACTTTATGCAATTATTTTTAGTTTTCCCAGGCAAGTCCCAATGACCAAAAATTGGTGTAATACTGGTAATCAGGAGAATTAGATCGATCGTGTTCATAGCCCCATTTTAGGTAGGATTTCCAAGCTGGGGTAATGTGTCTATTTAGTTGAAGATCCACGGTGTAACTCTGTCTATCCAATGTTATTCCTGAAGAAACTTTCCGAACCTGGTATTGATAGTCAGTCAATCCAAGTTCCACGGACGAACTCCACTCACCGACTTTCATTTCATGGGAGATCTTGGCTCCCGTCTTTCGATAGTCATAGTAAGCACCCGCGTTATCTGAAAGTTGTTCATACCTTACCCGCAATCCAATTGAACTCATCCATGGTAATTCCGATTCTTTCTCGAGTCCAATGTTTCCACCGATCTTAGATGTATCAAGATCACCATCCAAACTATTCCCGTTCTCATCCTTCCGCTTTCTTTGATCGTATTCTAAACCATGATAAAAAGCTTTTCCTTTCCAAGTATATTTGTCGTTAATTTTCCATTCGATGGCACCCTGAAATTTTTGATCCCGGTAGTTCTCCGACGGGTTGTCATATCGGTCAATCCCCTGCGTCCATTCAATCGCAAGTTTAGTTTTGGGTGAAATGCGATAGCCAATGTGGGGAATTAATTCGGACTTATTGGACTGCACCTGCATTGAAAACGGTAGACCGAGGTCAGAAAAGTCAAATGCCTGGTCGAAGTAAATATGGCGCCCTTTTACGCCAAAAGAAAAATTTGAAGCTTTTGGTTTATATGAATGCTCCGCCTGCACAAGTAGTAGTCCAGAAAGCTTGCCTTCAGGCAGGTCAAAAAACCGCTTTCCTTCGCCATAAAAATAAAGATAGCTTAAATAATCAGGATTACCCTGCCTGAGCACGAAGGACTCGGTTCCCAGTTCAACAAATCCGCTACTTTTTCTTGTATAGGGTCCAAACATCGGATTGTCCGAGTATCCCAATCCCATGGAAGCAGAAATAGAATGCAACCACACTTTAGTTTCGGATATGGTTATTTCTTCGGTGGGCATCTCTGACAGGTCGCCGAAAAGAAGTTGACTTAGTTCTTCGTCGGACAGGGGAATCGGTACTCCCTCACCCATCTCAGAAGAATTCTCTTCAGAATGAATATCTGAATGAAAATTTTCTATCTCTTGTTCTTGATTTACTTGACCGGAGCAGTGAGCAGAAATCTTGAGAAATAGCGTAAAAAGAAAAGAACCGTAGTTCAATTTGATAAAGTAGGAAGTCAAGGACTCAGTCTAATTCTTTTTTACTTAATGTGCCAAACAAAAGAAAGGAGTGGGATAATCCCACTCCTTTTTTTACTGTAAATGATTAAATTAAAAATCAAAGATCTGAAGTTCGGGTCGCTTCCGTTTCCACAAGGGCCCGGATTTCTTCCTTAATTTCTTTTGATTTCGTTTTGATTTCCTCGTGTTTGACCTTGTTGTTTTCTTTGAACTCACTGATCAAAGTTTTCTTCTCTTCCTTGGAAGCTTCTTTCAACTGGCTGTTGAGTTCCTTGCGTGCAGTGTGCAGTGCCTTCTCTTTTTCTTTGAGAGCCTCCACTTTGACTTTAAGTTCTGCGGTAAGTTCAGGACGTTCAGGTTTCGCGGGTCGGGAAGCTTCAATACTATCACGAATCGCTTCATTTGCTTCCTTGATGGCATCGAATTTTTCCTTATTTTCCGCCTTGAATGTTTCAATTGCATCACGCATATCCTCCTTGGATGCGTCTTTGCCGAGATCCGCAAGCTTTGTTTTCATCGAACGATGAAGGGCTTCCTGCTGAGATTTAATGTTGGAAATACTTTCCTTTACCGAGTCGCTGAGTTCAGGTTTTTGTGGACGTTTTGGGCGCTTGAATTCACCTTTTTTCTCCATCTCTTCCCTCAGTGCACCTAGTTTTTTCTGGGCTTCATCTCTGGTAATACTGCCTTCCTTTACTTTTCCCATAACTTCGGCTTCATATTTCCGGGGATCCAGTTTTTCTCTGTCAGTAAGGATGTCGGGCTTTTTGATGGAGTCTTCTTTAAGATTTTCTTTGATCCAATATGCCAATGTAGAACTTCCTTTACCAAAACCTTTGGGAAGATCCACATAATCTCGTAGTTGAACTTCCGGTGGCTTGCCCCAATGTCTTGGGAAATCTTTTTTTATAAATTTAGGACGATCTTGAGTTTCTCCAATCTTGATTTCAAAGGAAGGCTTTTGCTGTGCGGCTGCCCAAGCGACCCATAGGTTGGCGATCAGTAATAAGGTAATTAATTTTTTCATATCTATTGTGGTTATTATTCTAAACTGTGGATTGATTTAACCATTTATAATGCCAAAGCTGAGGGATTTCTTAAGATGTTTATTATCATAAATTAACAATATTTTTAATCTGCATGGCATTCGGCATATTTGGAAATAATCCCCAAATTGATGGGGCTGGTTGGAAATAATCCCCAAAGATCACGCCCCTTTTTTCTGAAGTCGGTAGCGGATATAGTCCCTTGGCACACCAAGAAGCCTGGCTGCTTCGGAAATATTCCCGTTTGATTGTTGAATACCCAGCTGAATCAATCTTATAACTTCTTTCTCCAAATCGAATCCATCTTTGGGAAAGGAGAAAGACGGATTGAGCCAATCTTCATGTTCGAGTTCTGATTGATGCACCACGGAAGATACGCGAGCCGGTAAAATCTCCAAACTTTTGCCTTTTTCGCTCATCACCAAAGTTCGTTCGAGCTCATGGATTAACTCCCGGGTATTACCGGTCCATGAATGAGCCAGGAGGAGATCCTCACTTTTTTTGGACAGTGGAGGAACAGGAAGTTTGTATTTTTGACACAGAGTTTTGAGAAAATGCCTGGCCAAGGGCAAAATATCCTTTCCCCTGGAGTTCAACGGGGGGATTTTGATCCTGAGAAGATCCAGTCTGTGAAATAGGTCTTCTCTGAATTGCCCTTCTTTAATCATTTCCCTCAGGTCCTGATTGGCGGCAACGATGATTCTGACATCCACCTTAATCTCCTTAGTTCCACCCAGTCTTCGGATAATTCCATTTTCGATAGCAAGTAAAACTTTGGCTTGGGCGGGAAGAGACAGACTGGCGATTTCATCGAGGAAAAGCGTTCCCTGATCGGCAGCTTCAAAAAGCCCGATTCGAGCATTTTGGGCATCCGTAAATGCCCCCTTTTCATGACCAAAAAGCTCCGATTCCACTAAGCTGTCTGGAATTGCTGAGCAATTTACTTCCACAAATGAGTTTTCAGACCTTGGTCCGTGGGCGTGGATCCAGCGTGCGTAAGTTGATTTCCCCGAACCGGTCGGTCCGTCAATCAGTAGGGGGGGGAGATGTGTTTTCAAACGATCATCTGCACTAAGAATTTTTTCAAGATTTTCTAAATCTCCCTCAAAAGAACCTTCAAAAAAGAGATTGTCTGTTTTTCTTTTCACTTTTTCTTGAGCATGTTGTCGCAAGCGGGTGCTCTTTTTACGATTGTCCGCGTGAGCAAAAATGAGTGGGAGCTCTTCGAGATCAAATGGTTTTGCCAAGTAATCCGCAGCTCCGAGTTGAATGGCTTCGACTGCGGACCGTATTCCTCCCTCCCCAGTCATCAAAACTGTCGAAGTGTTGTCAGGAATAATCCCCTCACGAAAAAGTTCGAGACTTTCACCGTCTGGCAAATTCAAATCAAGAAGTGCGGCTTCGTAATTTAGACTGGTCAGTGCGTTTCTGGCTTCGAGCAGACTTTTACAGTGAGTTACTTCGCTTCCATTTTTTTCTAAAAAGGATGCGATTCGCTTCGCTAATAGAAGGTCATCTTCAAGAAGTAGGATTTCTTTGTCTTTAAAAAATAAAGAAGGTTTGCTTGAAAAGTTCATCTTTGGTGAGATTTGATTTAAAAGTCCTCGGCAAAAAGAAAAAACTTTGCAAACCCTTTTTCAATCCCCATTGTAATTCTCCTGTGTGGTTGAGATTGTTTGTGAGTTTAATTTTATGTGCCCGTCCACTTACAAGTGAGGCGAATCTTGACTCTGTCCAGTCACCGGACTGGCAAGTACTCGATCCGTTTCAGGCCAAGTTTAGTAAAGAGTATTTCGAGCAGGCGTTAAGGAATATTTATTGTCCCAGGACATCCTGGTACGAAAATTGGATCAAGATAAAAGAAGCTGAAGTTTTGATTCGCAAGAAAAAGGGTGGGGATGAGTGGTATAAACTTTATTTTTCTGATCAGAATCAAACTTTACCAAGGGAAATTGAGTGGTCGGATCCAGATAAAAATAATTCTCTGAAAGGCCTGAGGATTGCCTTGGATCCCGGACATATTGGTGGAAGATTTTCACTAATGGAGGGAAGGCATTTCTCATCGAACGGTCATCCACCAGTAAAAGAGGGAGAGCTCGCACTTCTGGTGGCGAAGAGATTGAAGGAAAAGCTTGTCGGGAATGGAGCAAAAGTAGTTTTACTAAGGGAGAAGAATGAGCCCGTAACTTCCAATCGACCAGGTGACTTCGATCAGGAGGCGGATTTGTGGGTTAGGGAAAAGGAGTTGAATCTAAAGAAAAAATATGAGCCCGGGGAAAGAGAAAAAATGCTGAGAAAGAGAAGGGAAGTTCTTTTTTACCGAATTTCGGAAATTCGTGCCCGGGCAAAACTGGTAAACGAGGTTGTTCGGCCAGACTTGGTAATTTGTCTGCATTTGAACGCTGCACCGTGGCCAAGTAGTGAGAAACAGGAATTGGTGGAGAGGAATGATTTTCATGTTCTGGTTAATGGATGTTATATGGGGGGAGAACTATCTGATGACCGCCAAAGATTTGAAATGATTTATCGGTTGGTGAATGGTTGGGCACGGACGGAACAAAGAGTCGCTGAGTGTATTTCCCGTACATTTTCCGGATTAACACAATTGCCCGCTTTTCGTTATAAAGGGCCTAACGCCCTGAAAATTGGTTCCGTTCCGGGGGTCTGGGCACGCAACCTTCTCGCCAACCGGAGTTATTATTGCCCGGTGGTTTTTCTTGAGCCTTATGTTGCGAATTCCCGGGATGCTTTTCAGAGAATCATTCTAGGGAATTACCCGGGTAAGAAATCAATCGATGGCATGCAAAGGCAAAGCCTGATCGAAGAGTATGCGGAATGTGTGTCCGAAGGAATCAGGAAAAGTTTCCTGCCCATTCGGAAATAAGCTAGAGCAGTGATTATTTGTCCAATGAATCAAGCACCATTTTTTTCATTGCTGAAACCTGGCTCTCCACTGTCTTTTTCGGTCCGGTCATTTTAATAAATATCGATCCATTTTTCCCCTCTACAATTGCTGCCAGCAGCGCGAAGTTAGGCTTGGGTGTTTTCGGCCCCACAAAACCGCCGCTTAAAAAGGTTCCATGTGCCTGTACATAGGTAACCGGGGTTTCACCAATAGTCGTGGTTTTAATTTTCCTTTCTTTCGCTTCTTCAAATTGGCTCATCCAACGATCTACATTGGCTTTCACTCCACCCGCACCACCGCTTCCAAAATAGAAGAAAGCTACTTCTGCGTCCTTGTCTTCTTCTCCGGTAACCTTGAACTGAGCTTTGCGCATTTTGGAAGTGGGAGTGGAAGATTTCCAGTTTGAAGGAGAGGCGAAGGAGTACCCCGCCACTTCAATTGATTCAGCCTGAAGTGAAACAGAGACTGTCAAAAGAGAGAGCGATGCTACAAGTAAGGATAGATTAAATAATATTTTCATGGTGATTTAAGGTAAAAAATTAATTTAAGAAATCGATTATGTTCAAAGTTGTTCGAAGGGTAAGCAAAAAAGTTTTGAGTAGGTTCGAAAAAATAAAGAATTAGTTCCCACGGCGGGGGTGTTGTGAGTGAGCTCACCAAGTTGGGATTTCCCAAGGAAGGTTATTTTTTCATCATTAATTTTCAGGGTGGTAACTTCACCCATGCGGGACACGATAACGATGACATCGTTGATTATTATGGGGGAGGCAAAGAAATTCCCCTCCAATCTTTCCCGCCAAAAAATTTTTCCGGTGTGTCTCTCCATACAGGAAGCAATCCCGCTGTCGGCTAGTAAAAAGATTAATTTATCCGCTGCCAACGGGGTGGGGACATAAGGAATATTTCGGGTGATGGTATAGGTGGGAAAGATTATTTTTCTTGGAGA
>CAJWWH010000018.1 GCA_913048545.1 uncultured Opitutia bacterium | reverse complement strand
ATGCCTATTCGAGACCCACTTGAAAAAATCACGCATTATTTTTAATACAAAAAAAATGACAGGCTATCGATTCTTTAAGTGTTATTTAATTAAGCATATTATATGAAATCTTAACCCTTGCACAATAGATAGTGATTAATTTTAATAATAATTTACATACAAATCCTTCCTGCCCATGAATATTTATGTACATAAAGACGGGACTCAATACGGTCCCTACACCATCGAACAAGTTCAACAATACATCCAACAAGGTGCATTTACATTACAGGATCAGGCATGTCACGACGGGCAGAACTGGGTTCCCCTCTCCCAAGTACCCGGCTTGAGCCAACCTGCCTCCGCACAGCCTGTATCGCAAGAACCACAGCAGGCACACGCAAATCAAGGAGTAGCAAATACCCAGAACCAGCTCAATCAAACGCAGGCTTCATCTGCAAAGGGCAGTGGTAAAAAAGTTCTAATTTTTGCTTCAATTGGAGCAGTTACTTTAATTTCACTTGTTGTTGTTCTTATTTTTTATCTACTCGGCGATGATGAAGAAAATGGCGATCAGATTGTAAATAATGAAACTGAATCTGAGCAGGCTGAAAAAAGCTCTTCGCAAGCATCAGATGAGCCCCAAAAAGAACCAAAGAATTCTGGGCCATCAAATAATAATATTCCTCTAATAGAAAGAATTCCATCCGATGCCGGAGCCGTTATTTTGATCCGAGTCAATGATCTCCTGCAAAAAGGTCGTGACGATATCGCGGCTCTTTTGCCTCCGGGCTTACCTCCCATGGTTGCCAAGGCACTCGAAAACCCATCCTCTTTGGGAATCGATATCTCCGAACCTTTTCAAATTCATCTTATCCCTAACGAAAATACAAACTTAGCGCCAACCGGAGGTCTTGCGGGGAAGTTGTCAGACAAGGAAAAGTTCATGAATACGCTCGAATTACTTGCCGGCCTGGACAAACCAACTGAAAAAGATGGATATCAGCTCTACCAAGCACTTGGTGGAGCCGACGGTGCTGAACCACAAATTGCCGTTGGATCTGACTTCTTTTATGCAGGTGGTGCGGATATACCCGAAGACCGAGAGCCGTCAATCGATCAATTCATGACTGCAGATGGTTCCAATGCATTGATCAAAAACCAAGATACTTTTGCATCGTTTTCAAACGAGAAAAATGACATTGGAGTCTGGTTTGGCGGAGATTCTATCCTCGATAATTTGGGAGCCAACCTTGACGATGTTAACCTGGATACTCTTAAAGGGGGAAGTGGAACGCTTACTCTGAATTTCGAAGATGGTGAAATGGTCGGAGAGGTTAAAATAGATACTCCCAGTAATGACATGGTTTATGGAAAAGGTGGATTTTCTAATGGAATTTTAAAATTCTCACCCGCGGATGCCATACTGGCATTAGGTTTTGCTTTTGATATTTCAAACTTCGTTGAATTTGCAGAGAAGGAAATCCTTCCCGAATTTGGAGATGACATTAAGCTAAATGAACCAATGCCTGAATTGGGTGACTTATCCATTAAAGATGTAATTAGCTCATTTACCGGGGAATTCATGGTATCCTTAACCGATGTTAAAATGCCAGACCCTGCAAGCATGGGTGGTTTTCCAGGAGGCCCTGATGTTGCTGAAGATAATCCGTTTGGAGATGATGCCTCACCTGCCGAAGACAATCCCTTTGGAGATGATGACATGGAAGATTCGCCCTTCCCAGGCCCGGGCGCTCCTGGAGGTTTCCCCGGTGGTGCTCCTCCAGGCGGAATGGATCCGGGAGCCATGATGATGGCCGCCATGCCCAAACCAGAGTTTATTGTCGCGGCATCTATCGATACTGAAAAATGGCTCAAGTTCAAATCCGCACCTCCAGTAGCCATGGGTATGGGCTTCGCTATGATGCAGGGCTATTCAATAACTGAAAAAGATGATTTTCTCCTTATTGCCAGTAAGGATCATCTCAAAGCCACTCAGTCTGGCTCGGTAAAGAATCCGGTTAGTGGTTCAGAAAAAGAGATTTTTGAAAAGAATGATTTTGTTCTCAAAATTAATATCGCTCCAATTTTGAAGATGGATTTACCCATACCTCCAGGTGGTCCGATGGAAATGCTTAAAGATATTTCTCATTTAGAAATGGCATCTAATTCCGGAAAGACATCCGGGTCAGGAACCATGAAATTAGCTTTTACCGACAAAAATAGAAATTCCCTTTCTCAAATTCTAAAAATGGTAAAAGACATCCAAACCATTGTGCCAGCTGAAAAGCTGAACTTTTGAATAAATTATTTTTAAACGGTCAAAATTCGCTTTACCTCGGAATAATCAATTTTATGAGCTACAAGCGGCTGAGAGCCGTCAGGTTGTGCCTGCTGCCAAGTGGCGAGCAAATCCCCATTTTGGAGGAAGATAGCAGACACATAGCGACTGCATCCGCTGGCATGTGGAGATATGAAAAGGGGGAAATCCTTTGATATTGAATTAATTTTAGGGAATTCACTGTCCCACCCCCAGGCTAAGCCTCCAAGCTCTTCACAGGAATATCCCCGTGGTCGCTTGGATGCCTGCGGGTTTTGTTCCAAAGGGCGAAGGCACTCGGCACCATCGTAAAAGTACAGGGACAGGTTCGGGAGACCAGCAAAAGAACCAATCTTTGGCACGGATAATCTTTCGGTTACTCGTGAGCAGGCCACATCCCAACAGTTTCCCCGGGAGAGAACAGAATCAGAAATAGCTCCAAAGGAGGTTTCCCCTTTTTTTCGCCTTATCAGACCCGTGTTCGAACTCGACCATGAAAAAGGATGATTGCAGTATAGGAGTTCAGTATGTCCATCCTGAGAGCAAAAAACAACCGGATCCTTGGCATGAAGAGTGCCAGAATCAGTCGATGAGGCAACCGTGCGGATTGAAGCCAATTCAATTGACTCAGGATTCTGTCCTGTCAGCAGATCAATACTCCATACTCCGGTTCCCGGTTTCTGGAAATTGATTAACGACTTTGGATAAGCGACCTGCTTTTCGGTGGAAATGAACAGTTCATATTGATTCTTGTCTGATGTCTGAATGAGACAACCACCCTCAATCGACACAATATTTGAAGAGTGAGCTAAATCCTTTTTAGAAAAAGAAAGTATTTTATCGAGATTTTCCACCTTCTCGTTTCCGGCAAATACCGCAAACTCCAGTCCCCTTTCTCCGGCACCGGTCCCCGTGGTTGAGTCGCCGGCATTCCGGTATCTTCCACAAAGAACGATCCGACCTCCGCTTTCCTGAATAATATTACCCCCGCCAAACCAGTAGCCGGCTTTTTCTTGCTTGGCAGGAACCACAACCCGAGCTGAATGTTGAGAAATCAGACGCAGTCCGAGTTCTCGCAACTGTTCAATCTGCACCGGCGGTAAATTCATCTTAACATCCCTGCGGCCAGGGTTTCGTTTGTAAAAGGATCAACCAGGATAAAGCTTCCTGTATTTCGGTTTCTACGATAGGTGTCATGAAACACAGGCTGAGAGATCCGTAGTGAAACACGGCCAATATCGTTCATTTCAAAACCGTCCACATCTTCCATCTTCCTGAGTGAATTAACATCCACTTTATAGCGGATATCAGAAACGATTGCCTGAGCCTCCTTGGTGGTATGACGAAAAATAAGCTTTCCACCCTTCACCATTTTTTTCGTGGCCGAGAACCAACAAATAAAAGCATCAAGGTCCTGAGATATTTTCGGACGGTTATTCGGTTTAACAATCATGTCTCCCCGACTGACATCAATTTCATCCTCCAGCAGCATAGTAACTGATTGGGGATGATAAGCAGAGTCCAATTCCTCCTCACCTTTCAGAATTTTAGAAATTTTGGTGGAGAAACCGGACGGTAAAACGGTGACTTCGTCCCCGGTTTTGAATACTCCTCCGGCCACGCGACCGGAAAAACCCCTGAAGTCGTGATGCACATCCGAATGGGGGCGGATAACCCATTGAACGGGAAAACGTGAGTCCACATGATTGCTATCCGATCCGACATACACATTTTCAAGATGATACAGGAGCGGAGGCCCTTTGTACCATTTCATGTTCTCGGACCGATCAACAATATTGTCTCCTTTCAGGGCACTAATAGGAACAAAAGTTAAGTCGGTCACATTTTCCAGACGGGATGCAAAATCGGTGTACTGGCGAAGCACTTTTTCATATGCTTCCTCCTGATAATCGACAAGATCCATTTTGTTGATGCACACCGCCACATGCTTTATTCCAAGCAGGTCGGCAATAAATGTGTGTCTGCGCGTCTGTTCCACGACCCCGTTCCGTGCATCAACCAGGATTAATGCAAGGTTGGCTGTCGATGCCCCGGTGACCATGTTTCTCGTGTATTGAATGTGCCCCGGAGTATCGGCAATAATAAATTTTCGTTTAGGGGTGGCGAAGTAACGGTAGGCAACATCAATCGTAATGCCCTGTTCACGCTCAGCCCGAAGTCCGTCGGTAAGGAGGGCCAGGTTGACATGCTCATCACCCCGCTGCTTACTGCTTTTTTCAATTGCCTCTAATTGGTCTTCAAAAATTGCCTTGGTATCATGAAAAAGGCGGCCAATTAAGGTACTCTTTCCGTCGTCCACGCTTCCGGCGGTGGTGAACCGTAAAAGGTCCATGTCTAAATAGCTGTTCTGGTTTGTCATTTGAATAAAATGTTTTAGAAATAGCCCTGTTTCTTTCGATCCTCCATTGCCGCTTCCGACCTTCGGTCATCTGCCCGGGAACCACGCTCAGTTACCCGGGACGCAGCCACTTCTGCAATTACTTCATCGAGATTGGACGCAGTGGAAAGCACCGCTCCGGTACAGGTGGCATCCCCAATAGTTCTGAAACGAACCGTTTCCTTAACGGGACTTTCATTCTCTCTTGGGGAAACAAATTCAGAAACTGCGAGTAAACTTCCATTACGGTTAATAACTTCGCGGTTGTGGCTGAAATAAAGACTGGGAAGTTCAATGTTCTCAATTTTTGCATACTGCCACACATCCATTTCTGTCCAGTTACTCAGCGGGAAAATGCGAAAATTTTCCCCGGGAGCTTTTCGCCCGTTAAAAAGATTCCATAGCTCGGGTCGTTGATTTTTTGGGTCCCACTGACCAAAGGCATCCCGATGGGAAAAAAAACGCTCCTTGGCTCTTGCCTTTTCCTCGTCCCTCCTGCCGCCTCCCAGGCAGGCATCAAGCGACTCCTTTTCTATTGTTTCCAGTAAAGTGACGGATTGAAGTGCGTTTCTGCTCGCATTCGGCCCCGTTTCTTCGACGGCGGTTCCTCGCTCGATTGAATCCTGTACTAATCCGACGATTAGATGTACGCCTTGCTGACTGACAAATTCATCACGAAACTTCAGGGTTTCCGGGAAATTGTGACCTGTGTCAACATGAACAAATGGGAAAGGGATTTTCGAGGGAGTAAATGCTTTTGCGGCAAGATGAGCCATCACGATTGAGTCCTTACCGCCAGAGAAGAGAAGACCCGGTCGGTCAAACTGGGCAGCAGTCTCGCGGAGAATGAAGATTGCCTCTGATTCCAGCTGTTCGAGGTGAGTTAAGTTATAGTTTTGCATTCGAGTTAAATTTGAACATCTTTAATAATTTGACTGAAGAGTGCTTGGGAGGATTTACTGATCGTTTCATTGGCAGTGTCTATGCTAATCCAAGGGTCCAATGGAGCCTCAAAGGTAGAGGATTTGCCCGTAAAATCTTCAATTTGATTTTTTTCAGCTTTGGCGTATAGCCCTTTCACATCTCTTTTGTGGCAGGTTTCAAAATCTGCCTGAATGTAGATTTCGCGAAATGAGTCACTGCCAATAATTTTACTGGCTAATTCCCTGAATTCCTTTTTGGGAGAGATGAGTGAAACGATAACAACCACTCCATTGGATACCAGGATTTTCGCGACTTCGCTCACTCGTCTAATATTTTCCATACGGTCTGCATCACTGAATCCCAAATCTTGATTGAGTCCGACCCTTAAGTTATCCCCATCCAAAACCACGGAGAAGATTCCTGAATTATGCAGATCTTTCTCCAGTTGAATGGCCAGTGTGCTCTTGCCCGACCCTGAAAGACCACAAAACCAGTACGCACGGCTCTTTTGTGAAAGCATGAGTTCTTTGTCTGAGCGAACGAGAAGGCGATCGTTAATCGGGAAAATATCTTTAGCGGGCATGAGAGGAAGAATATACACTAAATGAAAAAAATAGAAAAGCGAGATCATGTCATACACGATCCCGCCAAAAAGTGCCAACGGTTTTAACCGCCCGCCGTTTAATAAAACTATTTACTCGGTGCAGCTCCAGCGAGATTGACGGATATCTCAATTTCGTTGGCTACTTTTTCAAGGTTTTGTCCTTTTTGAATATTAAAATCATCACGCTTGACCGAGAATTTTGAACGCAGCACAAGAAGATCGCCCGGCACGCGATTTCTTTTAATGAGCATATCCTTCAGGAATGTGAGTTTTACCGGTACATTTATCTGAACAGTCACATTACGAATCGTCATTTTACCCTTGGCATCTGCGTGGTAGTCATTCTTTACCTTTTTAACATTCTGGAGTTGTGAAAGATGAAACTTAATTTGGCTAAACTTCTCAACTTCAAGCCAGTCATCTCCGTGCATGTGCTCTTTAAGCACCGGGTTTCCCACATGCAGGCTTTTGGCATCCAGGGAGATCGTCCCCTTGGTGGACTCAGGATTCCCGGGGTCAAACTCCACACTTCCGGAGACACCGTCCCCTGATCCATTAATGGACTCAAGTGGAGCATCCATTTGAAAAATAATATTGTTCACACCCTTGGGGTCTTTGAAATCAAAAACAATGGGCTTTGCTGAAATCGCCAAGAGTGGAAGGAGGGAAAAGTATAAAATGTAATTTGTCATGAAAAATTTAAAATACTTAGAATTAAAAGAAACAAGAATATTTTATCATTTCAAAGAAAAGAAAATTAAATGATATGTAAAAATAAGTATTTATTTATCTTTCGAGTGGATGTAAAAATTAATAATCTTTGGATGGAGAAACTGGAAATCAATTTGATGGATGATACATATTCAGGCGCGTGGGTGAGCAAGACCGTGAACTTCTTTCAGGCGGGCGGCGGAAACATGCGTGTAAATTTGAGTGGTCGACAAGCTTGAATGTCCCAGTAGTTCCTGAACTGCCCGCAGGTCCGCACCGCGGTTAAGCAGATGGGTGGCGAATGAATGTCTAATTTTATGAGGTGTTAGATCCGAAGGTAACTTGGCAGCGCCGAGATATTTTTTCAGCAAAATCTGCACCGATCGGGTCGAGAGGCGATTACCGTATTGATTAATAATGACGGGGGAGGAGTTTGAGTATTCTTTTGCATACAACTCCCTAAATCGAGAGAGAGTTTTAAGTGCTTTTTGCCCAATGGGTGAAATCCTTTCCTTCCCCCCTTTTCCGGTTATTTTTACCGATGCATTGATGAAATTAATATCTCCATAATTCATACCGATTAATTCACTAACCCGTAAACCCGCAGCATAAAGAAGTTCCATCACCAGCAGATCGCGCAGTTCATGGAAACTTGGATTTGCTTGTTCCTCACCCTGCAGAATCGGCTGGTCAAGTAATTTGAAAATCTGCTTTTCCGTCAGAATTTGAGGGAGCCGTTTATCGGGTTTCGGGAGACTGAGATTATGAAAGGGGTTAATTGCAATCCGTTTCCGGATAAGGCAGAACTTGAAAAATGTCCTGAGGCCTGAGATATGATTCCTAAGGGTGCGGCGTGAATATTTGGATTGAGCTTCAATGACATAAGAACGGGCTTGCTCTTTGGTCACTTCACTCGGTTGAATTTGTTGACCCTCCATCTTGTGCAACCAGTAGAAAAAACAAACGATTGAATGTTGGTAATTTCTTGATGTGTATGAGGATAAACGTCTTTCCAATTCAATATAAGTTTGGAAATCATCAAATTCCTTTAATCCAAGCCCGTGAGGTGTTCTCTCTACTTGAGTCTTTCCCACGATTCGACTGCAAGTTCGTAAATTGAGAAAAATAAAATCGTAAGGAAGGTAATTACTGCGATCGAAAGATAAAAGCCGAAGCTCATATCTGATCTCCTGGGTTGCTCCGGACGGTAGGCGTCCGATGTATTATCATGCGGTTCGATGGAGACGACATTATGGGTACGCTCTTCTCTGCTTCTCAACGGTTTGCCAGGAGCCATAGTATTAAATTGCGACGATTTGTTCGGAAAAGCAAGTCCAAGATGCCGGATTATATGTCAACCGAAAAGGAAAGGCTCAATTTTTGAGCGACAACCCTCGTAGTCGTCTTCGAGTAAATAATGGCCTGAATTTTCGAATTCATGGGCAACAAGATGGGGCATAAATTGACGCCATTCCTTAAGGAATCCACCATGAAAGCAAAAATCCCTCATTCCCCAACAGGCAAGAACGGGCGTATCTTTGTAGTTACTGAGCGAATCGGCAGTCTCCTGTAATAAATTACGACTCGGATGATTTTTTTCTTTCGGGATGTCTTTAACGAATCTCCACACAGCTACTCGGTTTCCCCAATTGTCATAAGGGTAAAGAAATGCATTTTTAATTTCGGGTTTCATTGGATTTCTAACCGCCATAAATGTGGCCGGGCCAGCAAATCCGTTCAATCCGCGAACGAGCAGAGATCCGAATACTGGGAATCTGCAAATTGAAATTCTTTTCGGTACATCGTCGGAAGGGAAAGCGGCCGTGTTCATGACCACAAGCTTATCAATTCTTTCGGGTTCATTACGGAAAGCGGATAACCCGATTGCACCACCCCAGTCGTGCAGAACCAAGCGAAATCGATCTATCCCAAGGTGGTTCACCAAGTCACGGATATTATCGCCATGGCACCTGAGATCGTAGGCAAAATCAGGGAAGGATGGCTTATCAGACAATCCACAGCCAATATGGTCCGGCACTATACATCTTCCATGTTCCCGAAGGGATAAGATTAATCGCCGGTAAAAGAATGACCATGTCGGATTGCCATGTAAAAATAGAGTGGGAATGCCCAGATCCTTTCCTTCATCGAGGTAGTGTAGATTATAGCCAGCCTTCACTTTAAATGAATTGCCCGTAAATGGGTAATGGCTTGAAAGTGAAGGAGGAATTTTCAAGGGTTTATGGAAAGCATTAAACTTGAAAGCCCACTGCCAATACCAAGAAGAACGGCTCGTTCATTTAAGCGGCCAGGTGAATCCTCGCAGGAGTGGGTGTAAGTCAGAGGAAGGGAGACAGAGCCGCAATTACCCAATGTTTCAAATGTGGAATAATTTTTATTCAGATTTAGATTCAGCGACTCAAAAAGAGCCCGGGTGTGAGCTTTGCCGACTTGATGAGTAGCAATTAAAGAAGGTGATTCGGAGTTCCATTGACTGGCGGAGACGAATTTAGTCCATGCCCGTTTTGCCACGGATATACCGGCATGCAAAAGTTCCTCCGAGTCTGTCTGCATGACAAGCTCATCGCCGTCGGCGTCACCCTCACAAAGATGATTAAAGGAGGTATCAGTTTCGCATGAAAATGTTCCTAATTTGGGCGAGCCTGGGGAGGTGAGGTCAGATTTCACCAAAGACCACGCGACTGCCCCTGCACCGATAGTTAAATTTGCAAAATAAGGCTTGATGTCCTTTCGGCTAAGATGACCCTGGTTTAGTATTTTAACCGTTCGGTCAACCAGTGGTTTTCCGTTTTCTCCGGCGACGATCATTGCCCGGTTGATTTGGCCGGACTCAATCATGTTTCCTGCTAAAACCACGGCATTAATAAATCCAAGACAGGCATTTGAGATATCCAAAATCTGGGTGTCTCCGCTCAATCCAAGAAGTCCGTGAACATAAGAGGCGGTCGCAGGTTCAAGCCGATCCCTGCAGACTGATGAGTGGATGAGCAAATCAATCCTGTTTTGATCCACTCCTTGCATGATCAATTTCCTGCCTGCTTCCGCTGAAGCAGTCGATGGTCGATAAGAAGAGGGCCAAAACCTCCTTTCCTTAATTCCTGTCATCAATTCGAGCCTGCCCCGGGGTAACTTTAATCGATCATACAGAGGGCTAAGGTCAGCCTCAATTTGCTCAGAAGTGAATACTTCTGTAGGCAAGGCATAGGCCATTGCTTCGATTGATACCCGGGAAAATCGTTTATTCATCCAATTTCATTGCAGACTCAACCACTTCGCTATCAAAGTAATTCAGTCCCATCCCGGCATCCACAACAATACCCTGCCCATTGATTCCCGATGAACATGGACTTAATAGGAAAACAGCTAATTTGGAAACTTCCTGAGTGGACAATGCTTTTTTTCGGAAGGTCAGCTTTTCGGCGTATAAATAATTCACCAGATATCCTGGGATGCCCGCCGATGCACTTGTCTTCAGCGGTCCTGCATTAACTGAATTAAATCTTACCTGACTGTGCCCTGAAAATGATTTGGCCAGATATCGTACAGTTGCTTCAAGGGACGCTTTAATTGGTGCCATATAACCATAGTTTTCCGCCGTCACGGTGGTGGATGATATTCCAATGGTTACAACAGATGCGGACTGATCGAGGACCGGCAAGCATGCATTGGCTAACTCCACCAGCGAGAATGATGATATCTGTGTTGCCTGTAAGAAATCTTTTCGCCTGGTTTCGTAAAATGGTTTCAAACCTTCCGAATAATTCGCAAAGGCAATTGAATGCAGTATCCCGGCAAGCTTTTGTCCGTGAAGTTCCTGCTCCAGGTTTGATCCCAACTCCTCAATTTGCTTTTCATCTTCAAAGTCGCAAATAAAAATAGATTTCCCGGTAAGAAGGCTTTTGAGTTCGCTTTTCCTTTTACTGCTTCTTACTGAGTAAATGACCCGGGCACCTTCCTCCTCGAGTAATTTGGCAACCGAAAAAGCTACGCTTTTACGATTTGCCACACCGACGATAAGGAAGGTTTTTCCTTTTAAATCAAGAAAACTCATGCTTTATCCCTGGTCTTTAACCAGGGCGAGTGCAAATGAAATGGTGAGGGCGGTTTTGCCTTTATTTTTAATTTCTCCGGAAAGATTGTAAAACTGGCCCATTTGTTCCTTCATTGTGACTGAAATTTCAACCTCGTCACCGGGTAAAACCATTCTCTTAAATCGGGCGTCACGAATTCGGGATAGTACTGGAGTGACATTCTCATCTTTAAGGGATTCATTTTTAATGTGATCCGAAAGGAATATTGCCCCGGTTTGAAAAACTGATTCGCACAGCAGAACTCCCGGCATTATAGGATTACCTGGGTAATGACCCTCAAAGAAAGAAAAGTCCGGGCGAACGAAGAGACTGGTTCTTGCTCCAGAATCAGTAATCTCCAAGATTTTATCAATAAACAGGAAAGGTGGTCTGTGAGGAATTCTCCGGTGAATATCTTCCATGATTTATTATAAATTTAAAATGGCGAGCTGTAAGGTTATGATTTGCTACCGAGTTTCGCGCGTAGGAAGCTATCGACCTTGTTCGCGGTTATTACCCCATAATTGATAGTCCCTAACCAGCCCGACATAATGATCCCCACCGATCCGGCATGAAACAGGCCCGGGGCATGATCAGGAAGGGATGAGGACACATCAAGACCCTCAAATTTAGTTCCGAATGATGCTCCTGATGCGTGCTGGGTGTAATATTCAATGGTTCGAGGAGTAGCGGCTTCAATATGATCTATTTTACCTCTTATATCAGGAATGATTTTCTCCAAGGCTAGTAGCGATTCTTCGCATAAGCGGTTTTTTTCTTTTTTATATTCATCCTCTGATAACCTGTTCCAATCCTGCCATTTTGCGTTAATTGATGCCACAATGCTGTGCATTGGCACTTTTCTATTTGGTCTTGTGTCAGGGTAATAGATCGAAAAAGTTCGGCTTGTTGTATGAAAATCAGTTAATTCCTCAGAGGAAAAAGAATCTGATTCAGAAGTAAAAATAAGATCACCCACATCAGGGATGGATTCGCCTTTTTTTATACCGATGTAAACCTGGCAGGATGTAGAGTTTAAGCGCACCTCCGAAGCCTCTTTCGCGAATGACTTGGGTAGCTTGGAAAGGCCGAGCAGTTTCTCAATCGTGTTTTTCAAATTTGCATTGGATAAAACAGCACCACAATTAATCTTCTTCCCATTCACCACCACTCCGGAAACATGATGACGTCCGTCCCTCTTTTCGGTTAGTAGTGATTCAACATTGGATTGCCTTCTTAAATCCACTCCATTTCCACGTAATTCACTGACCATTTTCTTGATCAATGAATCGGTCCCATCCTTAAACGTATAGATACCTTTTCTCATGAAGTTGGTAAAAACAATACCATAAGCAATGGCAGGATCTTTAAGGGATGAACCGTTGGCATAGGCAATGGGCTCAAGAAGGAGTCGTTTGATGTCATCCCTGCCTGGGAAAAACTGCTCTAATAAATCACCGATTGTGGCACCATCTTTGGCAAAGTAATCCATGGTGCGCAGGTGTTCGAAGAAATCTTCCACTTTACTGCGGGCAACCTGAAAAGAATCCTGTAGGATTTGAGTGAAGTCAATCCGGTCAAAGGTAGTCTTCAGATCATACTGAGGATTAACAAAGCGAATATTTTTCAACTGTACGATGGAGTCAGCAATTTCCTTTGTCCAGTAACGCCGGCAAGACTTAATCATTCCTACTGGAAACCCATGAAGGGAAATATCAAAAATGTGCCCCCCTGCCCGCTTGAACCATGTCGCTAAACCACCAAACTGGTAATGATGTTCCAGCAAAAGGACAGAGTGCCCCTGCTTGGCCAGGACATTTGCTCCGGTGAGACCACCAAGACCGCTGCCAACGACCACTACATCGTAGTAATCTTTTATATCTCGTAACGAACGGTTAGGCATGGAAACAATCTATTTAAGAAGTTTGATTGGGACAAGTGTTGAATGGCACAAAGTTTGCCTAAATTTAGTAATTGGCGATATTTTCGAGGAAATCCTCCACCTTTTGATCGACCGGACCACCGGGGAAAGTCAAGGAACTGAGTTCCAAGTCTTTCAGGATTGAAACTTGATGCACCTCGTATTTTTTATTGGAAACAATCAGTTTTTGTAAGGGCATGCTAAGCAAAGGGGAAAGGTCTTCAATTTCCAGTCCGGCAATATTGAGCTCATGGATTGGGCAGTATGCTAGTGGACTGAGACTTTTAACCGGTGAGCCTGGAAGGTGAAGGATTTCGAGCGGGCAATGTGCAAGAGGACTCAAGTCCGTAACTTTTGTTGCTCTCATTTCCAGTTTCCTTAAGGGCGAAGAGGATAATGGGGATAAACATTCTGTTTTGGTTCCGCTTATATTTAACTCCTCAAGGGGAGAACCGGCAAAGGGGCTCAGGTCTGAAACTTCACAGCGGAATAAGTCCAATCTTTCAAACTTTTTCTCTTTCAATGAATTAAAACTTGAGTTCGTGATGCGTGAATTGGATAAAAAGAGGGAATGGACCGGAGCACAATTCAGGAAATTCAGTTCCGCCACATCAGTCTTGCACAAGGATAGTTCCTCCAGTTGGTGATTCGAAAGCGATTCGAAATCTGTGGCTTGTGCTCCATCAGAGTGAAGTTTCCTCAGGGAAAACTGGTTAAGTTCAGCAAAAGATTGGATTTTAGACTGTGAAAATCGGATTCCCTGTAATTGGAAAAAGGCAAGATGCTCAATCGATGGACTACCTGAATAATCGAAATCAAACTCGATTATGGGAAGGTGGGCAATTTGAACAAGAGACGGATGGTCACTGTTAAAGATTTTTACTCCCACTCCGCCAGGCAGAAGGTAGACTTCGGTCTCGAATCCTTTCATACGCAACTCTTTCACGCATGAATCCCTGATTTCATCAAAGGCCGGATGGTTCTCCTTTCTTTTTCGCTTTTGATCTACCCTAGATGATTCAAACATAATTCACTCATATCTTATTTGATGAATTGAAGCAATCTTGTCTCTGTAAGAGGTTTTTCCGTTGTAAGATTGAATAAATTCATTAGCACCTAAGGGATGCCACTATGGATGCACATCATCGGTTGGTTTATGCTCCTGATTAATACCCTATGCCTAATTAGGCTTGGCATTCTCCCGGTTATTTTCTTTGCCCGAAATTATGCTCTTTATGGTAAAATCTTTTGGGTTTCATTGTTTGTCACTATTGGATTCACTGGCAGTGAAGTGATGATTTTAAGAATGCTGATTATATTAGATGTACAATGATTGAAATTGTTTCATTAAAATTTAAAAGCTTGAAAAACGCTTACACCCAAAAATGAACGAAATCATTAATTCCTCTCTCATTCTCAAGGGTTATGGACTAAGCGTAGATCGCTTCGTTCGTGAAGGCACTAATGATTTCTCAGATTCTCTTGATTTTAATATTCCGAAAACTTACCGGGTCGTTATGACCCGCGAAACCAAAATGACCGCGACTTCTGGATAGACCGGGATGCTTTTTTCCGGCCATATATGAATCAATGTGGGATAAGTCCGAATCTAAAATTAAATTGCCATTTAAAAGAACAATGATGCGAGAACCCACAACCGTGACCTCCTGATTATTCCATTCTCCGGTTTGCCTGAGAAACCCCCTTCGTGCTGCGGTCAGTCCATATGCTGAGCCATGGTATTGCCTTGGGTCCAATTTGACATAACGTTTGTGCTCACTGTCAAGCACCTGAATTTCACACATTCCATCGTATGCGGCATTTCCCTTGCCGGGATAACGAATTGCGAGGCCATTGTTTCCACCAGGAGGAAGTTTGAACTCAAATTTGACGACAAAATCATCATATTCTTCTTCCGTATAAATCGTTCCTCCTTTGCCTTGAATGCATTGTATGGATTGATTGATTATTTCGTAATTTTGAACAGGCCCCTTCCAACCGTTGAAATTTACACCGTTGAATATAGGCTCAAATTCTTCTTCTCCGCAACAATTAGGCTCCAACTCTTTTATGAATATGTTTCTCCAACGTATTTCTCCGCCATGCGTTTGCAATTGAATCGGACCTTTGCTTGTGAGTGGTTTGCGTTTCGAAATTTCAGTTTTTCTGTCCCAGTAATTCAATAGCGGGGCCCGATGGACGACAAGTTTTTCGTTCAACCTGACAGATACAAGGTTTCCTGTCATTGTGATGTGAAAGTGATTCCACTTATCGAATGGTTGATCCGCATGCAGGAGCGGGTCGCGTCCCCGTACTCCTTTCGGTCCATTATTCCATAGCCCGCCCGAGCCCTTGTCGGCTCCGAGTTTCCATTTTCCTCCCGCCTCGGTGGTATCCCAAATTTGTACTTGGGGTACCCCTCTTAAGTAAATTCCGCTATCAGCACCTGCCACGGTTTTGTACTCAAGTTTTAGTTCAAAATCGCCATAGTTTTTTTCAGTCGAAAGGAATAATCCTTTTCCGTCATTAACCAGCATTCCATCTTCCACTCTCCAGTGCCTCCTTATATCTTTTTGACTGGCCTGCCACTTCAATTTCATTTCTTTCACTGAAAGATTCATCCATTTGTTCGGATCCTCGGTTTTTAATCCCCACCAGCCATCTAGATTTTTCCCGTTGAATAAGGGGATAAAACCATCGTGGGGAGATTCTCCGTACAGAGGCAGGTGACTTAAAAAAAGAAGAAGGATTATTTTATTCATGAGGATTTGAAGATTCCTAAAGTTCAAGACAGATTACCTAATGATCAAATAAAAAACTTGGTTTATTCCTGATTTATGCCAGGAACAGATAGTCTTTTCCGTTTTGGTGACCTCTGTCTGTCAGGTATTGACCGATTTCAGGACGGATCCCCATTGATCCAATCAATATGAGGATGAAGACCTTTCCTTTCTCGGGTATCCTTTCATAATGTACGATTTCAACTCCGTCTTCGTTGTGACCCAATTTTTTCGAATCAGTTTCATAGGCTACTTTTATATTAACTCCACATTGCTTCAGGAATTTCGCCTGTTTTCTGGCATTCTTTCCATACCCCCAGGCATGAACAGGAACTTGGGGAATTTCACGCTCCGTTATCCAGTGAGTGACATATTGGGCTTTAATTTTTTGGAAAGCGGAAAGTTTATATCGCTGGTCATTTCTTGATAATCTATTGGCATGATCATTCCAAATCAGTAAATAACGATTAATCTTTGCCATTTTTACCCCGTTTTTCAAAAACCTTAGCCACAATTCATAATCTTCGGGAAATTCACCTTTTCGGTAACACCCAAATAATGTAAGCAGTTCTTTTCTAAACATTACCGACGGATGTGCGACAGGGCTTTCGATAAAGCGATTGCACGAAATTTCTTCTGGTTCTTTCAGCGTATTGATCCAATTTACATAATTTTGATAACCGCGGGAATCTGCTTCATTGTTCCCCTTGTAGGATACAAGCGAAGAAACTAGCCCAATACTTTCATTATTGATCAGAAATTCAGACTGCAGGGACAGTCTATCCTGATGCATAATATCATCCGCATCCATCCGGGCGATGAATCCCCCAACTGATAAATCTATGGCATTGTTTAATGCATCCACAATGCCTTCCCCTTGATTGCGGTAAACTTTAATCCTTGGATCATTTTCAGCAAAACAAAGGACTTTTTCCAGGGTTCCGTCTTTGGAGGAGTCGTCTATTGCAATCAGTTCCCATGAGTCAAGGGACTGTGCCTGAATGGAGTGAATACAATCTGACACTGTTTTCACAGCGTCCTTGAACGGTAATATAATCGAAACGGATGGACTGAATTTAGTAATGCTTTTTTACTTTAATATATTATTAAGAAATTTGTCGGATCGCTTCGTAGGTTGCAATTCCAACTGATACTGCAAGGTTTAATGACCGGAGTCCGTCATGAAATCTTGGTATGGTAACTCGATGACCTTCAGCCCATTTATGGATTTCATCGGGTGCACCCTTACCCTCATTACCGAAAAGCAAACCATCATTCATTTTAAATTCAACTTCCCATAATGTTTTCTTCGCATGGGTGGTAAAAAGATGAATGCGCCTAGGTTTTCTTTCCGAACTCAAAAATTCATCCCAACTTTGGTACTCAAATACTTTCAGTGCATTCCAGTAATCTAATCCAGCCCGCCTCAGGTTTTTGTCGTTAATTTCAAATCCCAATGGATGGATGAGATGGAGCCGACTTCCAGAAAAAGCACAAATCCTTCCGATACTGCCAGTATTTTGGGGTATTTCCGGGTGGAGTAGAATTATATCAATCACCGTTTGATTGCATTTTTAAGTGCTTGATCTGCCTCTCGTTGAGCCACCTGCTTTTTGAGGTCCTGCCTTTTATCGCGAACATTCTTGCCGAAACCCACCGCAATTTCGCATTTGATCAGTGCATTCTTGAAATAAAGTTTTATCGGAACAAGAGCTTTTCCGGCAGCCTCAACTTCAACTTTTAATCGTTCCAGTTCCTTTCTTTTTAGAAGCAGTTTGCGAGGTCGTTGTGTGGGGTGATTTTCTTCTCCGCCAAATTCATATTCTGCAATATGAGCATTAAAAAGAAAGAGTTCATTTTTAATGAATCTGGCATATGATTCAGTAATTTGCGCATTTCCCGCCCGTACTGATTTCACTTCAGTACCGCTTAGAACCACTCCAGCTTCGTATTTATCCAACAGTACATATTTATGCCGGGCCTTTGCATTGGTCAGGACAGGTGGTACGCTCGAATTTTTCTTTTTTTTCGACACGGTATGTACTGTTCTCCCCTATATCAGGGAGAGGCTAGAAGGATGAGGACGAACCCTTAGCCTTCGGGGGTTCGATCTTCCCATTCCAAGTAGGAAATCTTGCCTTCAATGATTTCTCGTAAAGCAATATCCTCAGGTTCTAATTTCTCCAAGGATTCAACCAATGGTTTATTACCAAATTTGAGTTGCTTGGAACGGCGAGACACCACATTTATTAATGTATTAGGATCTTCGATGATCTTTTGAGCTTCTTTTAAATATTCGTCTCTCACAATGGTAATTGGGCTTTTGGGTCAAGTGTTAATTAAAAATTATATAATGAATAATTTAAAAATAATTGCAATGAATTTATAACAAGATGAATGGGAAGGTGTATATTGGACTGACGACATGTAACCAAAAACAGGATGCATTGAATATGATTAAAATACTGCTTAATAAAGGTTTAATAGCCTGCGGGCAGGTCGAGGGGCCGATTGTATCGCAATACATTTGGGAGAACGAGACACAGGAAACACAGGAATGGCGGGTAGTTCTTAAGTTCAAGACGGAAAATCAAGAGGGAGTTTATAGTGCACTCAAAAAGGAACACCAATATGAAAATCCTCAATGGGTATATTGGGCGGCGGGGAGTTCAGATGAGTTTTTCCAATGGGTGAACAACCCGACATGAATTTAACTACTCAGCAGGCTTTGTTTTAATCAAGGAAACTACTCGATCCCCTTCTTTCCACTGTCCTCTTTGTCGCAAAAGTTCAACGCGCTCAAAACGCTTCAGTACATTTCGTTTGACTGCTAATCCTCCAGGAGGCTTAAAACTTGGATGTCTGCTCATAATGATTCATAAATTAACAAATGAAGAATTTTTGGCAAGAAAATTACACCTCAGAAAAGTAAACTCAAGCAGGTATGCCCACTGGTTCTTGACCGTGGCCAAGTTCATCATCCTTTGATTTACTTTCCTCGGTTTCACTCTTCTTTTGATCATCCTCAGATTCCTTGCCCTGCTGACTTAGAGGCTCAGATTTGATGATAGGAGAAACAATTTCACCCTGATCGAGAATCTCATGAATGTGTTTACCTTCAATAGTTTCATGCTCCAGCAATGCGGCCGCAGAAGTGTGCAATGCTTTGATGTTTTCGTTTAAAATATCCTTCGCCCGGGTATACTGGTCATCGATAATCTCCTTGATCGCATAATCGATCTTCTGTGCCGTCTCCTCACTGTAATTCTGGGCCCTCGAGAGTTCCTTGCCTAGGAACACCTGATCCTGCTTATCGCCAAATGATATCATTCCCAGATCGCTCATACCCCAGTCACACACCATGCTACGTGCTATGTTGGTGGCCATTCTTATATCCCCAGCAGCACCGCTCGTGACATCGCCAATTTCAATTTCTTCCGCAGCTCTTCCTCCCATTGCGCAACAAACCTGATTAAGTACCCTCCGTTTACTGTGATTGAGAATGTCTTTCTTGGGAGTAAACATCGTACTACCTAGGCTCTGCCCGCGGGGAATAATAGTAACTTTGTGGATTGGGAGTAACCCATCATCAACTATTGCCTGCACAATTGCATGCCCCGCTTCATGATAGGCAATAATTTTACGATCCTCGTCATCCATTACCCTTCTCCGTTCTGTACCGAAAGAAATTTTCTCACGGGCATCATCCAAATCGATTTTCTCTGCCATTTTCTTTCGTCTGCGTGCAGCAATCAAGGCACCTTCATTGAGTAGATTCGCTAAATCAGCCCCTGAAAACCCTGCAGTCGCACGGGCGAGAGAATTTAAATCAACATCGTCTGATAACTTAATTTTCTTTGCGTGAACTTTTAAAATAGCTTCTCTTCCTTCCATATCAGGCAGATCGATTACAACCTGACGATCAAATCGACCGGGCCGTAGCAATGCGTTATCAAGCACATCCGGTCTGTTGGTTGCCGCAATAATAATTACTCCTTCGTGTCCGTCAAAGCCATCCATTTCAACCAAAAGTGAATTAAGTGTTTGCTCGCGCTCATCATTGCCTCCACCTAGTCCGGCACCGCGCTGTCTTCCGACAGCGTCGATTTCATCAATAAAAATGAGGCAGGGAGCACTTTTTCTTCCCTGCTCGAACATGTCGCGAACTCGGGCGGCCCCGACACCGACAAACATCTCCACGAAATCAGAACCACTAATGCTGAAAAAAGGCACATCTGCCTCACCCGCTACCGCCTTGGCAAGTAGGGTTTTTCCTGTACCTGGAGGGCCCACCATTAAAACACCTTTGGGAATTTTTCCTCCAATTTTACGAAATCTTTTTGGATCTTTTAGGAAGTCAACAATCTCAGAAACTTCTTCTTTTGCCTCATCGCAACCCGCAACATTGTCAAATACGATCTTTTCATTCTCTCGGGTGAGCAATTTAGCTTTGCTTTTACCGAAATTGAGTGCCCCTTTACCTGCCATTCGCAACTGCCTGACAAAAAGGAAATATAACAAGCCAATTATGAGCAAAAATGGAAGAAGACTGAACAGTAAATCTGTCCAAATTGTGCTTGAGGGCTTCTCAGACAATTTATCCCCAAGCAGTCTTCTCAACTCCTTATACTCTGATTCCGTAACCCTTCCTTTGACATAAAAAGGCGATAATTGATAATCTTTACCACTGTCTGATGAAATTACATTGGGATTTTTAAAATTACCTTGGATCGCATACCACTCTTCCCCACCCTTCGGATCGCTTTCAATAATCGCCATTTCAATGTTTCCGTCCTTGGCTTCGAGGATCAGATCGTTTACCGTAGTGACATAGCTTTCGGATTGGCTAATTTCCTGAGATTGCACCATAGCCAAGCCTATGATAGCAGCGAGAATTGCTAACCAAATGAGCAAGACTTTTGGATGAAAGTTTTTCGGCTTTTCTTCACCGTCTTTATTCGAATTATTTTCCACAACCTAACATAATGAGCTTGATTGGTGGTAAGTCAAACGGATTACTTTTCCGGATGGTCTGTTGATTGAGCACTCCTTGGCCGGAGGGAACCCCGGTATCCACATTATTTGATTATTATTGTTTACGATCAAAGGGACGGTTTCTTTTGAATACTGGTCCCATTTTCGGTCGATCATCCAATCTTTTACTTTCTTTTTTCC
>CAJWWH010000017.1 GCA_913048545.1 uncultured Opitutia bacterium | reverse complement strand
GCTTACAGGTTTAGAAGTTATTTGGGGCGGGTCGTTAACCTCAAGTATTGTGAAATTCCAATCCGCGGTGGCTATTAGTCCAGAAGATTCAACGATCACATTGAGCGGGCTTGTTCCGTACTGATTTACTTTGGGATAAATTTTTAATTTCTCGTCAATAATTTCGGCAGTAAATATATCATTACTGAAGCTACCCAGAGAATAGGAAAACAATTCAGAATTAGTATCGATATCAGAAAAGTATGCCCCCAATGAAACACTGCCATAATTTCCATCCTCGAAAATGGCAGGGTTCGGAAAAGTTTGGGACTGAAAAGGTGGATCGTCTACGGGCAGAACAGTGAGCAAAAAGGACGAGTAAAGCAATCGGGTACCCGATTGAACCTTTAATTGGATCGAACAATTCCCCGATAAATTGGGTTGTGGATAAAAATATAATTTGCTTCCGACAATTCCAACCTGAACAAGTTCTGGGTTCGAAGAATTGGCTTCGTACACAATTGGATTGATTGAAATCAGCGAATTATCAACAAAGAAATTATTTAGTTCTAAGATTGAGTTATTCTGGTCTTCGTTGATCACAACCGTGCCAATCGAATTATTTTGAATCAGATCATGCGGAATTATTTTAATCTTTAATTCAGAAATAAAATCACTTGTCAATGCGGTGGAATCAATCACCTGAACTGTAATGATACGCTCCGAGTTTGCGGTTCCGTACGGTGGAATACCTCCCAGAACCACCGAACCGGCCGTATTATTTATCTGTACTTCCCGCAACCAGTCATCCCCTCCCTGAATCCCGTTCAAAACTAAAAAGCGCTCACTCATGTCCACATCGGAAGAATTAATCGATACATTAAAGTCCTCTCCTTCCATTACTGTAATTTCAGAAGGAAAACTGACCAGTTGTGGACGGTCCACAATTGGAATGACTGAAACGGAGATCAAAAGGCTGGCATTTCTCTCACCATCCGAAACGGAAATTGAAAAGGAATCCTCTCCCGAAAAATTCAGCGGGGGAGAGTAGGAAAAAACCGAGGGAATGGAACCGTTCCCCTCAATCTGAACGGATCCACCCGATACGGGTACACTTACTAGATTCCAGGATAATGAGGAGGAAGGGGTCTCCCGATCGGAAGCGGAAAAAGAAATAATTCCGGAAAAATCATTTACTGTGTCTTCATAGGCGTAGATTCTTGTCTGCGATAAAAGATTTCCAAAGACCGTCTTGATCTCAGGTTGGTAATTATCCACTTTGATGAGAAGCGAAAAACTTTGTAAAGTGCTTGTACCGTTAACATCCGTGGCTTTAAATTCAATGTTGTACTGTCCGATGTCAAACTTGGTGGGGGATCCAAAAAGACTTCCACTTCCGTTTCCATCATTGGTAAAGATCAACCACTCGGGCAAAAGTGAATTAAGCTCCAAGTTTGCATTTACACCTCCCGAATCAGAGTCAAAAGTGGTGACTTTATACAGGTAATCCGATTCATCATTCCATCGGGTCACGGGAGTAGAGGTAAACGCGGGGGCATCATTCTCCGCCAACACTGAAACTTGAACTGTAATTGAGTCAGACTTTGAAACGGCCGATCCAGGCACGCCATTATCCTGTACCTTTACAACAAAGGAGTCCAACCCGGAAAAATTACCATCAGGTGCATAGGTAAAATTCGCTCCTGACAAATCAATCGAAGCCACTCCATTTTGTGGTGCTGAAAAAATTGACCATGACAGATTGGAAGCATTACTTTCCTGATCACTCGCTCCAATAAACGGTGCTACCCATTCTCCATCCTCTACCATTGAAACCGATAGGGTTACATTCCCCTCGTTTATTACCGGGGCGGTATTTAAAACAAGAACCTCGAGCAAAAAGTTTTGGGTCGCATTCAAATCGGTCGCATCCGAGATAGTCAGTGTAATTGAATAATTTCCATCGTCATTCTCCGATGGTGAACCGTTTAAATTAATGATTCCTGATTCCATTGCTCCCGTATCAGTGGAAAGCCAACTTGATTGACCGTTTGAAGAATTTACTAAAACAGACGCGGTAACTCCTGCGAAACTATCGGCATCCATAAAAGTGATATTCAAGTCCAATCCTTGATGATCAATAATTTGTATTTGCGATGGAAAACCCACGAAGACGGGGGGGTCATTGACGGGGTTCACGGTTACGCTTACCGTAATGGTGTCCGAATCAATTCCATCACTCACTTGTAACACAAAGGAATCAGCACCCGAATAATTCGCGTCCGGCACATAATTGAATGTGCTCAAAAGATCCATTTCATATCCAATTATGAGCGTACCATTCAAAGGAGCCGTAGATTCAGACAAAATGATTCGTTGACTGTCCGGATCTTGCACGGAAACCAGCGGTTTTAAATCAAGGGCAACATCCTCGTTCACGTTAACACTCAGGCTTGATCCCTGAGTAAAACTCGGAGGAGTATTTTGAGAAACGACTTGAACGACAAAGTTTTGATTAGCGGAAAGGTTACTCGGATCAACAACCTGTAAATTTACCGAATGATTTCCCTCGTCAGTCGATGTGGGTGTCCCTCTTACATATCCGGTGGAAGAAGAGGTATTGTAAAAATTTAACCAGCCTGGTAATTGGGTGGCATTCACCTCAAGTCCGTTCATGGAATCACTGTCCAGATACGAAAAGTTATAATTCCATTCATATCCCACCACTGCAGTGAGGTAAGTGATATTTGAATCAAAAATAGGTGGGTCTTCAATTGGATTGATGGTAAGATTAAAAGTAATTGAATCGGATGCATTTATGTCATTGTTATCAATTACGGATAGAATGAAGGAATCGATGCCTGAATAATTCGCATCCGGTAAATAATCAATCTGCGGATTATCCACGGTACCGCTCAGGGTCACACTGCCATGAGATGCATTTGCATCAACTTGCCACTGCAAATTAGAGAGACTGGTATCTGCATCCGTCACTGAAAGACTTGGACGGTTCCATCCATTCGGAAAACCATCCTCATCCAAACTGATGCTTAGACTTCCGCCTGGAGAGATAACCGGGGGATAATTCAGCGGAATTACTTGTAATGTAAAGAGATGTCCATCTGTTAATCCATTTTGATCGGCAAGTGTAACATATACATTTCCCGAACTCCCTTCCGAATAATCCGACCAGGCAGGAGTTCCCGAAATAGTAAAATTATTGTCGTAATTCAACCATGTCGGCAGATTAATAAAGGTAAGTGAATGAGTATCATTTTCATCGGGATCATAAAAAGAAAAATTATGTTCAAAAAACACTCCTTCTGAAGCGGTCAAATTTCGGGTCTCATTGATAAAGTGTGGGGGATCATTGACTGGATTAATCGTTATGTTGAAAATGAGTTTTGATGATTTATTGCCCTCCCCTTCTGTATCCCTCAACCAAATTGTAAAACTGTCCGAACCCGTATAATTTCCATCGGGAATATAAAGCACGGTTTGATTCGAATCGGATGCATTCAAATCGAGGGTAAGGGTACCATGTGAAGGTAAAACCGAAGCATTTAACTCCATCAAATGACCATCCGAGTCGTTAAAATCCAAAACCGGTATGGACTGAATCCAGGAGATTGAATTGATATCCTCATTCACAGACAAAAATAAGTTCGACATACTGGAATTTCCATCCACCCATATTAATGGAGGATTATTTCGCTTTAAAACACGCAAGGTGAAGGATTGAGAAACCGAAGGTGTCAGGTTGTCCGTAACACTTAATGTAAAATTATAATCGTAATATGGCGCTCCATTCGCCGCGTTTTCGGACGGAACACCCACTATATTATTACCATTGATAGCGAGTCCGGGTGGAAGTGAACCGGATGAAAGCGAGAGGATCAGTGGATCATTTTCCGCATCAAAAAGCGCAATACTTTGATTGTAATCATCCCCCACCATGGCGTTTTCAATGGATTGAGCGGAAAACACTGGCGGATCCGCTATCGGATTGATACTTACATTAAAATCAATGGAATCGTACAAATTACCCTGAGAAAATCTGGCGGTAAATTCCTGATTTCCGCTAAAATTTCCATCCGGGGTGTACCCGAAAACACCCGTGCTTGAATTTATATCAAAAACAGCATCCGATGCGGGAAACTTAGATAGTGTCCAGCTTAACTCCAATGGATAAGGAAATGAGCCGTTAAAGTCATAGGAAAATGTTCCACTGTCCTCATCAATCGGAAACAATACGGACGAATTTCGATCAATAATTGGCTCGATTGCCGGGAGTGACTTCGCTTGCCATGCATCATTGTGAAAGCTCATTGCGCTTCCACCTGTATCAACATTTGCACTGTCACCGGATATTCCCACAAGTACGAAACCTTCCCCCACTGCAAGACCGAGTTGACTCTGGTCAGTCGAATTTGCCTCCGATAAGTTTAACGAAGAAATCAGAGAAATATCTGATCCATTGTTTTCCACCCGATAGATGTAAGCAAAACCCTCACCGGCGCGAGGAGAGGTAACCGCCAGTACATCTCCGTTCACGCTTACATCCGATGCATAATACTGATCAGGGATATCTTGCGGAGGATAAATTTGCCTAATTTCTGTCCAGTTCGTACCATCTAATCGAAAAACATAAATGGCTCCGGCGTTTGTGGCATTGCCATCTTTTTGCCTCGCACCCACAAAAGCCAAATCCCCTTCCAACGCGACCGAGTACCCAAACTGGTCATCTGCGGACAAACCACTGGGAGAAAGCTTGGCGGTTTGAAACCACCCTGATTGATTTCTTTCAAAAATGTACGCGGCACCTGAGTCCGTTCCGTTGGCATCAGCCTTGGGTGCACCGGTGATCAAGCGGGTGCCGGATAATTTAATGGAATACCCAAATTCATCATCACTTTGATTGTCATCCGCAAACAATGTACTTACCAAATTCCACGCACTCCCATTGTTTTCCAAGATGGAAACTTTCCCACTTCCATTGTTATTCGTTTGTCGGGAACTGACGGCAAGATATTGGTTGGAGGCTGAAAGGTCCCAGCCAAAACTGTCACCGATAATTGAGTATGAATTGATGGTCTGTGCTAAATTATAACTTCCATTCGCCTCGCGGATATAGGCATACACAAACCCGGTAAAGTTATCATCATCGGGAGCACCAATTAGCAGATTATTTCCATCAGTGGATAAGGAATACCCAAATTGGCCTACTTTCCCGGAAATGGGAGGGTCTATCTTTTGAAGATAGGAATAAGTACCATTTGAATCCATATTGAAGACATGGACTGCACCATCGTAACTGGCTCGGTTACCGGGTGAACCTACGATCGTTTGGTTCCAGTCATTAACTTTAACTGATTGGCCAAATTTGGAGGTCGCCACATTGACATTCGGTTGAATGGAAGAAGATTCATGCTCTGAAATATTGATTTGTCCGACCGAAGAGTTGTTTTCCGGGTTAAAATAATAAAAAGTTCGGGAAGAATTGGAATCAGGAGAGAACAGAAGATATTCGTCATTTCCATATGCACCATTGTTCCAAATTTCATTACCGGTATATTCTGTCGAGTTGTCTTCTCCCAAACTAAAACGAACGCCACCACTGCTGATATTTCTAAAAATATAATAATTATTATCGTAAAAATTAAGGGTCGGGAAAGATTCATCTGATAACCCGTTCCCCGAGATCAAGTAATTACTTCCATTCCAATCAACGATATAGCTGTCAGTCATCTGCCCGTTTTGATTAATCGCAAATCCATAATTGAATGCAAAAAAACAGACAGACAAAGATGCCAACAATCTCATGTACAAAAGAAAGTTGCTTTTACTCACACGAGCAAAAGAAATTATGGGCAAAGACATCTTGCTATAATCTCCTAAATAATAGGATAAAATGCAAAGCTTTTAGGGAAAATATTAGACCGTAATCCTGATATGCAAGATGTGCATAAATTAAAATCTTTTCGGTACCCGGCGAACGAAAGGGACTCTTTTGAAAACGGGTGCACGCTGAACTACAGGAGCACTCCGAATTGGTTTGGGACGCTTTACCGAAGGCGGTCTTTTAACTAATTTTGGATATCGCGCAATTGGAGCGCGTGGAGATAATGGGGCTTTCCGGGCAATTTTTGAAGATGGAATCAATGGTGCCCTGTTGAAGTTTGCATACGATGGAGTCTGACGAACTTTCTTCACAGAGGGTGCACGAGGCACCGATGGTGCAGGGCGGAAACCCCAAACCACGGATGTCAATAAAACGGACAACCAAAAGAAAACAATTCCTCGCTTAGCAAACGCTGGTAGCAAATTTTTCAACTGGGTATTCAGATACGAGCTGATCCAGCAGGAAAGCAGTTGGTTGAAAATCCCTAAGAATCGGAGTATGTTCACCATTTTTAATCATCCTCACTTCAACAACATTAATTTCGGGGGTCTTGGGCGGGGCATATAAGATGTCATCATGGGAAGCGTTTAAGCGGGAATTAAATAAGTCTGGAGTTAAAGTTCCACCAAGATGATCGCTTCTACCGGTTGCCACATGACAGGTACCGAGAATTTTCTCATCCTGAATATCCTTTCCTGAAAACGGTAGTAACTGAGTACCAAAACCTAGTTCTCCTATTATACCGGTGGCTGGATCCTCTTTTAGTTGTTTATTTCGGTCGTCAACTTTACTTTGATCCCCTCGCAGGAGTGTGGCACTAATTATTGCACCGTTTTCCACCTCCATCTGTGCGAGCGTGCCATCTGAGAAGCGAAAGGGGAAGGAACCGGAAGCAGAGGTCGGAACAAAATAAACCTCACCGGCTGGGAGATTGGCGACATCTGGGATTCCACCCGGACAAAGACCGTGACTTTTTTGAGCAGATTGTCCTGCACAATCAATGATGAGCGTCGATTTGTTTCCAAAAACCTCGAAATCAAGTTCGAAAGAAGCCGACTGATCCAATGCGGTCCGAAAAAGTTCTGCTTGTTTACTAATTTCATTATAATCAACAGCCAATCCGGAATTCAAAATTATGTCATTTACACCGTGTAAAGTTGCCCCACGAAATCCGTGAATCTTGGCGGATGCAGTAAGGGGAGCCGTTAAGGAGTAGTCTGTTATCGCAAGAATGATATCAAAATTAGGGTATATGTCCTGCTCCAAGGATAATGAGTCACCATTGAAATTAGTCGCAGCATCTTCGGGGTCCAAATTACTTCCTCCAGTCGTTTTAAAAGCAAAAAAATTGTTCCCGGAATAAGAAAGACTATCGGACACACCTTCAATTAATTCTTTGAGAAATACATTATGGGCCTTTTTTTGAACCGAAAATCCATCGGATTCCAAAAATTTGCCATCATGCATAAGTGAAAGATCCGGTAAATCGATCAGAATACAAATTTTGGCACCGGCATTGTGAGTGTTACCGAAGCAGGTGCTCAGTAATCGCTTTAATGAAAATGTGGGAAATTCCTCTATATTTGGTAAATACATATTATAAGGTTTATTTGTTTTATGCTTTTCTACAACGCAAGGATTAAAAAAAATGCAAAATTAGTAATTTGAAAGTCATTTTTTTGTACGTCCACCACAGATTCTGCAATCAATCCCCTGTGGTTTCGAAGTCAAATTACCACGCCCTCTTTGGTAAAATGAGCATCCTGGTCGATGGATTTTTCCAAAAGTGGTTACCCAAAAACTGAGTGTCGGCACGAATGATCTTTGGTTACTAATCATTCCCGGTAATCGAGGGGTGGGTAAAGCGGAGGGCGACTGAATCTGCTGATAGTTAAAATTTGTCGACCAAATTCCTAAATTTAACCTCTTTGCTTTTAACTGGGATAGTAAAAATGGACCGTACCGGTTCGTTTCTTTTTCCAAATGCCAACCAATGCCCAAAGAAATTGCTTCTCTGCTAAAATTCATCTTCCCATTTATTGTCAATATTTCAACAACTTTGATATTTTGCAGATCAAATTCCTGTTTGATTTCAATCTCCGCCAATGTGGACAGCAGTTTTTGCTCAGTAAAAGTAATTGCTTCGTTGTAACCCGGTTGATCTCTTTGAGGAAAACCAACCCCCCATGCCCTCATTCGAATCATAAAGTCCTTGGTCTGATAATCAAAAACTCCGGGTTTAATTACCCGAACAATCTCTCCCTTCGCTTCACTTCCGTTTGTGTCATTGTCGAGAATCTTCTTATTCAACACCGTTTCAATTCCATATAAAAAATTACCCAGCAAAAAAAACAAGATAACGACAGAAAATGGGTTGAATTTAATCACAAAATACAAAATAGAGCCCTTCTGAATCGATTGCAATGATATCAGAACTTCAGATTGTTGGATAATTTATTGAACGAAAGTAGATTATAACTTATTTATCATACATGCCTAGATTTGATAGACCAAGTGCAACTTCTATTGGCACTGCGATTTACCACCGGCGAAGAAGGGACTGGAAAGATGACCGTGACTTAATTGAAGAAGTTGCGGCGGCAGTGAATCGTCTCGGTGGACCTTATGAATATTATGATCAGGGTGTTTTCCAATTTAGGGAAAAAGTTCGGAAATTCAGGAAATCCGGATACGAAAATAATAAGGATGCCTTTCACTTGGGACATTGGATTCGAGGAAGAATCAGTGAACTATCCAAAAATCAAACCAGTTATGACCTCCGGGTTCATTCTCTCCCCTTTCCTCATAACCTGGACGATGTCATTGAGTTATTAGAAAAAAAAGGCAGCGAGGCAAAACTGACAAAAAACAACGATTTTAATCTCGAAACTCTTTTTCCTGATCCATCAATGCGTAACTTTGTTATGGAAAGGATGGAAGTACTCCACCACGGAAACTTGGTTGCCTACTTGTCCTCACTCGTTGCAAAGGAAAAAGAGTCCCTGCTGACAACCTCCGCTTCGATTATGGATCTGATTCATATTTGCGAGTTAAAATTATCAGTTTTGAAATTAGAGGTTACCAAAAAATACTCTGCGGGCGAAACTGATTTATGGATTCCCTCAATCTCATTGGGAGTTGAAATCAGAAATTCCTGGGATCCTGAGGATGAAGTGGCCTTGCTCCGCACTCTGAGCGACACTAATTTCAGGCTCCAGTCCCGCCATCTTGTTGTGGTCGTGTCTGACGGTATGGGGGAAGCAGTATTTGAATCCATGCGGAAAATTGAAAAGCGAAAAGTGATTGAAAACCTTTCAATTATTCGAGTGGGGGATTTCGAAAATTATGTGCTTAGGATTATGGAGATCGAAAAAAAGTAAATTTAGCTTTGTGGAATAATTTCCTCTTTAATCAGCCGACCTGTACGATCCCAAAGGCGACGCCCGATATACCTTCCCTCGCTCCAATAAGCTTCCTCTCTTAAAATGCTGTTCGGCCACCATCTCGATTTCACCCCAACCAGCACACCCTGATCAAAACTTGCCTCCAACGCCCGCTGTCCGTTGGGAAAATTCCTGAGTTGCTGTCCATGGGGTAACCCGCGGTAATATGAGGTCGTCAAGGATCGTGTACCGTCAGGAAAATTTTCAATTAAAGTACCGGTGAAAGGAGTATCTAAAATATCTTTTCGATATAAACGCCCATTTTTTTGGGTAACTGAATCGTCCTGGCTAATCGTGGGGAAACTCTCCACCGGTTTCTCAAAATCGGCAAAGATTCTATCGAGTCCACGGTCCTTCGATACGAACCTTTTATCCACTACGCTCTCTTCCCTCGTTACATCTTCACCGACAGAATTTTCTTGAGTTTCAACCGGAGAAATATCTTCCTCCGAACCACAGCCACAAAGAAATAGTGTAACTAATAAAATCGACAGAATGATTGAACTCATAATTCTTATGGTGAAGAATCAAACTATTCCTGCAATCCGAAAAATATATATCTTAAAATGAAAACTATTTTCCTTATCCGGCACGCAAAATCTTCCTGGGGGAACGAACAGGTCCCAGATCACGATCGAATCCTGAATGAAAGAGGTCTCCGTGATGCTCCCTTAATGGGAGAAAAACTTAAGTCATTATACATGGAACCGGATAAAATAATTTGTTCCACCGCCCAGCGGGCAAAAAAAACTGCCCATTTGATTGGTCAGAAATGGTTTCCGGAAAAGGACATAGAATTTATGCAACGGCTTTACGAATCATATCCTTCTGATGTTCTGAAAATTCTGAATTCTATTCCTCAGGATATTCAATCAGTCGCATTATTCTTTCATAATCCCGCTATTACTGTCTTGGCAAATATGCTTGGTATTCTAGATTTGCCGAATGTGCCTACTTGCGGAGTAGTTGTTCTACACTGCGATAAAAAGGATTGGCAATCAGTTGAAATTGGGAACTGTAGCTTGGAAAACTTTGAATATCCCAAAAAAATTTAAATACTATCCTCGGACAGAACCCTCTCCGCCACCTGAATGAATGGGTCATCAAATTCTTCGGAAAACTGATCTAGCGGATCCTTGAAATCTCCCTCAGGTTCGGGCATTTGCATCAATTGATCTACCCATTTCCCAATTTCTTCATTGGAAACCTCGTTGTGAGGATCGGTTGGAAAAGTAATAATTTCACAATTACTGCCGTCATTTGATTGAATGTTTTCAATCTCATCATCGTGAGAAGTGTCTGATATGCCGTCTAGATGGTTTTGTATATGTATCACAACAAATTAATTTGAATGTCTTGGAAGACAAAGATTTAGGTTGTGATCCTAACCTACCTCCTGTGGGCTGAATCAAAATTAAATGTGGCTGCATCCTTGCGGCTAATCTCCATAGTCGACCAGTCATGCATAGACTTTAGCAAAAAGTTTAATTTTTCCATTACTGATTGATCTTTTCATTTGATCCATAAAAAGAGAGAGTGAAGGTATGAGTGAAAAGTTAGCCAAAGCATATTCAAATAAAGAGTTTCTCAACAGCCATGATGCCCGTCCGATTCGTGTTCAATGTGAATTAATTGAACCCGACATCCGGCTTCGTCAGCAAGGCATTGAAAATACCATAGTATTCTTTGGTTCGGCTCGATCAAAATCGAGGGTGCAGGCGGAAGAAGAACTCAACAAGTTCAAGGAAGAGCTTACTGGAAAATCCGATGTAACAGAGGATGAAAGATCCGAACTCGCACGCAGGGAGAACATCCTCAGGTTGTCGAAGTACTATGATGAGGCTGTTGCACTTTCCGAGAAATTGACCCTCTGGTCAAATCAGCAAACCAACCCTGAAGACAAATATTACGTCTGCTCAGGAGGAGGCCCCGGCATGATGGAAGCAGCCAATAAGGGAGCATCGGAAGCCAAAGGGAAATCAGTCGCATTAGGCATCAGCCTGCCCTTTGAACAAGGAGTCAATCAGTTTGCCACCCCTGAGTTATCCTTTGAATTTCACTATTTTTTTATGAGAAAATTTTATTTTCTCTATCATGCAAAAGCGGTAATTGTTTTTCCGGGAGGCTTTGGGACAATGGATGAATTATTCGAAACCATGACTTTGATTCAGACCAAAAAACTGGGAAAACAAATGCCCATCATTCTTTACGGAAAAGAATTCTGGGAGGGCTTGATTAACTTCGAGCAATTTATTAAGTGGGGAGTAATTTCACCCAAAGACGTGGAACTTTTTGAAATCGTTGATGATGTGCATGATGCCTTCACCCGAATCACAGCAAACCTCTAGGAAGAACCCTCCGAAAGTTTATTTATACTCTGCTGAAAATCAGGGGGTAAGTTAGCGGTAAAACTGAGTTTCTCCTTACTCACGGGATGGAATATTTCCAGTCTTTTGGCATGCAACATTACACGGTTAAAATTAGGATCATTCTTTGCGCCGTAAGTTAAGTCGCCAGCCAGTGGATGCCCCAGAAATGAAAAATGAACCCGAATTTGGTGAGTCCTTCCCGTATGAATCCTAACTCGCAGCAGGCTCAATGAGTCCTCAAATTTATCCATAATTTCCCATTCAGAAATAGCCGGCTTCCCATTTTGCACCACCGCCATTTTAATACGATTTTTAGGATGCCTGCCCACAGGCTCATCAATCTTTCCTTTCCTTGGGGAAACCACACCTTGAACTAAAGCAAGATATTCCTTTCCCGTTTTTCTGCGTGAAAATTGATCAACCAGAGAATAATAAGCCTTTTCGGATTTTGCGACTACCATAACCCCACTGGTTTCCTTGTCCAGACGATGGACAATCCCCGGCCTCTCGGGAGCGCCTACGGGACACAAAGTATCAGGGTAAAGATAAAGCAGTGCATGAACTAAAGTGTCATCCTGAGTTCCATCCCCCGGGTGCACAACCATACCGCTTGCCTTGTTAATGACCAATATTTCCTCATCCTCAAAAATTACTTTAATTGGAATATTCTTTCCACAAAGGGGCTTCACTTCTTCCCGTGAAAGATCGATTAAAAGCACATCACCTGAATCTACCTTTGTCTTCGCCTCCAGCTTTGCTCCGTCCTGTCTTCTGACTTTTTTATCTTCAATCGCACGCTGTATCAATGCACGGCTTTTTTCCGGGAATGCATGGGCGAGAATTTTATCCACTCGGTCTCGGGTACCGTCGGGGCAAATAAAAACTTCTTCATTCATGCATTTATTTGAGTTTTGCTGTTTGTTGATCGATTTGCATGAGAAACTCATTTTTTTGTCTCTTTTCCAGATCTGCTACATGAAAACCATTGGAAATTAATTCGGCAATTTCCTGAAATGAGAGGGAAAGTTTTTCGTACAAAGCAATAAATTCATCAGTTAATGAATTATTAAAAGAAAGCGGATCATCTGTGCTTACGGTGCATCGAATTCCCTTCTTCATGAAATTTTTTATCGGGTGCTCCTCCAACCGATCGATCACTCTTAGTTTATAGTTACTGATTGGACACATATCGAGTGTGATGCCCTGATCAATCAAAAGCTTCATTACATCCTCGTCTTCGAATGCCCGGGTGCCGTGTTGAATTCGGTTTACTTTTAATAGATTGACTGCCTGTCTCACATTCGAGGCAGGTCCAAATTCGCCGGCATGCGCCTTAACAACCTTGCCCATGGATCGGGCTTTGCTCCAAAAATCCGGAATCCATGATTCGAATGGTAAGGACTCTAATCCATGTAAATCAATCCCACTCAAATCATTCCACTCAAGGGCTTCATCTAGTAAGGGACCTAAATAAGGTGTGCGGGCATTCCGGCTAATTCCGAGAAAAACTCGTACTTCAAGACCCTTTGGAATTGCCTCAATAATCGCATTTAAAATTTCCTCTCCCGGGAGTTTTAAAAATTCCATCATCCCGGCATGAAAACTGGTCTCAACATATTTAACATTTTGCTTCAAATGAGATGAGAAAATTAATTTGGCCGCTTCGTGATAACTTTCGGGTGAATCAAACCAACACATTGCGTGTTCGATTAATACAGATTCAAACTGTTCAAAACTCTCGTATCTAAAATCAGGTTGCCTGAAAAAAGGGACTCCGGAAAACCGTGCCGGATCTTTTTTTTCCAAAAGTGCCCAGGGCAATGCTCCTTCGATGTGTAGATGAGTTTCAGTCTTGGGCAAAGATGCAAGAAAATGATTCAATGCCACCTGACTCATCTTTGTTTTCCCTTTTAAGAATGTTGCAAAAGGTAGTCCGAATTCAATTTTTGCAAGTCTTCGGGAATAAAGTCACCATCTTTACGAATTAACTCACCATCAAACCAGATCTCTCCGCCTCCGTATTCAGGTCGTTGAATATTAACCATATCCCAGTGAACTTGAGATTTGTTCCCATTGTTCGCTTCTTCGTAAGCCTGACCGGGAGTAAAATGAAAAGAACCTGCTATTTTTTCATCGAACAATATATCGAGCATGGGTTCCCGTATCATTGGATTAAATGCAATTGCAAATTCTCCGATATACCGTGCACCCTCATCCGAATCCAGAATTTCTGACAATTTGTCAGGGTTGGAGGATGAAGTGGATTTAACTATTTTTCCTTTTTCAAAAGTAAGTCCAACATTGGAAAAAGAGCTACCCTGATAAATCGTGTCCGCATTAAAAGTTATTGTACCCTCCACGCTGTCTCTCACCGGACAGGAAAAAACTTCACCATCGGGAATATTATGAGTTCCTCCACAGGCAACCGCATCAATCCCTTTGATTGAAAAATTTAAATCGGTACCCGGACCGGTAATTTTAACCCGGTCAGCACAACGCATCCGATTCTTTAAATGCTCCATGCCTTCACTCATTCGCCCATAATCCATACAACAGGCGTCAAAATAAAAATTTTCAAATGCCTCGCTGCTCATTTTAGCCTGCTGAGCCATAGAGGATGTCGGCCAACGGAGAACGCACCATTTTGTCTTCTGCACGCGCCAGTCCAAAACCGGTTTAAGTATCTTCATCGCCCGGTTCAAATCTTCCTGAGGTAAGTCTGAATTCTCAAAAACATTCTGCGATCCACGGATGGCGATGTATGCATCCATACTCTTCATTCTTTCCATTTCCCATTTCAAGGAGGTTTCTAATTGAACAGTTTCCGCACCAAGAATACATTCCCGGTCAACCCGTCCATTCTGAACCTGTACAAAAGGCAATGCATTACATTCACGAACCGCACGAATGAGTGCCATGGTCATATCCTGAGGTATATCAAATGCGTGAATCAGAACTTTCTCCCCAGCATTCAGCTTGGTTGAATGATAAACGAGGGTGGCCGCCAACTTTTCGTATCGATGATCCATAAATTAGTTACTCAGTTTTTGAAAAAGATATTATAATCCCCTTCGGATTTTCGAACCTGCAAAATTTATTCGTACCCGATAGACCTTTTTGACACGGTTAATGATTTCGTAGGTCTTTGGATCAATGCGTGACGGAACCTCCATTCTCCGTATATCCACAACCGCGGTAAAACCCCGTTCTGTAAACACATCAATTAACATCGCAATTGCAAGGGGGTCATCAAACACCGAAGCCTCCGAATTGATGTAGGCCAAGCCTGAAATGGAATGCTTCTCAACAATAGGAATAAATTTAGTCTTGATTAAACCCACAACCTTTTCGAACAGCTCGGGATGAAACTTTTGATAGGAATCCAGTCTTTGCACCAATAATTGCCGGGCATGTAACGAAAGCTTTTCGGCCAAGGGAATAGAGGATATTTGGTCATGGGTTGATTCATCCAGTTCCAGCGAACTTTGATACTTGAGTTCCTGAATAATCCTCTGTTGGACTTCAATAACTGTGCCATGGGCATTAATAAAGTGGTAATGAAAAACATCCCTTAAAGTGGTGAGTGAATCATAGGTTGATTCTTTGAAAGTCTTGTACCGCTTATGAGCGGCCTCTTCATCCAAATCAGTCTTACGGACTTCCCGAACCTGCCCCACACCGGAAGCACCCACTTCCGCATTATGCTCCATGGTTCTTTTCCCCCGAATAAATTGTCTGCGGACACTTTCCTCTTCATCAATAAAAAGCATGATTATATGAAAGCGCGGTTTGGGAAATTGCGCTTCCTGAAAAGTGCCAAGATATTTGCTTCGCAATTCAGTCAGCCGACGATGAAAGAGTTTCAGGCATTCAACCTGCGTCTTGGTCCGCGGATATCCGTCTACAATTGCACCACTCTGATAATTCGGTTCAAGCAGACTGCGCAAAACGAGTTTGGTGACTTCACGATCTCCTGCCAGTAATCCGGCATCAATTTTTTTACGGGCTTCAGGAGAGTTCAATAATTCACTCACAATTACTGGCTTCTCTGTCAAATCACGAAACTCCATTATGAATGCGGTTTGAGTACCCTTACCAGCTCCGGGAGCCCCGTTAAGCCAAAAAATTTCCGCAGGGAAATGCAAATTTTCAACTCCGACTTCCTGCTCAAGCTCGTGCCAAATCGAATGAAAGATAAGTTGTGCGTCCTTTACTTCGAGATCCTCAACCCTTTTTTTCCCACCTTTCGTAAAGTTTGCGGGTTCTGCGGGTGAATCGATATCCTCGACCGTCTGGAGGGAGGAATTCCCTAGGTCTATTGACTTTTCATTTTTTGATTTAGGAGACATAAAAATGCTTTTACATAATGGGTAGCGGTTCGTCAATGACAGGACAATTTAAATCCCTCCCCCACTTTCATAGACCCGCATTTCCAGTAAATTATGATCCATCCCCAAAGCTGGTGAAGCATTTTTCACCGTGCCGATTTCCTTTGCGGGCACTCCCGCCACTGAAACATGGGGTGGAACATCATTTAAAACAACGCTGCTTGCACCGACTCTGGAACCTTCGCCAATCTCAACATTACCGAGTATCTTTGCCCCCGCTCCAATTAATACTCCGGATCTGATTTTGGGATGACGGTCGCCGCGCTCCTTACCAGTCCCGCCAAGGGTTACTTCATGCAAGATCGACACATTGTCCTCGATCACCGTTGTTTCACCCGCCACAAAGCTAGTGGCATGGTCAAGCAATATGCCTTTTCCGATTTCTGCAGCAGGGTGTATATCAACTGAATAAACCACCGCTACCAAGCTTTGCAAATACATCGCCAGTTCCTTGCGATTTTTACTCCAGAGTGAATTGGCTACCCGATGGCAACAGAGTGCCTGAAACCCTTTGTAATATAGAAAAGGACTGATAAAATCGTTGCATGCTGGATCCCGTTCGGTTACCGCAATCAAGTCAGCTTCAACACTTTCAATCAATCCCACACTTTCTTCAAATGTGATTTTAATTAATTCCCGGATATCACTTTCCGGCACACTGTTTTTAACCAGACGTGCCGCCAGTCTCCAGCCTAATGCATCGGAAAGATTTTCCCGTTCCAGAATAAACTCAGTGAGCACCCGGGAAAGAATTTTTTCCTTGGCGGCAACTTCTTTTGCCTCTCCGATTAAATTCTGCCAAACCGTGCTTTCATTCATTTTGTAAAAAGATAAGGGATTTTATTTCTGCTCCGTACCATAGTAAGTTTCACCAATATTAATTTTTTTTCTGCCCTGTGATACCCTCCACTTATTGGTGTCACGCAGGGAATAGACGCAACCACAGTATTCCTGCTGATAAAACTTTTCCCTTTTTGAAATTTCAATCATTCGCTGGGAACCACCCGCTTTCCTCCAATTATAATCCCAATAAGACAAATTATCATAGCGGGCTGCTGCTTTTTCTCCACATCCGGTTATTTGTTTCATGTTTTTCCATCTTGATATCCCCAGACTGCTGGAAAACAAGCTGAAGTCATTTTCATGGGCGTAAAGAGCTGTTCTTTCAAATCGCATATCAAAGCAAGCGGTGCACCGGGCTCCTCGCTCCGGTTCCCACTCCATTCCCTTCACTCGTGCGAACCAATTCCTGACATCATAATCTTCATCAATATGTTCAACGCCAATTTTATCACAAAATTTTTTATCCTCAGTCTTTCTGATTTCGTATTCTTTTTTTGGATGAATATTTGGATTATAAAAAAATACGGTGGGGGTTATGCTCGAGTGTAATAAAGTTTCCAAGACCTCTCCTTCACAGGGGGCACAACAGGAATGTAACAGCAAACGGTCTTGCCTGTCCGGTGCCTCAATAATTGGTCTTTCCGCCGTATTCATCGCCAATAAAATGCTTGATTCCGTAAATTATGGCAATGGGTTATTCTCGATGCAATTCGGCTTTCAAATCGCGACTCATCAAGTCGGACAAGGCAACGGAGGGCTCTTTCCCATTGTAAAGAATTTGAAATATCTCATGTAAAATAGGCATCTCGACCCGCTGCTGTTCACATTTCTCGAAAAAGCAGGCAGTGGCCCAATACCCTTCCACTACAGTTTTTTGACTGGAAATAATATCGGCCGCCCTACCTCCCTTCGATAAAGCCAAGCCAAAATTCCGATTTCTACTCCATTCACCCATGCAGGTTCCAATTAAATCCCCAAATCCGCTCAATCCAAAAAATGTTTCACTCTGCCCACCGAGGGAAATCCCAAGGTTAATCATTTCGTTCATACTCCTGGTTAACAGAGCCGCCCGGGCATTATCTCCCAAACCCAATCCATCTGAAAGACCGGTGGCGATCGCGTAAACATTTTTAAGGCAACTTCCCAAAGCGACTCCAATCCGGTCTTCAGACCGGTATATTCTCATGCTTTTTGAACTCAGGCTATTTTGAAGTTTTATGAGCTCAGGGGGATCACAATTAATCGCAAGGACCATCGCTGCCGGTTTACCTTCAGCGACATCATGGGCGTGACTGGGACCGGTCAAATAACCCGATCCAAACTCCTCCCCCAGTGCCTCCTCAATAACCTGATGGGCAAATAAATTAGTCTTCGGTTCCAATCCCTTACACAGAGCGACCCCGCCTTTTAACTTCCATGAATCTGCTTTGTGTTCACGGACTTGCTCGCAGGTTTCCCGTAGGGCATGCGATGGGCAGGCAAAAAACAGATAATCACATTCCATTAACACCGGACGCAGAGAGCATCCGATTTGTAAATCCTGATCAAACGCAATCCCTGGTAAATACTCACTATTTTCACGGTCGGAAGAAAGTGTCAACGCATGCTCGACGCGTCGTGGAACCAAGGAAACGGAATGTCCCAGCTTGGATAAGTAGACGGCCATTGCCGTCCCCCATGCTCCCGCTCCCAGTACGCAAAAATTCATTTTTTCTTTACCGGAATTTTCCTTGTTCTTTGTACATAGCCCGAAAGCGCATTTAATCCGTCCAAACCAAGGGATGCACAGGGCTTAACAAAAGAGGGGAGCGGACTCGGAGTTAACCCAATTAAATCGTGAGTAACCAAAATTTGACCGTCACATTCATTCCCACTTCCTATCCCAATCAGAGGGGGTAGAATTTGAGATGCTAATTGAGCGGCAATTTTTTCATCCATCATCTCGGCAATAACCGCAAAGCAACCCGCTTCCTCCAAGCTGATCGCATCAGTATACAAGCTATCCGCCTCTTCCCGGCTGCCCCCAAATTTCCGGTAACCGCCAATCGCCTTGACAGTCTGTGGTAAAAGTCCGATGTGCCCCATGACCGGGATTCCCGTAGCCACGAGCTTTTCAATGTCATCCGCAACATCCTTTCCCCCTTCAATTTTCACCGCATCGGCCCCATTCTGCATGAGCCGGCGTGCCGAACCGAGCAATCGGTCGAAAGAAAGACTGGCTTCTCCAAAAGGTAAATCCGAAATAACCAGACAGCCCGGCTGCCCACGCCGAACCGCGGCGGTGTGGTGAACCATGTCATCAATAGTGACCGGTATCGTGGTTTCATACCCCAGCAGAGTCGTGCCGACTGAATCACCCACCAATATAAAGTCCACCCCTGCTTTGGATACAAGCTTTGACATAATTGCATCATATGCAGTCAATCCCACAATCGATCGTTTTCCCTTCAGCCCTGAAATATATTTAATATTAGGTTTGATTTCAGACGAATCAATTAGCTGCCTTCTCGGTTGAGATGGTTTGTGTGTGCTCACCCGGTTAATGGAAACTTTCTCATCCGGAGATATATTCTGTTGCTGGACGGTTTTTTTATTCTTTACCAAAGGTTCCTTTGCCTCTTGATCCGCAGGGACGACTTTTTCGTTAACGATATCCTCAGGGCTGGTCTTTTTTACTTTTACTTCAGTGGGTTCAGAGACTTTTTTTCTTCGGCGAACTATTTTCTTTACCGGTTCGGTGGAACTGTCCTGAACTTTGACGGCACGCTTTTTTTTGGGCGGTGCTTTCTCTTTTTTATCTTCGGTCATGAGTGAGTTGACTTTCAAATTTTATAATATGATTCATAATTAAACTTTTATCTTCCTCGGAAAGAGATTTTTGACACGCCTGAACAGTTTCGATAATCTGACCGCATTTTCTTGTCCCTACTATGGCAGACGTAACCTCCTGAGGGCCCAGAGCCCAACAAACTGCAAGCTGTCCAATAGTCATATCTTTGCTTTGTGACAATAATCTCAATCCTTCTTGCAAATTAAGCAAGGCTTGTAAACCTTCTTTACTATGAAGAGGACTGACAACCGGGTGATCGGTTTTGTGCTTTCTCCAATCATTCGGGGGTAAACTCTCCAGCCATTGGGCGGAAATTTTACCGGTCAGTAATCCAGAATGCATCGGACTGTAGACCAACAATCCACAATTATTTTTTTGACTCCACGGCAAAACCCCTTTTTCAATCGATCTTTCCAGCATGCTGTACATTGGCTGATTAGATGTAACCTCCGCAATACCCTGCAACTTTTCAAGCTCGGGCTCCCAGCAATTACATACTCCGGCCCATCTAATTTTACCGGCTTTTTTTAGATCCTGTAAAGTTTCCCAAGCCTCCTCTAAGTTTTCAATCGGTTCAGGCCAATGAATCTGATACAGATCAATCCAGTCACGATCCAACCTGCGGAGGGATCCATCCACCTCTTCCAATATGGTATCCCGTGAGATAAATCGTTTGGGTTTGTTCTCCTCTTCCGGAAGAACCCCGCATTTGGTGGCGACTATTACCCCGTCGTCCTTATATTCCTTTAACGCCTTGCCCACTGCCACCTCGGCCACTCCAAATCCGTATGCGTGAGCAGTATCAATCCAATTGATACCCTGCTCAAGTCCCTCGACTATACTTGCGATTGAATCACTTTCATGCTGATCCCCCCACCCCATTCCCCAATCTCCACCACCAATTGCCCATGTGCCGAGACCAATTTCTGAAAGAATGAGATCGGAGTCCCCTAAACGGTTTTTTTTCATATTTCAATTTAGATAATTTAAATTCGTTTGATCATAATTTTTCGAAAACTCACAGGGTCGCTGTGACCGGCAAACCCAAAATGACCGCGTTTCCTGGAAAGTCCGGGGTGCGTTTTTCCTGCCATAAAGCTATCAACCGACGATAAATCAGAGTCTAGAATTAAATTGCCATTTAAAAGAACAATGATGTGAGAACCTACAACCGTGACCTCCTGATTATTCCATTCTCCGGTTTGCCTGAGGAACCCCCTTCGTGCTGCGG
>CAJWWH010000016.1 GCA_913048545.1 uncultured Opitutia bacterium | reverse complement strand
CCGACGACATCCTCATTACAAGTGAGGTGCTCTACCAGCTGAGCTAAGGTGGCGTACCTTATAATAAATTAGCTTTTTGGCCGCCAATTGCAATCGGAATGTTCCGGCAAATCCAAAAAAGATCTAGGCAGAAGTGTTTTCGCAGACAAACACCTTGTTATTATCAATATGACTGTTGAGCAGGTCCAGGCAGGTCTTTCTCCGGTCCTGTTCAATTTCCTGCCTGTATGCATGAGTCCCCGAACGACTTTCCATTCTACCCGCAAACAGTTTTTCGTCCGGGTGCAGTTTTTCAATTTTTTTAAAAAAAGAGGTCGGCATACGAAATGAACCGAGAGAAATGGAATGAATATCTTCTCCGGAAATAGCGGAGAAGATATTATCAAAGAGCTTTTTATAGCGCTGATAAAAATTTTCGCAGTCAATCAGTGGGTCTATTCTGAGCCCAATTTTCCAACCTAGTCCAACCAGTCTTTTCATGGCTTTGATCCGTGAGTTAACCGAGGGAACTCCGTGTTCAATTTCAGTACTGATCTCGGTGGGGGTAAAACTGAAAGCAGTAATCACATTTTCGATCGGGGTGTGCTGAGCAAGCGAATTAATGTTTACACTCTTTGTGCGTAATTCCAGAAACGCGGATTTGTTTTCCTGAAAAAAGGGAAGAAAGGAATCAACAAAACCTGAAATCTGATCAAGTGCAAGACTGTCACAGTCATATCCCGAAAAAAACCATGTTGATGAAGTGGGGGTCTCCACGGTTTTAGATTTCAATTCTTCCAGGAAGTCTTCGAAATTGACGAAAAGAACATAGTGAGCGGAGGGATACATTCCCTGTAAAAAGCAGTAGCGGCAGTCATAAAGGCAGTTGAGCATATGGGAGAAATAAAAGTTTTTCTTTCCTCCGACCCCATAGGTTTCTGGAATCGGAAGGACTAGCTTTCCTTTTTTTTTGGCTAAAATAAGGGACGGATTTTTTTTCTGAAGACGAAAGTTCTGCCCGCTCGGATTGAAGACCTCCTTATAATTTTCACAGGGGATAGGGGTTGCATTTGGGAAACGTTGAAGAAGTGCCATTACCCGGGGATGATCAATGATTTCCTCCTCATAGTAAATTGTGTCGATCATGAGAAAAGCCTTCTTTCCTCAAGTAACTGATCGATTTTTGAAAGTACCGATTTTACATTGGAAGACTCCTTGAAGAGTGCCAGTATCTCTGGGATCGGGCATTGAAGCACATGGGCCTGACGAATAAATTTTTGGACTTGATGAACCTGGGTGGAAGAGAGCCGGTGGTTCGCTGAAATTTCTTTAAATGCGCTGTCCAGCACTTCGGGTGGGGCAAGGGCCCTTTTCATTGAATCCAGTTCAAGGATTAGTGGTTCAATTTGCAAAATTACTTTTGAAACCAGGGAGGAGACTTTAGACTTTTCAAAGCCTGAGAGGGGCGATTCTGGATTGTCGGACACAATCTTAACAGACTCTACCATTTCACGGGGAGAAAAGCGTGAGGCTGTTTCAAAAAAGGATGAACCTTCCATGTCATAAGCCACATTTTCTGGGTAATTGGAGGAGGGTTGATCACATGTATGAAGAATCGTCTTGGTGGTTTTACAATGTGCGACTTGTGGAGAGTAAAAAGATTTGCGTGTAGAAAGATCGATACATTTTGAAACTCGAAGCAGACTGCCCACCTGAGCACTTCCATGCCCGGCTATTCCCACATTGAGCCAGGGAATATTTTTTTCCGGTGCAATTCCGTGAAGGAATCCCACCGCAGTGGACATCTTCCCTTTACCCACTCCAGAAACCACTAATGTATGATTTAAGTTTTGAAAAAGAGCAAAAGGAGAAGAGAGTCGTTGTCTTTCTAAACCCAAGTGATCGACAATTGGAGAGGCTTCAGCAAGTAGGGCACAGATAAAATTCATTATCTTTGGGCAACGGTCTGAAGTTGTTGAATAAAAGAAGTTTTTAAATCAATGAATTTCCCTGCTTCAGATAGCTTTTTTCTGTTGGTAAAACCCTTGGCAAGAATCTCCAGTTTTTCGATTAAGACTCGTAATACAGATGATTTTTGCGTGGGCGTGAGAATGGAATGATTCAGGAGTTTTTGGAGCGTTTGTACGCGAAAACGGTCCATTCCCCAATAGGTTTTAGAAAGCTGGTCTGAATGCCCCCCGTATTTAGTGACTAGTTTTTGATCGAGCAGTCCGATATCATATAGAATCAATATTCTTAACCATAGATCATAGTCTTCGCAGACGGGCATACTTTCATCAAAGTAACCCACTTCACGGAACAGACTTTTATGCATAACAACGGAAGACGGGCAAATAATACAACGGTGCAGGCTTTTCTCCAGAATGCCATGATTCGATTTATCTAAATAAGCTGGTGGAGAAACCCTTTTCCCATTACGTATCCAATTTTCTTCGGTGTGACAAAATCTGAGATCGGGGTTTTTCCTCAGAAACTCATTCTGTTTATCTAATTTATTTGGATCCCAGAGATCATCGGAGTCTAAAAAAGCGATCCATTGACCACCTGCCATTCTGACTCCAGTATTGCGGGCATGACTAACGCCATGGTTCGACTGTGCGATCCAGGTAACGGTGGGGAATTTGTGTGCTAATGACTGATGGGTGTTATCGGAGGACCCGTCATCAATTACCAAGATTTCAAGTGGTTTCAGAGATTGAGCGAGAACCGAATCAAGTGCTCTTGGGAGAAGAGACTTTCGGTTGTGCGTGGGGATGACAACTGTTACCTCATTCACAAGGGAGCATGGCGGATCAACCATAGCTCTAATGATATCCAATGAGTTAAAAAACTCGGACCGGAACTTCCACGCTTTGATAACCGGGTGCAGAAATTACCAGTTTTCCCTCTCCCTCGGTTCCACCCTTGATCATAATGTTAACGGTCTTATTTCCCTGAGAGATCATGGCTTTGGGCATAATCACAGAATTCGGTATGTCGGTCTTGACTGAGATATTGAGTCCCCCGACGGGGGCTTCGTAATCGATTTTAAAAAGTAAAGTACTGGTGTCGCCTGATTTGATTTCAAGGGAAGTGGGAATTACTCCGAGAACGCTTTCGTCTATCCTGAAGCTTCCTATATCCAAGGCACCGTGCGGACCTCCAATTAATTGAACCGGGTAATCAACTCCTGAAGGGAGTGGAGGGGTGGTAAAACGAAGTTCATTTTCTGAAAGATAACGGGTGGACGCATCTTCCTCGCCGATGGTGATGGAGTCATATTTGGTAAATCCCCGCCCTTGGACAGCAATTTCAACACCCACCGGTCCACGATAGGAGGCAAGATTTCCCACATAGCGGTTTTCCAACCTGAACACCTGGAGTTCGCTTTTGAGTTCACGTGGGTAAGAATTACCATTGTCACCGGATACATTGTAGCTGGTTTGAAAGTAGTACGTCGCCTCATCAAATCCTTGGGGTAGTTTGTAGTCGCAACTCCAGAGGTTGGGATTGATTGGATCCTGAACCATGGCAATTGTTTCTCCACCTACCACTGTGAATACCTCCACCGAGTCTGAATCCACTTTCCTGTCCTGAATATCAAGCTCGGTCTGGAGAGTGTAAATACCGGAAGGATTCTGACTGATATTAGTCGAGGTTAGGTTAATAAAGCTCGGTCTGTTACAACTTGCCAAAAATGCAAAGGTAAGGGACAAGAGGATATGTTTGTAGGTAACTTTCAGTTTATTCATCGTTCAATTATTCGCTATAGTTTTTAAAATTTTAGATAAGTTTCATTCAGAAAATGCAAGAATCAAATATTCAGGAGTTGGGACTTTATGTTCATGTTCCGTTTTGTTCAACCACATGTGACTTTTGCGCATTTTACCAGGAGAGACCAAGCAAAAAGGGTTTTGAGCAGTACTTTCTTGCGTTAGGAAAAGATTTCCAGGCCCATAATCCCGATCGAAAATTCTCGACTGTTTTTATTGGCGGAGGAACACCCGGGCTACTTTCGAACACCCAAATCAAAGAACTATGTAATCTGATTCGAGAATCGGGACTGATATCTGGTTGTGAATGGACAGTGGAAGTCGCTCCCAATGAAATTACTGAGGAAAAGCTCGAGGCGTTACTGGAGGGAGGCGTGAATCGGTTGTCCCTCGGTGTACAGACATTGGATCCGGTTTTTATGAAGGAGTTGGGTAGAAAGCACAGCGTATCCAATGCCTTTGATGCTTTTCGATTGTCGAGGGAAGCAGGATTTCAAAGTATCAATCTGGATTTGATATTTGGTGCACCTGGTCAAGAATTAACTGACTGGCAGGATGATTTAAGGAAAGTCGTGCAACTGGACCCTGATCATATTTCCACATACTGCCTCACTTTTGAAGAGGATACTGCCCTATACGCCAAGCTTGCTCAAGGGAAAGTGAGTATTGACCCTGAGCGAGAGGCTGCATTTTACGAATGGGCATGGGGATATTTACCGAGTCAGGGATTTGAGCAATATGAAGTTTCGAATTACGCAAAGACGGGAAAAGAATGCAGGCACAATTTAAATACCTGGGCAATGCATGAGTGGATTGGGTATGGTCCGTCCGCATCAACTCAATTTCATGGTATTCGAAGAAAAAACTTTTCAAATATTGAACTGTGGGCGGAAAAACTAATTTTAAACCAGCCAGTCAGTTATGAGGAAGTTTTCGAGCTTGATCATCTCGAACTTGCCCGGGATGCGTTAATTTTTGGACTACGGATGAATCGCGGGGTAAATTTGGATGAAATTTTTGAAAGATTTAAGGTTCATTCAGGTAGATTTATCCGAATTACCCGGTTTTTGGATGCTTTGGTGGGCGAGGGGTTGGCAACGGTGAAGAGTAATTCCTATCGTTTGACCAAGGAGGGCCGTATTCGTTGCGATGGAATTGGAAGTGAGTTACCCGAACTACTTACTGAAAACTAGAAAATTTATTGTATGGCTACTGCGTCGCGTAAGAGTTCTATGCTTTCATCGCACCCTCCCTCCCTGGCACGGGCGAGCCAAAGTTCTTGGAAGAAGCAGAAAAAATCATGGTCTTTCGGAAGTTTTTGAAATTGATTTCCACTGAGTAATGCAATGCCTTTTTGAAGAGCAAGCTTGGAAAGTTCGATTCCCAAATAAATTTCACTTTCCACAAGGCTTGATTGAGAGGGAAAAGACGGAACTGGATTCTCGATGGAGTCCAGGAACGAAATGCCTTCCTCCAATTGTTCGAGGCTATGATTTTGGTGAATAAACTTCGCAAGCTTGTGCGGTAGGGGAGCAAAAAGGGTAAACCAGCACAGGCTTGTATTAGGAATTTCAGAACCGATAATTCTGTCTAATTTACCCAATTTAATGATCGAAGTAAAAGATGAATCCTCCTTTTTCTCTGAAACCAATTTGAGTAGTCCTTTGTTCAAAGAATTTTCGTCCAATGATTTTTCATTCCATGCCTTGGCTGCCCCGTACAGAAGGGGGGGGTAGAGGGTTGACCAGGGTTGATGGTTTCCACAGTCGCCCCAACTGGTGAGCAGAATGCCTTGAGCATTGTGCCGGCGTGCATTGTCGATGGCCAAGTCAATATTTTCACGAGCACTCTCCCACCGGCCGGAAAAACTTCTCCATGTTCCCGTTCCCGGAGCGAGGCAATAAGATAAACCACAGGAAGCAATGGCGCATGCTTGTTCTTCAAATGGATGACTGGGCTCGTAGCCCCAAATAATGGGAGATGCCGACATGGGCAGCAGTCGGGCATTTTCCGGATTTTCCAGTAACACATCAGCCCAAAACTGCATCTCCTTTCCGTGTGCTTCCACCAATTTCCGGATGCCCTCCAGATGTGCCAGGTAGACTCTGTCTTTTCCCATCTTTTCAACTTTATCTTTACTCCAGCCTTGACCCAGTTCCCATGGTTCATCCATTCCGACATTAAATTTTTTGGATGAGAAATTGGGAAGGTACTCGGTATACAATGAATCGATAAAATCAAGGCTTTCCTGATTGGGCTTTAAGGTGGTTCCATGATCTCGAAGGATATATGGATTCTCCCTTTTGAATCCGTCGGGGCACTCCGCTAAATGTTTGTATTGATCATGCCTGAGCCATCGTTCGAAATGGCCAAAGGAATTAAGATTGGGTACGAGTTCGATAAATCTTTCCTCGCAATAGCGATCAATTAACTGAATCTCCTCGGCGGTGAAGGGAGAAGCATTTTGCCAAACCTGATTGTGTTCCTTAAACGCAAAAGTATGTTCAATGTAAAGTTGAAGTTCATTAATGTGTAATCGGGAAAGCAGATCGATGAGGGAATAGAGTGTTTCCATTGTTGGAACCTTGCACCTGCTCACATCGAGCATAAATCCTCTTCTGTCCAATACGGGAAAATCCTCTATTTCCAGGCAGGGCAAATTATGGCCGCACTCGTGCGAATCCAGAATTTGCAGGAAAGTTTGAATTCCGTGGAAAATCGCGACCGGTTGATTTCCAGACAAAATTACCTGGGAAGGAGTAATTTTTAATCGGTAAGCTTCAGGGTGGCATAGCTTTTCCCGTCGAACCAAAAAAAGGGCTTCTTTGGGAGTCTCTACTTGAAATAATCGTTTGTTTAGAAAATGGGACACCGAAACTTGCAGCGAATGATCTTCGACAAAATATGGGAAACTTGAAGGCCGAGGAAACTGATTAGGACACATTTTGATTTCCTGTGGCCGGGGAAAGAGAAATGGTTCGTTGGAGTGACTCATTTATTTCGGTGCGGATACAGCCATGCTGTGCCCCAGGTAATGAAGACCGTGACTGGCCATGCCCAGGCTGAATTGTAGATGGCTTTGAGCTTGGTTCCGTCCACTTCAATCGGGGCAATGCTCGATACTTTTTCGTATGAGATCATATCGAAGTTTATGAGGATCTGATAAAAATCAGTTCGGATATAAGCAACGAGCAAAAAGGAAATCACGAAGCCAAAAGCAAGTCCGGTCGCTCGAACTTTTGGAGTGAACAGGGCGGCGAGAAACATGCCAAGCATGGGGCCGGTCGTGTAGGAAATCATTCCAAACGCCAGGACGACGACATTGACTTTTCCCCGAAGAGAATCCAATTGAATAGCAAAGGCAGAAAGTGTAATGCCCCAAAAAATGACCAGCAATCGTGACTGCAATAATTCTTTTTTGACCTGATCAGAATGATTGATCTCCTTACGGAAGAGGGAAAGGGTGGTTTGGGACAGGGCGGCGAGAATTGAATCGAGACTGGAAATCGCAGCGGCAAAAATGCCGGCGAGAATCAGACCACGCAAGCCCACTGGCAATTCCGTGACAATCCAAACAGGAAAAATAAAATTACTGTCCGTGGAAAAAATGGAAGGTTCTTCGCCGGATATTCTTAACGGTTCATAGTAGGCAAATAACGCGGCTCCTATCAGTAACATGAGGGTGGTCAGTAAAAGAGCGGCGGAACTGGTGATCATAGCTTTGCGTGCATCGTTTGCATCACGGCAGCAAAACATTCTTTGTGCATTGAGCTGATCGACTCCGAACGCGCTGAGATTTTGGAAAGGAACAGCGATGATCGCGACCCAGAGAGTAAAGCCGACCGCTGGATCCTTGCTCAGATTTAAGAAGTTGAATTTCCCCGCTTCTCCGGAAACATGGAGAAGTGTGCTCCATCCGTCTTCGAGTGAAAAAATAATCCAAAATAACGAAAGCAAGCCGGCACCGACAAATAGGAAGAATTGCATTACATCAGTCCATATCACAGTCCTCATTCCGCCCATCAATGTCCAACCCACTGCAAAAAGCCCGATGATCCAAATACATTGATCGAACTCGAGCGGAGTTACGACCTTCAGTGCGAGGGCGGCAACCAGCACGCGCACGCTTTGTCCGAGGATTCCTCCAATTTGAAAAATGATAGTCGCGAGCCGCTTGGCACCGATACCAATTTGATTTCCCATATAATCATACGGGCTGTAAATTTCTCTTTGGTAAAAAGCCCGGACAAAAAATATTCCGACAACAATTCGGGCGGCAATAGAGCCAATGCCCCACTGAAGGTAAGTAAAGTCGCCCCCAGCCGCATAGACCATCCCGGGTACCCCAATGAAAGTGACACCGCTTATTTCGGTGGCAATAATTGAGCCGGAAACCGCCAGCCATGGAAGGGATCGTCCACCGAGAAAAAAGTCCTTAATCGTGGATTGTTTGCCCTTCAGGAAATGTCCCACATAGGTGGTAAGAAGCAGGTACGCCGCAACCACGATCCAATCGGTCCAAGTGAAATAACTATGAAAATCCATTCCTGCTGAACCAAAAAGGATTTATCGCGGAATGAAAACGGAAAAGAGTTAATAGTGAATAAAAAATGCATTTGGGAACAACTTCTCCTTTCCCTAATAAAATGAGTGTGTGATAAATAACTCATGAATCTATTCACACTGATGATTGGAGGAGCGGCATTGTTTATTGCCGGATGTGCCGCCTATTTCAGTGTGCGTGGGATTGCACTCACATTTGGAGCGGTAAGTTCTTTCACTGTCCCCATTATCGTGATGGCTTCCAGTTTGGAATTTGGCAAGTTGATTGCCGCATCTTTTCTTTATCGAAATTGGCATTCCTGTAATAAAACCCTGCGAAGTTATTTGTTATTTGCGGTTTTTCTGTTGATTGGGATCACTTCTGCAGGAATTTACGGGTATTTATCCCAAGCATTTGAGGAGACTCTCAATCAGGTAGAGGGATACGAAAAGCAAATCGCGAGCATACAAAGGCAACAGGTTGAATATGACCGTTTAATTGACGCTTATCGAACCTCCGGCAAAAAAGGGTCTCTCATTCGCGAGGAGAAACAAGCCGAGGAGCGAGCACGTCTCGAGGAGTATATCAAAGAAAGGAGGCAGGACATTGTTTCTGCAGAAGACGCGAAGACCCGGCTTGCGGATGAAACGGATCAGATGATTGTGGGGGAGCGTGAGCGAAGAGAAAACGAAAAAACGAGAATTGAAAACTTTATAGATTCCCGCCGCCAGGATATCGCAACATTGGAGGCGCAAAAAATACCTTATAAAGAGGAAGTGGATCAGCGTGTGAGGATGGAACTCGCGAAGGAAGAGAAGATTAACGATAGGATTGCCCAGTTGGATGCCGCGGTCAAAACATACCAGGATATGGGTGCCGGCGGATTTCTGAAGGAGGATGGATTCAAGAAAGCGGCCCAGTTACTTACTACTCAGTCGGAGGAAAGGGATGCGTTACGGGCGAGCTTACAACTGATTGCCAATGCTGCACAAAAAGCACGGGATGATCTGGATACCAGGTACCAGGCACTGGATGAAAGAATAGTGCAGGCTCAAAATGAAATAGCGGAAGCCAATACAAAAATTACCACTCTTACGACAGGGGGCGCTGAACAGGCTGATAATATGAAGACTGCACTGCAAAACCTGCAACAGGCACGGTCCTCCGTGGATGAAAGAATTCAGTCACTGGAAACTGAAATAGCGGAGGCGAGCCGTAAAATAACCGCCATGAGTGAGAGTGGTTCAGTTTTTGGACCCGAGAGTTCGGCGGAATTGGAAGCAAAGAAAAGCGAGCTTTTTGCCAAGAAGGAGGAGGGGGAGAAAACAATTCTCGAATTGGGAGGCAAAATTCGCTCGACTGATATCGGATCCTTTAAATTTATTGCCCGTGCCTTTGACCCTTCCGTTGTGGAGGCAGAGGAAACCGAAAACCCGCTAATCATTCAGGAGACAATGGCACGGGCGGTGAACCGGGTGGTGAAGTGGTTTATTCTTTTACTCGTGGTGGTGTTTGACCCTCTCGCAGTAACTCTTGTGATTGCTTTCAACGCATCCTTGTTGCGAGGTAAAAATCCTTTGCCTGTTGAAGCAGAAAAACAGGAGGGGGCGAGTAAGAATTCATTTTTCTCGTTTGGTAATGTGATTTTGCTTTTGATCGTGGTCGGCTTGCCCGGATGGTTTTTTTACGAGAAAATGAACCCTGATGTAAAGCTCGACTCTGAAAAACAGGCGAAATCAACTTTCTTATCCAAGCTTTCCTCGCGAAAATTTGATGACCGGGCTTTTGCGTATGTTCCTGAAAAATCATTCGGAGTGTTTTCTTTTTCAGGTGTCCGAATGGTCGAGCAGGTCGGATTACCGAAAATAATTGCGAACGATTTAATCAATAATGTTCCCTTCCTCAGTAATTTGTCATGGGACCCGGAGGAGTGTGGAGTCAATCCTCACGGTCGAGTGCTCTATTTTTTGCAGTTCCCACAGGATGAGTTTATCGGAAAACGGGAGCAGGATATTGTATGGGGTTTAATCCTTCCGATTGGGGACCAGGATCAACTGAGAGAATTTATCCTTCGCAAATTGAGTTTAAAGAATTCTTCCAATGCCTGGAGAATTGAGGAAAATAATTCTCCCTCCTTTATGTCTTTTCATCATCGAACCTCCCATATTTCCCTTGGCATGGACGAGCAGTGCCTGGTTATTCTTTCTTCCTGGTGGTCGGACCAAAAAGACCCTCAGTTTTTGAGCGAAGAGCTTAAGCAGGTCTTTGATTACGGCCAGAATTCCAGTATAACCAATTCTTCGGTTGCAAATAAACTGACTGGAGATGACTACGATGTGGGGTTGTCATTATTGGGAAGGAATTTTTTCGAATCGTTCACTAAAAATAACGGCGAAGAGGACCTGTTTGACCAATTTCAGGATTTCCTTGGTTTCGATTTGAATTTAAAGGCAAAAGTTTCGATGGATCAGGTCTCGCTCGAGGGTATCTATGCGTATGATAACGAAGTTTTGGATGCCAATTTTGGATTGAAGGTGGCGAGCCAATTGGATCAGGTAAGAGAGAGTGATAATGCATCTTCACTGGAATCGGTTTATGGAGAGTTTTTGGAAATCTTTCTCCAACGACTGGATTTTCAAACCGCAAGTAATCTAATAGAAAGAATAGATCTTTCTCAGTCGGTCGGATTTGACCAGTTTTCCAAAATTTCGACTCAAAGCCGGACCAGAGGTAAGCAAAATGGTACTATTTCTATGGTTCTTGAGACCTCGGAATCGGGTGGGCCGGCACTGTGCTCATTGATCGACCTTATGGTTGCTGCACTGAATCCTTTTCCCGATTCCACTTCGGGCAATAAATGAAGATTAAATTTTTCTGTTTGGGAGTGGGGCCCGTTCTCCTTTTTTTATTTTCCAGTTGTGCCACTCCTTCTCCGGAGGAAGGGAAAAGGAAATTAGACATCAGTAGTGAGATTATGAAACCGGCAGATTTAAATCAGTCTTACCAGTCAGGCATAGCGGTAAAAGATAAATCCGGTATTGATGCGGAGATGGGGACCGAAAAGTCGCATTCTGAAATATCCGGAAACGAGAATATTGATAAAATAGTTTTGATGGATGGGAATTCGAGCGATGATGTGGACGATAAAAGCGGGGATCCCAATATTCCAAGTGAAGCTTTAATCGATAAGAATAAAACTTCTTCTTTAGAAGTAAAAAGCGAATTATCTGAAAAAGTTTCAAATCCATTGAACGAAAATGGAGTTGAAGCCAAAATTGTTACAAGGGGAAGGGATGATACTCTGGAGGAATCCAATCAAACAGTTCCGGATTCAAGTTCAAATCCTAATCTCAGCGGGGTGGAATTACCCAGTGCTATGACAGGGAGGTCGGAACCTGATGAATTAAAGAACGAAAGAAATGAAGACGACTTACCGGTTCGCGGTGGTGAAATGTTGGAGAGCTTTTTCGAAAACCCTGCACCGGATACGGGAAAAAACTCTGCGGGTGAATCGAAAACCGCTGAATTGAGTACCGAGATCGTTGAGCGGGCAGTACAAGTAGAATCAAATCAAAGTCGACCGGAATCAGATCGCTTAATTTTTACAGAATCAGAGTCCGGCAAAATCGGTTCAGATCAAGAAGTCCTGAATTTAGAGAAGAAAAAAGAAAACATTTTACCCAGTGTACAATCCGGAAATCTTATCGGTTTTGCCCCGCCTTTCGAATTGGAGGACACCGAAGAAAAAAAAGGCAGAGATTACAAAAATTTGACACTCCGTTCGGAGCAACTGGATGTGCGGGAAAGCACGGGGGGCAATCGGGACCGAAGAGTTGGATTAATGAAAAGAAATGAGGAGCAAATCTCTTCCTCCGGTTTGAATACATTCCGTGTGGGATTTAAGGACTTCATCAAGAACGAGCGAAAAAAAGATGAAAAAGTTTTTAAGACTGAAGATTTACCAAAAAAAAGAAAAGTGATTGAAGGGTTTGGTAAAATTCGTTCATTTCTCAATCGGGAAAATATAACCGAAAATTCCAGTATTCAGGGTGTTGATACAGATTTTTACCGGGCAAAAAACTATCTGTATCCATCTAAAAAATCTTTTGATAATGAAGTTCCGGGGGAACTTGATCAATCGGGAATAAGTCGGTATCAAAAGAGCTTGGACTGGATTAAGCACCGTGGCCGAAATTCGTTGGAGTAACTTTGAAATGAAAAAGAGCTTCGCTTCCTCCTGGTTACTCATTACATTATTATTACTGACGGTATTAGTTTTCGGACAATCGGTCGGATTTTTTTATGAGATAAGTGAGATGTTTAAAAATATTGATTTTTTAAACAATTAATCGTTCACGCTCAATCTAAACGATAAATAATCCGCACATAGTATTTTAGATCCAATTCCTCCTTCTTTTCTGCTGGGGTTGAATTGTAAGTCCCATCCAACCCGGTACGCAGGTTCCAGTCGGACTCTTTATCCAAAGGAATGACCAGTGCCGTGTCTTTACTCAATAGGTAATGGGAAAGGTCTTCAATACTCGGAATTACGGTAATATCGCTTTCCAGGGACAGCAGGTCTTTAATATTGTGTGAATACTCGAATCCAAAGTCCATGGCGAGTTCCTCGACATTGCTTTGACTGGGTTGACTGTATTCTTCAAATCTGAACGCCAAACCGGACCGGAAGGACAACTGATAGGGCTGGTTATCAGTCCAAAAATACTTTAATCCAACCGCACTGGTTGAACGCAGATCCACTTCCTCGAGCCGGTCATTTTCAAAATCGGTTTTTGCATACCAGGAAAGCTGCTCATAAAATCTCGAGTCATATTCGATTCCCAGCTTGGTTTCATCCACAATGGTTTGATTTTCTTTGGTTGAATTATTGTAGCTCAAATAAAAATCATATTTACGAATTTTATTTCCGTATTCACTGTCCAATCGGGCACCAATTCCAAAATTTTGGGTATTTCCCGAGGCTCCCATGAAGTCAAAGCCCAGGGAGTTTTTCCACGCCATGACAAGCGCTTTGGCTTTTTTTTGCATTTCAACCACGAGCGGGTCTTCGTTTTCACTCGGCCAAAGGTGACGAACTTCTTCAAAACTGGGGGTTGCTTGATTTTCCTCAATTAAAATCCTCGAATCGTCTGCCAACAAAATCTTGCTTTCAAATGTTCGATTGTCTTCCAATCGCACAGAAATTTCATTGTCCGTTGAAATCGAATTGATTTCCTCCGTTGAAATTTTGATTTTACCCGCAAATTGAGTTTGGAAAGTAAGATTCCCATCTTCGAACAAAATGAGATCTCCCCGAATGCGAGATCCATCCTTGGTTATTATTTCATCGCCCAGCAAGAGAGTACAAAAAAGCAATTTTGCAGAGATTAGAAAAGGTATGGTGAATATCGTTTTTTTCATTTTAACCGGGTGGCCATTTTAATTGTCTACCACCAAGAAGGTGGACATGGAGATGAGGCACACTTTCACCACCCTGAGGACCGTTATTGATTACGATCCTAAAACCGTCGCCAAGTTTTTGTTCCTTGGCCAGTTTCTGAGCGATGAGCAGAAGGTGTCCAAGTGTTGGTTGATCGGATTCGTTCGCTTCGGCAATCCGAATAATTTTTGTTTTGGGAATGATGAGGATATGTATAGGTGCCTGTGGTTCAATATCCTTAATTGCAATACAGGTATCATCCTCGTGCAGAATTTCGGCGGGGATTTCCCGGTCAATAATTTTTTCAAAAATACTCTTCATTCAAAGTTATTTTGCGGACCAGGTCCGGAGGGAGAAAAGCCAGAAATATTCAAAAGCGGTTTCGTCTTTGAGGTTGACCTCCAGCAGTCCTGAAACTTTTTCGGCTGCGGAAATCACTCTAGCTAACTTACCGGCGACATTTTCAAGTGGCAACTTGGATTCCACGACCAGTTTTCTTGACTGCAGAATTAAATTTTTCATTAGTTTTGCCCGAATGCCCTTGCGGACCGAGGTTTCGATCGCGTCTTTTTCTTTTTCATCAAGACCTTCCGGAAGGTTTTTTGCATTTTTCTTCCATTCAGCATCGGCGATCTCCTTCAGTACGCTCACAAATCTTTCAATCAGACCGTATGCTGCAAACACCGGTCCCACCCGGTCAATTTTGAGTTTTTCACGATCCAGTAAGTTTTTAACCCAGGAATCATAGAGTTTGATCAATTCAATCCAATTCGGGTTTTCAATTTCCTGATTGTCCGAAGGAAGTCGAACCTGAAGGCATCGACTCCGAATGGTGGCCAGAGTGGCGTACGGGCGGGTGGTGACCAGAAACACATAGGTTCCCGGTGGTGGTTCTTCCAAAGTCTTCAGGAATGCATTGGCTGCCTGTTTTCTCATTCGGTCGGCCTCGTGTATAATGGCCACTTTGGCTCCGCCCTGGTTTGAACTTCGATTGAGTTCTGAAATTAAGTCCCGTGTGTTATCAACAGAGATAATTCTCATTTTCCCCGTAGGACGAAGGTGGAAAAGATCGGGGTGCTCGAGTTTTTGTTCGTTCATTCCCAGGATCGTGCGGGTAAGTTCAATTGCTTGCCGCTCAGCAACTTGCAAGTTTTCACCTTGGAAAATTAAGGCATGATGCAGGGAATCTGAATTGAACTCAGTCTTTAACCTATTGGTTTTATCGCTTGCGGAGCTGAGCATACTTTGGGAGTACTCAGTCCTCGTTGAAAAAACGAGAATGAATTTCGTTCCAAATTAAAATCTCGATTTCTTCGGGCTCGCCTTCTCCATCGACCACAAAAAATCTATCGGGTAAATTGCGGGCAAGGTGAAGGTATCCCTCTCTTACTTTACCATAAAACTCAACATTTTCCTGCTCCATTCGGTCGGGCATATCCGATATTCGGTGTTTTATTCTTTCTAATCCAACCTCGGCGGGAATGTCGAGTATCACGGTCAGATCGGGAACGACATCTCCAACCGCAAAGGAATTAATCTGGGTAACCGGATCATCCGCGATTTGACGGGCCACTCCCTGATAGACCGTGGTGGAGTCCAGGAAACGGTCACAAAGCACGATTTTGCCCTCAGTTACGGCGGGAAGAATGAGTTCGCGAACCAGTTGAGCCCGGCTCGCAGCAAAAAGAAGGAGTTCCGTTTCGGGGAAAATCTTATGGGATGAATCGGCATGCATTAACAAGTGCCTGATATCTTCCCCAATTACGGTGCCGCCCGGTTCTCGGGTCACCACAACATCGCGATGATCCACATCTTCCAACCGGTCCGCCAACAGGCGGATTTGCGTGGATTTCCCGCATCCCTCCGAACCCTCGAAGGATATTAATATTCCGTTTTCGTGACTCATGAAGCTTGTTGGTTTAGTTGTCTGAGTAAATCAATGACTTGTGTGGTTGAAGGACTTTTAGCAGTCCTGACATAGTGACCAGATGTACAGGTTGCAAGAGCAAGAGAGGTGAGGGGCGAAAATCCGCACAGTCGAGCCGCAGAGAATCCGGCGTTGAAGTGGTCGCCGGCACCGGTGGTGATTTTAGGGTCCTCGGTGTAAGGGCCGGGAGTCCACCAGGCTCCCTCTTTAGTCGCACATGCAGCTGATTCAATGGGATGTACCACAACGCAGGCAATTTCGAGATTCCGCCTGATTTCAGTGGACATGGAGCAAAGACTTTCTTCGTCCTTGCCTCCCGTTTTTAAATCAAGTGTTTCGCAGACCTGCAGTGCTTCATTGTAATTTAGACCAAGAGTGACTTCAGCATGTGCCTGATATCTAGAAATTACCCGAAGCACCTCGCGAATATCCTCGGAGGACCGTTTGGCAGGATCGGTGAGGTCAAAAAAGAAATTACGGGTATCAATCGGAGGAAGATTGGGCATGATTCGGTCAACAATCTCAAGAAGTATGGATGTCATCTTGGGGATCATGGTCCAATTGACAATGGACACGGATTGTGCTTTCGCCAGCATGTCAATAAACGCACCTTCCCCAGTCACCTCAATTATTCTCTGAAAGTCAATTTCTTCCAGGCTTCGAGTGTTGCCCAGCATGAGTTTGCCGTCTTTAAATTCGAGAGCGGTGGTAATCCCGGGATCTGCCAGTGAGATGGCGTCCGTGTAACGGGCAAAATCCTCAAACACAGGATCTATGGAAGGTCTGCCCAATGCACCGATATACCGTACATTCAACCCCAGAGAGTTGTGGGCATTTGCCATAATCGGACCGTTTCCTCCAAGCTTGTCAAATCGGGGGAAAAGTTCAATGTTAGCACTTTTCCCGGCAGCTGCCGATATTCTTGATCCCAGTGCGTCAATGGTTTCGATCGGATCAAAACTTTCATTCAGTCCATGCCGTTTATCAACCGGAGTGACAATCTTGTCTACAAAGCCGTCCAATCCGACAACTGAGTTCATTCCGGAAGGGTTGAAAGTTTTCTGATTGAGCTCCTCTAATATTTGATTGGCAAGTTTCATGTAAAACTTTGCTTAAATTTCTTTACGCGAGGGAGCAAACTTAATCGAAGTATATTGATTTTTCATGAATCAAATCTAGAATTTGGTTGATCTCGTGAATTTCAGGGTAAATATATTTTTTGTGGTGTTAAAATTATACAATAACTGACCAAGATGAATTTACTAACTATTTTAGATCATAGCGTGCATACTTTGGGTAGTTCGGGGCTGATTGATTATTTCATCGATTCCAATAATGCAGGGAAGGTTGTCATTTGCCTTTTGATTGTAATGAACTGCTATGCACTCAGTCTGATGTACAGTAAGCATCATTTATTTAAGAAAGTGAATGCGAAAAATGCTCGTGATGAAAAAAGGATTAATGATTTGAGTAATATTTTTGAATATGATGATGCATTATTCACTGGTGGAGGAAGTCCTTACCTGACCATCTGTTCGAGGGCCATGGCTGCGGCCAGACGGACAAACGAAAGCGGATCTATCCGGATGAACTATGTGGAAAATGCCATCAAAAGGGCATTGGCTGAAGTGGGTGAACAATACGAGTCCAAAATGTATTGGCTGGCCACCATTGTCTCCGGGGCACCATTCCTCGGATTACTGGGCACGGTCTGGGGGGTGATGGACGCGTTTGGTACTATGGAAAGTGGCGGGGCGACCATTGAGCATCTCGCACCGGGTGTTTCCGGTGCTCTACTCACCACAGTCGCGGCACTTTGTGTGGCCATTCCAATTGTTTTTGCCTACAATGGGCTTTTAGGAACGGCTCGTTCCTGCATGACAAAGCTGGAGAATTTTTCGAGCAACCTGGCTGACCGAATTGAAATTGAACAGAAGCAGTAGTCTTCTTATTTAATTGAAACTTCTTCTTTAAATGGCACGTGATTTTAAGAGGCCTAATAAATTGGCTGTCATATCCGACCTGAATGTTACTCCCCTGATCGACTTGGCTTTTTCCCTGCTGATTATTTTTATGATTACCACTCCGGTTATTGAACAGTATAATCGAATTGATCTGCCCACTCAAAATGTGGAAAACAATCAAAAACCACCGGAGCAGGAGGACAAGTTTATCACTATCGACGCCTCCGGAAACTATAATTGGGGGCAAGATACAGTCACGAAATCCGAATTGGAAACTTTGTTGGATCAGGTTGCGCAAGGTCCCGATGATCAACCTACCATTCATCTGCGTGGGGACCGAAGTTTACCCTACCAAAAGATAATGGATGTGATCAATATGCTGAAGTCAAGAAACCTGACTAAGTTGAGTTTGGACACAAAGGCTGGGTAGTATTCAAAAGTAATGGAATCGAAAAACAGATCTTTGGCTTTGGATAATTTGAAGCAAAACCTTGGGGATGCCGTATTCGTAGACGAAGATTCATTGCACAAAGCATCCTTTGACGGGTTGAAAGTATTCTTTGCACCTGATGCGGTGGTTCGACCCAGGCAAGCAAGCGATGTTGGAGAAGTTTTGATTCTGGCTAATAAATTTGATATTCCAATCACCACCAAAGGGGCTGGTTCTTCGCTGACGGGAGGTGCAACTCCTTTCAAGGGCGGGTGGGTTTTAGATCTTTCCCAGTTAAATGAAATCGAACTGGATATGGATAACCAAATTATGCGTTGCGGACCCGGGGCAATCATTGCAGACATTCAGGAAAAAGCAGCGGAGCAAAATCTTTTTTATCCGCCTGATCCGTCCTCGAAAAAGTTTTGCACAATTGGAGGGAATATTGCCTGCAATGCCGGAGGGTTACGATGTGTGAAATATGGTGTTACCCGAGATTACATACTTTCACTTTCGGGATACTTGCCCACTGGTGAAGCAGTGCAATGGGGGAGAGCTACGAGAAAATTTGCCACCGGTTATAATATCCGGGATTTGTGGATTGGGAGCGAGGGCACATTGGGGGTTGTTACCCAGGCGGTTCTTCGTTTGATCGGGAAACCAGTCGGACAAAAAACTTTTTTAGCGGCTTTTAAAGATGATTCAAGTGCCCTGCGTGCACCTATTGAATTATCCCGAATGGGCATTCGTCCCTCTATTTTAGAATTCCTTGATCAATGGACCGTGGAATGCGTACAATCTTTTACCGGAAAAGAGGTTTTTTCCGGAATGTCTCCCCATCCCGTTCTCTTGATTGAACTGGACGGAGATCCCTTTCTCATTGAAAAAGAATCCGCACGTTTGCAGGACTGGTTAACAGAATCAGCAATCTGTCATGAGGCGGCGACCACACAGGAAGAAGCGGAAGAATTATGGGAAGTGAGAAGGCAGGGATCCCCTGCAATGAAAAAATTGGCGAATACAAAATTGAATGAGGATGTGGTGGTTCCTTTAGTTGAGCAGATTAAGCTCGTTGAGTGCGTGGACGAACTGAGGCGTCAGTTCAATTTGAAAATCGGAGTTTTTGGACATTGTGGCGATGGTAATCTTCATGTTAACTTTATGTATAATCATGAAGACAAAGATGAATCGAAAAATGCGGTCGAGGCCTTAAAATTGCTGATGGAAAAAGTGCATGAACTAGGTGGTGCAATTAGTGGAGAACACGGGATAGGATTGGCTAAAACTCCCTTTGCCCGAATGCAATTCAATTCCGCGGAGTGGAGGACCATGGAAGCGGTTAAGAAGACATTGGATCCCAAGGGAATTTTGAATCCGGGGAAAATTTTTGACATTTTTAACCCTTGGGAACAAAAAAAGATAGATGCGATTTTGCCTTGGGAGCATTCCCATGATCAACCCCAACCAGTAAAAATATGAAATTTACACTTCTCATTATCCTTTCTTTTTGTGCATTTGTGTCATTGGGCAGTGCACAAGAAACGCTTCATCCTTGGACAGATTTACAGGGCAGAACTCTTCAGGCATCCTTTATTAAATCGGACGGAGTGACTGTAACCATCAAATGGAATGCTAAAGTAGTGCCAATTCCTCTGTCCTCTCTTTCGGTTGAATCAAAAGCACTTGCCCAAAAACTTTCCACTCCGAAGGCGTCAGCCTCGTCCAATCCATTTGATACTGTCGCTCCTCCTACAAAACCCGAGCAACTTCATTCATGGACCGATCTTCAGGGGAGAACTTTAAAAGCGGTTTTCATTAAAGCTGATTCGACTTCCGTTACTGTAAAATGGCAGGGGAAAGTCGTTCCATTACCTTTGGCTAACCTGAATCCGGCATCCAGGGCATTGGTTGCTGAATTGTCGGGTTCTTCCACCCCCCCGCCTGTGAAAGTTTCCCCGTCAACGGAAATTGTTACAAAACCAGTTGTCCCTGATGATCTAAAAAGTGAGATTTCATTGGATGCAGAGCACAGTTGGAAAAGTACTACCGGAAGCGTGATCAAAGCAAAATTTATTTCAATTGAAGGGGAAAGTTTAAACTTATCAATGCATGGGGGCAGATCCGAGCAAATTATCCCACTTGCCCGTTTTTCGAAAGATTCTCAGGAGTTAGCAAATAAGCTTCAATCCTTACTAGTGAAGCAAAACAAAGCCAGGCAGCAGCTTGCAAATCAGCGGAAAAAAATGAAAGTTCCGGAACTGGTTGAGGGAGATTTGGGACGCAGTCATGCATGGATGAGTTCGGATGGTAACAAAATTGATGCAATCTTTGTTGCAGCCAATGATAAGGGGGTAACACTGCTGATGAAAAATAACCCCAACCGACCGTATGAATTACCTTGGGAAAGATTGAATCCGGAATCTCAGGCTTTGGGTGAAGGTTTGAAAAGATTAAAAGAGAAACTTATGCCTAAAAATCCAGCAATTTTACCGGCAAAAGGTGGAAGTTTACCGAGATATGGAGATGGGAAATGGAAGGGGTATAATACGGTCTTGGAAAGTGCAGTGTATGATGTGGCTCTTCACGGGAATGCAAATATAGTTCATATTTGGTTGAAAAACGAAGGCAAGGAAGGGGAGACAGCACTGGGAGAAAGAGCAAAACGTGTTCCTCTCAGCATCAACTTTCGTCCCTATTATTATCTGAATCCGGGGGAAAGAAACCGCCAGTGGAAGAGGCGAAAGATAGTATCTTACGATGACCCGCCAAGTGTTTCCATGGATCGTGAAGAGACTACAATACGTGGCACCTTAGATAACGGCTCGACATTTGAATATGTGATGCAAATCAATCACCGGGGGCTTAGTTTTTGGGGGGAAGTGGAGGAAAAGAGTCCGGGCGAGTATCCCACAATTTTTAGCATCGCTCTTTATTCTCCAAATTTTATTCCCGATGTTGCGAATAAAACCATGGCGGAAATTGAACCGATGGTTGGAGATGGTTGTCTATACATTGACCCCCTTGAATCAAAGCGGGCAAAAATTCCTATGCTTGATACCTGGAAGGAAGTACTTGGTAAACTTAGCGGTGCATCATGGAACCCAATCAAATCAGCCGAGTTAATGGGGTTTCCTTTTGGTTCTCACAAAATAAAGGTTACCCCCACGAGTTTGAGTGATATGGTTTTCCGTTGGGGCAAGGGGTATAGTGGTACTTTCCCATTTCAGGGAATTCACTTGGTTCACCGTAGTCAGGATTCATATGATGCTGCCCAATCAAAAACCCCGGGTGAATATAAGAAGCGCCTTGAGATTCCAAGAAATAAAAGATTGAATGTGAATATTATTCGGGGGCGGGGATAAATTGAGACCGTTTATTTTCTTTTTAATAATATCCTGCCTTTCCCCATTACTGGGCGAAAATATTGTTCGTGTTGCAAGTTTTAATTTAAGGAATTATCTGTCCTGCGACCGAATGGTTGAGGGCAAATGGAGACCGGACTATCCGAAACCAGAGATTGAAAAAAAAGCAGTTCGTTCAATCATCAGATCCGTTAATCCCGATATATTGGTATTACAGGAAATGGGTGATTATCCTTATCTCTTGGAACTATGGATGGATTTAAATGTGACGGGTGGGCCTTATTATCCCCATGCCGTTTGGAAGCCCAATCAAGAAGAGGATGAAGTTCGGCATCTTGCTGTTTTTTCAAAATATCCTCCCGTTGAGGTAAAGCATTACATTGATCTTCCTTTTTCCTATTTTGAAGGGGTTGAACAATCCGGCCGTGGTTTACTTGAGGTTTCTTTTCGCCCATTTAAATCAAAATTTCATTTATTTAATCTGCACTTAAAGAGCATGTGGACGGAAAGAAAGGATGATCCTAAGGCTTCTGTTCGGCGTGAAAAAGAGGCTCGCGTAATTAGGGACTTGATTCGTGGAAAATTCCCGCCTGCAGGAAAGCCGAATTATCTGGTTGTTGGTGACTTTAACGACCACAAAAATTCCGCACCTTTAAAGAGGTTTATGACTGTCAACGATACAACCCTTTCCCAGCCTGTGCCCTGTGTTGATTCGAGAGGGCATTTTTGGACGCATTATTTTAAGAAACAGGATAGTTATTCCCGGATTGACTATATATTAGCAAGTTCAGAAGTGATGAAGCAGCTCATCCCAAACTCAGGGAGAATTATGGATTTCCCTGAAGCCGATATTGCATCGGACCACCGTATGATTTACGCCGATTTTTCTTTTTGAACATTTTTTCAGTAAAAATGAAGATCGGTGCTCGTTACTCCTCTTCGACACGGACCTACACTTTCGGTGTATATGACATCTTTTGCTTTCGACAGATTTAGGATTTCCGGATAGCGCCAGGAGTCATCGACAACAATAATCCCTCCATTTTGGGTGACGAAATTTTGAGATATGCTGAAACAGACTTCTCTGACAGACCATTTAGATTTAGCTCCAAACTGATCATCACCATCGACTATAATTATATCAAAAGTAGATTTAATTGATTGGCCATATGGACTTCCTTTAAAGCTCTCAGGAGATTGAAAATCTATTTCTTTTTGCAGAATCTCTACATTATTGATGTTTTGTTTACTGAGGTGGAGATTGACTTTTTTAGTCCATATTGGATCGTTTTCCACTGAAATTACTTTTTTTACATATTTTGAAAGATATATTGTAGATCCACCAGTACCCCATTCAAAGATATTCTGCCTTTTATTTAAATGAGATTTTAGTAATTCGATACTCTTGAATGTCCACCAAGGAAGCTCTACTTCAAGTGGGTTTTTAAGGGAGGTTGAGTATTTCAGATAGGGAAGCATTAAAGAAGGATTAAAAAAAAGATTTAGAATTACTTTTTTGAACCTTTTGCTATTGGATAGATACATCAGTACGATTTTAAGCTAGTTTTTTAAATTAAAATACAGCCCAAGTTTTTCTCGGAATTGATTCTATTTGGTTACGAGATTTTCCATAAGTTTTTACTTTCAATCATTTCGCTTACACATTTGGGTAAGTTTTCTTTCCAACCTTCTGTTCGGTTGCATACCAATTCAAAAATATCCCTTGAAAACAAATTCATGTTATTGCGGTCGCAATTCTCTATCGTTACCAGGAAACCGTTTTCTCGGATATATTTGTACAGGTTTCGTAAGTTGCCCGCGACTAGAAGGTTATTGATGGTTACCAATCCATCCCTGTTTTCGTCCATGACTGTTTCAACATTATCACCAATTCCCATTTGTTTGCGGTAGCGCTCGAAGTTCTTCAACTCAATGGGGTAGGCATAAATTTTTACATTATCTTTA
>CAJWWH010000015.1 GCA_913048545.1 uncultured Opitutia bacterium | reverse complement strand
CTTCCCCCAGCCTTTCAACCAAACCGCCGAGTGGTTGCACCGAAGCCCGCGGGTTTTCCCGGTAAAGATTATTCCCTTCTCCTGAAACCTGCTGGTTTTCCTCGGACAGATTACGGGTAACTTTCAAACATTCTCGCTCCGGAATTTTGATTAAGTCAAAGCCAAGATCCACGATCCAATACTCTGCATTTCTTTTAACGAATTCACCCGAAACCGAACTTCCATTCTGTAATTCAATAAGAATTCTTTCCGCCTGAGCAGTGAAAACGGAAACTGAAATTATCCATAGCAGTAATAATCTAATAAGGGACATAGTTATAATCCACTAAAAATGATTCACCCGTTCGGGCGAGAAAAAACGAATCAATTTGGGTAATAAAAACTAGCCTGCGAACAATTACCAAAGCTCGAGCCATGAAGGGACTTGGGCTGCGCCCCCTCCAATTCAGTGTCCAGAATCATTAACCGGGTGCTCCCTTTTGAAGAGCGTTCGGTGTAGACAATATGCCGGCCATCGTTCAGCCAGACGGATTGGAGACCATGTCCGTTTCCTTGGGTTAACTGCCTGCTTTTTCTGGAATTAAAACTGTATTCAAACACCTGAAAACCCCCGCCAACTGCAGCCGTGAAGCTTAACCTCGAGGGATCAGTGGGATTCCAGGATGCTTCGGTACAATGGGAACTGACATTGGTGGCAATCCTCGTTAGTTTGCCGGTGGAAAGCGAGACCTCGTGAAGTTGAGGCTTTCCCCGACTGTCGGAAGTGACAATCAATCGACGGCCGTCGGAAGACCAGCATGGACCGGATTCGTTACTTTTATTTGTGGTCAGCTTTTGGGGACGGGCCCCGGGATGCTTGGCGGTCCACACTTCAGGATTTCCGGTGCTTGATAGAATCAGAGCAAGACTGGAATCCTTCGGATTTTGAACGGCACGCAGGTTACTGCCACGATAGGCAGCGATGGTGCGAATTTTTCGGGAAGATAGATCGAGGTAGAATATATTGTTAAATAACTGTCGGTTACTTGTAAAAAACAGACCCTGTCCATTCTTGTCCCAGCTGGCGTTGAAGGTAATCTTGTTGAAGTTTGTATTCGGACGGCTCGATGTCATCAGCGAATTAGCCACATAAATTTCCTTGTGCCCGGACAGGTTGGATAGGTAGGAAAATTTTCCCGCAAAAAAACCGGGGATTTTCAGGGTCTGTCGGACAAGCTTGTCACACCCCCGCAAAACGGCGTTTTCCAATGAATCTCCTGCAGCGGTTAAAATTTTTGCTCCGCTGCCTGCATTTCTAGAACGGACCGCAATTCGAACACTATCTCCACCCTCGGAAGAAAAAGTGACACTCAATTGACTCTCTTTTGGATGGCTCAAGCGAAACCCCCCATGGATGGAGAATGCCTTTTGCAATAATGGTTTCAGCGCTTTCGATGTATCCCCAAAGTCAATCGCAATCTGTTTTTTTGCCAACTCCGTTTCAATCCCTGGGAGGAGAATTCTTTTTCCACCCTGAGCATGTAAGCAAGCGGATTTGCAAAAACCCGCCCAACACATTAAAACCAACATGGCGTAACCAATGATTTTTCTCCGCCATACTTTCCAACAATCCATTTCCACATTCATTTATTTTAGATTCGATAATATTTAAAAACTCAGCAAGCGCAAAAGAATCAGCCTGCACTAAAACTTTGACGACCGAAGAAAAAAAAATGCTCAATTTTAATTAACTTTTAAATTGCTCCATCACCACCTTCCTTCATTGTTTTCAATTTCTTATGTCAGTACAACTCATCACCGACCTGCTTAAACAAGTTAATTATCCTGGATTCAGCCGGGATATTGTCTCCTTTGGGTTGATTCGGGAGACCCAGTTCGAAAACGGATTGGCCCGGATCAAATTGGAAATCGTCGTTTCCGACCCCACACTTCCCAAAAAATTAAAGGATGAAATCGAGAACACCTTGCTTGCGAATGAGGAAGTTAAAAAAGTTGAAGTTCAGATTATCGTAAAAAAACCGCCAGTAAATCAATCCATCAACGGAGCAGTCGAAGAAGATTCAGCCCTTGCCGGAGTGAAAAAAATTGTCGCAGTGGCAAGCGGCAAGGGAGGAGTGGGGAAATCCACACTTGCAGTCAACCTCGCCTGCGCGATGGAACGGATTATCTCAAGCGAATTATCCAGACCGGCCAAGATTGGACTGATGGACTGTGATGTCTATGGACCGTCAGTTCCTTTGCTCATTGGTGCTTCCGGTCAGCCTGAGTCATTGGGAGACGACCGGATCGCCCCGATCGAAAGCTATGGTGTGAAAGTTATGTCTATGGCATTGCTTGTAGACGAAGATGCACCGGTTGTCTGGAGGGGACCGATGGTGATGAAAACGATTCAGCAATTTGCGGCAAATGTGGAATGGGGCGAGCTTGACCTACTACTGATCGACCTGCCACCTGGAACCGGGGATGCACAGCTTTCCATTGCTCAAACTATGCCGCTCGACGGCGTAGTGGTGGTAACTACCCCGCAAAAAGCGGCGGTGGATGTCGCCCGCAGAGGTGCAAGAATGTTTGAAAAAGTGAATGTACCCATTCTAGGTGTGGTGGAAAATATGAGCTTTCTGCTTAACGAGGAAACGGGTGAAAAAAGCCACCTTTTTGGCAAAGGGGGTGGACCGGTGACCGCCCATGCCCTTTCTACTTCATTTCTTGGCGAAATCCCTATTCACGAAGAAATTAGAATGGGTGGCGACCATGGATTACCTATCGTGGTTTCAAACCCAGAACATTTTGCCTCCCACGCGATAATCGCAGTGGCACAGGAGGTATATTCAATTCTCGACTAGACTGCAATCCAGTCGAAAAGGATAATTTAGCTCTTTATCTCCTTGTGCAAGGTGTGCTTGCGGAGATGACGATTATATTTCATCTTCTCTACCGGATCCGTCTGCAACTTTTTGTTGCGGGATGCCATGTAGCGTGAAGGTTGCTTACCCTCTTTTCGTGCAACTGTGCATTCAAGTATAATAGTATCTCTGGCCATATTTTATAAATCTTGTCAAAATGTAGATCGAGTGGCAATGATAATTTCGGGTAAATTGAATCAAATTTAAAGAATTCCATGAATTTTGAATTTGCAAATCATTCCGCCCGCGATCAGATTATACGAATGGAAACTTCCTCTAGTGATCACATAGCTAATGAAAACCTCCATCGGGAAATGCAACTCCGTCGTGAGAATGAATCCCCATTGGATGTTCCGGAAGTGGGGCAGGAAAGTTCGGAAAAAGTTACTAAAGTATCCGATCCCATTCAATTATCCGGTTCCTTAGCGGAGGACGGCACACTCGAACAACAAACCCAGACACCTCATCCCGGAATTCCGCTTGAGAGTGTGGATAATGTCGATGATGCTGGCTTGGACAGCACCCGTAGTCCGGACTGGGAAGTGGTCAAACCCACGGAACTTCCCAATGAACCCGGTCCCAGTCAACATCACAACGATCGTTATTGGGATGAACGAAGCCTTGACCGCGAGCTTGAGGAAAAAGATTTGCAGCAGGAAATGATTGATCGGGAGACGGAGGATTTTAATGTTGCTGCAGAACGAGGGGAAGACTTTAGCCGTCCCAACTCCAACAAGTTGCTTGATCCTTATTATGTAAGTGGATCTGATCCTTCCGAGCCCCCTTCCGCCGGGCACAGTCTCGATTCATTTATTTAATTGATGGTTCCCAGGCCTTCCCGTATCGAGGTCATTGGAAATACTCTTTCCATGCTTTGGGATGATGGAAACGAATGTTTTTTGGATGCATCCTTTCTGAGATCCCATTCTCCAAGTGCTGAAAATCAGGGAGAAACGGATATTTTCGGAAAAGTGAGTGGTGGAACTACCACCACGGAATTCCCCAATGTCAAAATACTCAAGGTTTCCTCAGTTGGAAACTACGCGATTCGTATTCTTTTTTCGGATGGACATTCAACTGGAATATATTCCTGGGACTACCTGCGTAAGCTCGAAAAAATGGTCTAACCATCTGCCTGTTTATTAATCCGGAATGAATTTTTGAAATCATAATGACTTGTCTATCACAAGCGGATGAGTAAGGTTTAATTCAATGTTCAGTCGTTTGTTATTCCTTTTTATTTTCATTCCCATAGCCGAGCTTTACCTACTCATACAATTGGGTGCGAGGATTGGTTTTGCACCCACACTTGGCCTAATTGTATTCACCGGAATATTGGGCGCTTCTTTGGCTCGGCAGCAGGGACTTTCGACCTTATTACGAATTCAGAAAGAATTAAAACACGGCCGTCCGCCCACAGACGAATTAATCGAAGGAGCAATGATCGTGGTTGGAGGAATCGTTTTACTCACTCCCGGAATACTCACCGATCTATTCGGGTTTGCATTAATGATTCCTAAATTCCGCCGATCGATTGCCCTGAACCTGAAAAAAAGTTTCGGTTCAAATTTCTCCTCGGCACAATCTGGTACAAAGGATAAAGATTCATTTAAAAATTCCCGCGATGATGTGATTGATATTTAGCAGAACTGAGAAAATCTTACGAGGGTTGTTCATTCCCGGTCCTCCTCAAGTTCATGAATTTCGCGAAGGAGAGCGTCCCTAAACTCCGGGCCCAGTCCTTCCCTTTTCGCAATTTCGATATAAAACGGCACATAATCCTCCCGAGCAAGTGCTTTGAGGGCGATATTATGAAAGGGATCATGGGACTCAATGAAATATGTGTTTGAGCCAAAAGAAAGAGTAATTCCCATATCGCTGCGAAAAACGGCCAGCCTTTGATTTGGTTCAGTTACCATCGACTTCAAAATAAAAGTTTACCGCTATCAGGCAAGTAGGTTCATCTGGGTTGCTATTCAATTCTCGATGGAGTAAGGAGAAGAAAAATGATTATTTTCCCTTATAAGGACGACAACCCTACCCGGTCCTTTCCCTGGGTTAACTGGATATTAATCACAGTGAATCTTTGGGTCTTTTTCGCCTGTCAGTTTCCACTTGGAACCGAAGAACAAAGGGCTTACTTTTCAAGTTTTGGCTTCATTCCCTCTACTTTTTTTTCCCAGTTTTCAAATTTTTCCGTGGAAACAATTGTATGGGAATGGAGTACGGTGTTTACTTCAATGTTCAGTCACGGGGGAATTTTCCACCTGCTCGGTAATCTTCTTTTCCTTTACCTCTACGGAGATAATGTGGAGGAGGCAATGGGCAAGATTTGGTATCTTGCATTCTACCTAAGTTGCGGACTCCTTGCCGCTTTTGCTCAGGCCCTTTCAAACCCGGATTCCTCAATTCCCATGGTCGGGGCTTCCGGGGCTATATCCGGGGTAATCGCTGGCTATCTTTTACTTTATCCTCGTGCCAATGTGCGGGTTTTTTATTGGTTGATCATTCTGTTAGGCACAATCCGCGTACCCGCGTACCTGGTTTTAGGCTGGTGGCTGGTTCAGCAATTAATTGCGTTTCCCGAATCGATGAATTTGGCTGGTGGCGTGGCCGTGGCCGCACACTTGGGCGGATTTGCGGCCGGATTTATCCTGACCCCATTTGCTAAAAAAAAGGGAGTCAAATTATTTCAATCCGGACAAACCCGTCCTTTTTCTCGCAATTCTTAAAATTTTCATTCATGATGTTACTCTATCAAATTAAAATCCTACCCCCGAATACTAAAATTTACCCTTAAATTTTAAAAATGGACAAAGCATACCAGCCATCCGAAGTCGAAGATCGATTGTATAAAAAATGGATTAGTCAGAAATGTTTTTCAGGGGAAATAAATGCGGAAAAATCCGCCTATTCAATCGTCATTCCTCCGCCCAATGTGACTGGTGTCCTGACCATGGGACATGTTCTCAACAATACAATACAGGATATCTTAGCGAGGCGTGCGCGCCAACAGGGCAAATCCGTGCTTTGGCTTCCCGGTACTGACCACGCAGGTATTGCCACCCAGACAAAAGTTGAACAGGCGTTGCGTAATGAAGGAAAATCAAGGACCGATCTTGGAAGGGAAAACTTTATCGATCATGCCAAGCTTTGGCGTGACAAGCACGGGGGCATTATTCTGGAACAGCTCAAAAAGTTGGGATGTTCATGCGATTGGGAAAGAAATGTCCACACTTTGGACGAAGACTATTCCAATGCGGTGGTCTCGGCGTTCGTAAAACTCTACAAAAAGGGTTATGTTTATCGTGGACAGAGAATGGTTAACTGGTGTCCGGCCAGTTTAACCGCCATCTCCGATGAAGAGGTGATCATGAAACCTCAGGAAAGTGTCCTCTACAAGATTCGCTACTCAATCCTGGAAACTCCGGGTGCCTTTGTTGAAGTTTCCACAACCCGTCCCGAAACGATCGTGGGGGATGTTGCCTTGGCGATCCACCCTGATGATCCGAGATGGATTAAATTACAGGGTAAACATGTGATGCGTCCAATCAACCCACAGGCTATGCCTATCATTGCCGATGAAGCGGTGGAAAAGGATTTCGGTACTGGCATACTAAAAATTACTCCAGCTCATGACCGGCTCGACTTTGAAATCGCCCAAAGGCACAATCTTCCCATGTTGGAAATCCTCAACGCGGACGGAACCCTCAATAATTTGGCTGGACCTGACTATCAGGGATTGGAACGCTTCTCCGCCCGTAAGGTAATCGCCAGTAAGCTCCGAGAAGACGGCAACTTGATCGACGAGGAAAAGCACCTGAACAATGTCGGGTTTTCGGAAAGAGCAGATGTTCCGATTGAACCCCGTTTATCCGAGCAGTGGTTCCTTAAGTACCCCCGTGTGGAGGAGGCCAAAAAAGCAGTCTCGGACGGGCATATAAAATTTTATCCTCCACGATGGGAAAAGACTTATCTGCACTGGCTCGAAAATATTCAGGACTGGTGTATAAGCCGCCAGCTTTGGTGGGGGCACCGCATTCCTGTCTGGTACAAGAAGGGAAAGATGCGTTCTGATCCCAGCAATTGGCATGTTTCTGAAAAACCGCCCTCCAACCCCAACCTGTGGGAACAGGATGAAGATGTGCTCGACACCTGGGCCTCTTCCTGGTTATGGCCATTAGCCACGCTCGGTTGGCCTGACGACGAGGCAATGGAAGAAAAAGGGCTCGACTATTTCTACCCGACTTCCGCTCTTGTCACGGGTCCGGATATTATCTTTTTCTGGGTCGCCCGTATGATCATGGCTGGATTGGAATTCAAGGGACGGTCTTACAAAGCGGAACAAAAAATTCCCGATGCAGAAATCCCGGAAAGAATCCCCTTTAAAGATGTTTATTTTACCGGGATCATTCGGGACGAAAATGGGCGAAAAATGTCTAAGTCACTCGGAAATTCACCCGACCCGCTTGAACTGATCGCAAAATACGGTGCGGATGGCTTGAGGCATGGCATCATGAGCATCGCCCCCAAAGGTCAGGATATTCGTTTTTCCGAGGAACGAATTGAACAGGGAAGAAATTTTTGTAATAAATTATGGAATGTGTCCCGTTTCCGTCTGCTATCCGGACAATTGGAAGATAACTCGTTGATTGAATTAATTGTGCTTCGCATCCAAGGCGAATTAGTCAATGAAGACGACCAGGCAATTCTGCTCCGTCTGGTTGAGACTTTAGACCAGGTCGAAAAACTCTATGGCGAATATGAGTTTAATGCGGTATTACAAACCATTTATCGCTTCTTCTGGAATGATTTTTGTGATTGGTATGTGGAAGCATCCAAGGCTCGTGTTCAGGATGAAAAGTCCAGAAACACCTGCCTTGCCATTCAGGATATCTGCCTTCGCCAAATTCTTTTACTTCTTCATCCTGTTGCTCCTTTTATAACTGAGGAGCTATGGACGCTGCTTGGATTTGCCAGTGGAGCCTCCATACAGGTAAACGGGCCGGGAACAGGAGATGAATTGCTCGCAAAACTTTCAGCAGGCGGGCTTCAACTAGACGAAAAAGTACTCGAAGAAATGCAGAATGTACGGGAACTGGTGACTTCCATGCGCTCACTCAAAGCGGATCGGAATCTTTCCAATAACCGGAATGTCGCTTTTTCTTTTCTTGCCGAAAACGAAAAAGCGGAAGTACTTGCTCGTCATACCAAGTCGATTCTTACCACTGTCGGGGCATCCGCTCTCAACCGGGTTGATCAGGCACCTCCTGGTATGCCCGCCCTGGTGACGCCCTTTGGTTCAGTGTACCTTGACCTTAGCACGGGAGTTGATCTTGATGCAGAAAAAGCAAGACTCAGGAAAGATTTTGGTCAGCTTGAAAAAATTGTCCATTCGGTGAAAAGCAAATTGAACAACGAGGCTTTTACATCAAAAGCTCCGCCAGAAATAATTGAAGGGGCACGGCATCAATTACTTGAGAATGAGGCCAAGCTGAACGAGACGAAGGAAGCGCTTGCTGCTTTGGAATAAAAATCCAGTAAAATTCCCAGCATGTTGAGGCTTGTCAATTTTTCGAATCAGACAAACAATCCCCCTCATAAGTAATTCAGCCCATCCCAACTTCATTGAAGTTGAAAATGAGTCCATTTTCTCCGTCCGTACCCACGCACCCGGACCCGAAGGAAGTTTGGACCTCTCGGATACCATGCTCAAAGAGTCTGCATCGGGTGATCTTTTCGGTTTAAGTCAGAACGCCGGTATGGGCTGGAGCCCGAAGGAAATGCTCGGACCCCAGTACCTTATCTTAAATAGCCATGGTGGAATTCGAAATGAAGATGGTTCTCCGGTTGCCTTAGGCTATCATACAGGTCACTGGGAAATTGGCCTTCTTGCCGAAAAGGCGGCCAAAGAGTTTAAAAAGATGGGAGCCGTCCCCTTTGCCGCCCATGTCAGTGATCCCTGTGACGGTCGCTCGCAAGGAACCACCGCAATGTTTGACAGCCTGGCCTACCGCAACGATGCCTCGACTGTCCTCCGCCGCTTGGCACGCTCACTTCCCACTGCAAGAGGTATTATGGGAGTGGCCACATGCGATAAGAGTATGCCTGCAATGATGATGGCTCTGGCAAGCCTCGGCGAGCTTCCAGTTATCCTTGTTCCCGGTGGTGTGACCCTATCGGCCACCGTGGGTGAGGATGCGGGAAAAGCTCAATCAATTGGAATTCGATACAGCCATGGTGAAGTATCTTTGGAAGAGGCCGCCAAAACCCTCTGCAACACCTGTGCCTCACCGGGTGGAGGGTGTCAATTCCTCGGAACGGCCGCCACCTCCCAGGTGGTGGGTGAAGCACTTGGTCTGTCCCTCCCCCACTCGGCTCTCTGTCCAAGCGGGCAGCCAGTTTGGCTCGAGCTCGGACTACGTTCCGCCCGTGCACTCGCTTACCTGAGAGAATCGAATGTAACCGGTCTGCAAATTTTGTCCCAGGCGTCGATCCGAAACGCAATGATTGTGCATGCCGCCTGCGGGGGCTCCACTAATTTAATTCTGCATCTTACCGCGATCGCATACCACGCCGGGTTATCACGACCCACAGTGGAAGATTGGGATGAAATCAATCGAATGGTTCCCCGGATTGTCGATGTTCTTCCCAACGGGCCCAATAATTACACCACCGCCCAGCTCTTTCTCGCCGGCGGAGTTCCTGAGATTATGGTCAAATTAAAAGAAAAAAACTTACTCGACCTGGAGGTTTTAACTGTGACAGGACAGACACTCGGGGAAAATTTGGCCCGATGGGAAAAGTCAGTTCGTCGCACGGGCTTTCGGGAAAAACTCCTCGAGCTCGACGGAGTTCAGCCTGATGATGTGATCATGAATTTTCAAAAGGCCGCCCAAAACGGACTGACAAGCACCATCTGCTTTCCGACCGGCAATCTCGCACCCCAGGGTTCAGTGGTCAAAAGCACCGCGATCGATTCAACGGTTGTCGATACCGACGGAATCTACCGAATGACCGGACCGGCCCGCATTTTCTATTCCGAAAAAGAAGCGATGCGTGCGGTCAAGGGTTTAACCAAAAATAGCATTCAAGCGGGAGATGTAATCGTGCTTTGCGGACGCGGGCCGATGGGGTCAGGAATGGAAGAAGTCGCTCAAATCACCCTGGCGCTTAAACACTTATCCTGGGGAAAACAGGTTGCTCTTCTGACCGACGCCCGTTTTTCGGGGGTAAGCACCGGGGCATGCATCGGTCATATCGGTCCCGAGGCTTTAGCGGGTGGACCGATTGGAAAGCTTAGGGAAGGTGACATCATCGAAATCAAAATTAACCGTAGGAAACTAATTGGAACAATCAATTTCATTGGCCAAGCTGGAAAAATAATAACTCCAAATGAGGGAAAGGCTGTCCTCGATCAAAGAAGTGCACCGTCGGAATTACAAGCAGACCGAAGACTGCCTGAGGACACCCGGTTGTGGGCAGCCTTGCAAAATGTTGGTGGTGGAACTTGGGGCGGGTGCGTTTATGATACGGATCAAATTATCGATATTCTTGAAAAAAACAGCCTACCCTAAGTGAAAAAATAAACACGACCCCCTGTCTATTTTCTTGCTCATCAGTACAAATTATTCATTGAGAGAAATAAATAATGACAAAATATATTTTTCAATTAATTTTATTTTGCTTAATCGCGTTACAGTGTGCAGGAGCAACCTGGACACAATGGAGAGGCTCAAACAGAAATGGTCATGCAGACAGTGGGCTAACTATCCGTACGCAATGGCCAGATACCAACCCGCCCATTCTGTGGGAAAGCGATGAAATCCCCAGTAATGATTACGGTGGATTTAGTAGCGTAATCAGTAATTCCGAAACCGCCTACCTTTCTCTTGTTTGGCATAAGGATGTCCCCACGAAAACAAGAACCATTTCCGATCTTGTTCTTCGCAAGATCGGGGCACGGAAAATTAACCTCCCTCCTGCACTGATTCAAAAAGCGGAAGCGGACAGGCTTTCCCTAAGCCCGAGGTTGCGCGGAACTAAACTGGATGAGTGGATCGATGAATGGATAGTAAATAATCTCGACTTCAAGCAAAGGCTTAGCCAAGGCGAGTACTTGGCATCGAGGTTCAGAAAAGGGAAACTCGCATTAGGGGCCGGTATAATCAGTGAATTATTCAAAGTGAAAAACAAAGTATTCCCCAACCAATTGGCTTTGGATGAATGGTTAAATGACCAAAACTTTGATGAAGGAACACGGGAAAAAATTTCTCAGGCCGTTCCCCCCACCAAGCAGGTTGCGGAGGATGTTGTCCTTGCCCTGGATTTAAATTCTGGAACTGTTTTATGGAAGACCTCCCTTGACTCAGTTCCCACGGGAAGAAAATCATCCTCCACGCCCTGCCTCGCAAACGGTAAAATTTTCGCGGTGGGAAGCAAAAGAATTTACTGTCTCGATTCAAAATCAGGATCCCCGGTCTGGGACGAACCACTACCGACCCAGGAGGTTGCCAGTTCGATTATGGCTGTCAGGCAAAGCGTGATTGTTCTTGCGGGAAACTTGCGGGCTTACAATCAGGTGGACGGAACCCTGTTATGGGAAAACAACACAGTTAAAGGAAAAGCTGCATCTCCGGTAATTTGGAAAACTCCCAGCGAGGAAATAATCCTCTGTAATTCCAATAAAAGTGTGGTCGCGGTCAATCCAGCGGATGGGATCACCCGGTGGGAAGGACCGGGTGGAGGCAGTTCAACTCCCGTATGTAATCAGAGTATTGCCCTTGTACACGGGAAAGATGAGAAGGTCGGGTTGATTGCCTATCAATACAGGAAGGGGGAAATCGAAGAACTTTGGCGAGTGCCCAAGCTTACCAGAAGAACGGATTCAAGTCCTATTTTATACGACGGGCACGCCTACCTGATTGGAGCAGGAGTCAGAATGTGCGTGAATCTGAAAACGGGTGAGGTCCTGCGTAAGGTAAATGCAAAACATGACATCTCCTCCCCTGTTTTTATCGACGGAAAAATTCTCGCCTACGAAATAAATGGTAGCTTCTTAACAGTTATTGATTCAAATCCAAAAAATTTTGAAGGATTAGTTAAGATCAAAGTAAACGCACTGAAGTGCACATCCCCAAGTCTGTCCGGAACAAAGTTACTCGTTCGAAGGGAAAATAAAATTGTCTGTTACGAATTGGGGGAATTGAGTGCCCCCTAGGGATAACGGTTAAAATTCATATTCTGAAACCGTTCTCTCTGACGGCTCGGAAGTTCGGGTAATTGGGGGAACTGTTCGGTTTCCGAATCCCTTCCCACCAATAATCGGGCTGCACCCTGTAGCGATTGCCATCGGTCAAATTGAATTTCCGGGGCCTGGACGATCAGAGTGAGCAGGCTTTTCCACTCAATCGAAACCCGCTCTAAGTCTCCCACACTTAGCTCTTCCAAGTCGGGATCCCTCGAGGAAAGAATTTCCTTGCGATTCTGCAAAGCTTCCATTGCCCCTTCACCATATTCCAATGGCATTCCATTCTTTAAATAACCGGGACAGTCTTTAAATCCAAAAACTTCACGACACAACAGTGCAAGCCGGGACTCGGTTTTCGCGTACGCACGGAATCTGTGCCCGGCTCTCAGGTTGGCTAGGTCGTAAATCATCTCGTCGATTGGATAGCTCAAATCCTCCAAGGCAACCGCCACCGCCAGTCCTTCCCCTCGGGAAAAAAAACTGAATATTATTCCGCGCATGGTAGGCACTCCCTTGGAGTCAATCAAACCCAGCTTTGCCCACACTTCAGCAGGGGAAAGTGCGCTCAAGCTTTCCCAGTCCTCCTCGGGTCTCTTATCCCTGAACGGGGAATCAAAAACACGGGTCGTTTTTCGAAGCGGGGGATTAAGCAGTATCTTACCCCGTGAATCCTTCCAACCCAAGACAGTGGCGGCATCATAGCGCAACCGTACCCGGAGAACCCCACCCCGATCCACAAATTCATCGAGTTGACCTCCCATGGTGAGGGAGGGTAAAAGTTCGCGAAAAACATCTTCCAACCCCCTTCTCATCCAGGTTTTTCTCGAAAACTTTTTTTTAAGCTGCGGATATTTTTGTGAAACTTTTTCCCGTAGGGTTTTCCGAAAGGATTTAGTCAAAGTCACCCGCTTCCCATTTGATTCCATTTCGTAAACGGCAAGAGGAAGCTCCCGGCCATAAATCGGGTTCTTTTTTTCACCGAACCGGCAGGGGTTTCCCACTTTTACTTTCCCGAGTGTGTCCGGTAAACTAAGTGCCTTTACCCACTCTCCTTTATGCAGGGCAAGTGCCTCACCGAGCGGAGCCTGGCACTGCCCTCCCCGTCTTTCCCATAATCCGGAGAAATTTCTCATTTCAATTACTTGATTACGATCAGGATCTTCAGCATCTGGCTGTTTTGTTTCAAAATCCCGGTTCACTTGCAGTGCAATTTTATTGATTGAATCCCGTAAGCCCAGGCGAATATGTTCTTCGGAAAAAAGCCGCTGAGCCAGAGCTCTCGCTGCTTCTAAATGATCTTCTCCGCGTTCAACGGCAAAATTCATGACCCTTAAAATTGCCGGCCAGTCCAAAGTCTGTGAGCGTTTAAGTCTGAGCGGACGACCATCCCCCAGGCGGGCTTGTTTAGGAGTGACAATAACAAAGCCCCGGTCATCCAGACCTCTTCTTCCGGCACGTCCAAACATTTGCAAAAGCTCATCCGGGCGAAGTTGACAAAGTGAGTCATCCACTCGGTATTCACGATCAGTCACTAAAACCGAACGCATTGAAAAATTTACCCCGGCTCCCAGTCCGGTAGTGGCAATGACGACCTGCAGTTGGCCAGATTTGGCAAGAGGTTCAACCACACCTGCACGGGACTGATAGTCAAGTCCGCTGTGGTGGTACGCAATCCTTCTCCTCAATAATCCTCCCAATTCTTTACCAACAATTTTTTTCTGCTCGCCACTCAATTCAAGGGGAATGGTGTCCGGAAGCTCTAACGCAAGTTGCCTGGCAAGTTCCTCCGCCGCTTTTCTTCTCGGAGCAAAAAGTAAAAGCGGCCCCATTCCCGCACTTAAAGCACCGGCAACTAGCTTAGGCCAATGACCCCGGACTTTTCTTCCCCGAAATGGACGTTTCAGTAAGGCTTCAGCAAAAACCTCCTCAAGAGGCACGGGGCGTACAAATTCCGAGACTAATTCGACCGAGCGACCATGGCTTTCCAGCCAGTCAGCGACTTCGCCCGGGTTGGCCACGCTTCCGCTCATTAACAGTAAACGCACTCCGAGCGAGGCCATTCCAAGCGTGATTTCATAACCGGGGCCTCGTTGCTGGTCACCCAGTAATTGATATTCATCCACCACAAACAAATCCGGACCTTCGCCTCGCAAAATTCGACTTCTTTGAGTCTCCAGTGTCGCCACTACCACCCGGGAATCAGTCTGAAAACGCAAATCACCCGTGGAAAGACCCACCGACCAGCCCTTCTTTTGCCATTCCCTAAATTTATCATTGGCCAATGCCCGGGTGGGAACGGTGTAAACTGCCCGACCCTTCCAGCCGGACTCAATAAGCTGTTCAAAGACATAAGTTTTACCTGCCCCTGTAGGAGCATGCAGGACCACATCTTTTCCGTCCCGTAAAAATCCGAGCGCTTTCCTTTGCCAGGAATCTGGCAGAGAAATCCGTTCTCCAAAGTTACTCGTATTCGTTTGCATTTGTCTGTCAGAACAATTGCATAACATAACAACAAAATTAATCCATGAAAACCCGTCAATTTACTTATTTAATTCCCAAACAAACCGATTTGTAAAAAATGATTAATGTAATTGTTGCCTGTGATCGAAATAACCTGATTGGTAATAACGGTAAATTACCCTGGGAAATCAGGGAGGACTGGGATTATTTTTTGGAAACCACTCGGGACGGAGTGCTGATCATGGGGAGACTTTGTTATTATGAATTCGAAAAATATGCAAAAGAACGCTCGGTCATTGCCCTGAGCCGTAATCCAGAAATCACTTTTCCGTATGCCCGCAAAGCAAATTCCTTGGCCGAGTCTCTTTCCATAGCTAAAAAACTGAACCAAACCGCGTGGATCTGCGGTGGACAAGCTATTTATGAGGAAGCTCTTCCACTCGCTGATTATTTATATCTGACTGAAATCAATGCCGAGTTTTCCGGTGATGTCTACTTGCCACCGTGGGAAAAATATTTCAACCGTGAAATTTCCCAAAAAACAGTTTTGACCGAGTCATTTGAACTTACATTTAGAATACTTTCAAAATAAAGTGTTTTTAGACTCCAATGCTTGCTTCAATTGATCGTTTTTTCTATAATGTGATTATTAAAATTCGTATTTAAATGGAAAAACTTCGATTTCTCACAGCCGAAAACTTAGATCAAATCCGCATTGACTTTGGGACACCCTCTTTTGTCTACGACGAAGATATCCTTCGGGCTAATGCACAGGCGGTCAAAAATTTTCCCAACGCTTTTGGATTACTTCCACGGTATGCGATGAAATCGGCACCCACCGGAGCTATACTAAGAATATTCAATGACGAGGGACTGGGAATTGACGCCAGTTCTGAGTTTGAAGTTGAACGGGCGGTTCGAGCGGGCTATGGAACGGAATCAATTTCGATGAGTACTCAGGAATTCCCGGAAAACTTTCGTTTCTGGGTACAGGATGGTGTCCGCGTAAATCTTTGCTCATTAAATCAAATTCATAAATTCGGACTCTGGGGAAAAGGAGAATCCGTCGGACTCAGATTTAATCCTGGAATGGGATCCGGGGGTACTAACCGAACAAATGTGGGTGGTCCCGCAAGTAGCTTTGGAATTTGGAAAGATGATTTGGTAAAGGCAAGGGATCTGTGTAAGGAATACAACTTAAAGGTCGACCGGATACACACACACATTGGCTCAGGCTCTGATCCCGAAGTCTGGCAAAAAGTCGCGGGTATGAGCCTTGATTTGGTCCGTGAATTCCCCACCGTTCAGTCCCTCAATCTGGGGGGTGGTTATAAAGTGGCAAGAATGCCCGATGAGCGAGCGACCGATCTTCAGGAAATTGGATTACCCGTGAAAAAATTATTTGAGGATTTCGCTGGGGAAACTGGACGTGAAATCAAACTTGAAATCGAGCCCGGCACATTCCTTTTAGCTCACGCATGCAGCCTGGTAACGAAAGTGCAGGATGTAACTTCCACCGGCCCTGATGGCTACCGCTTTGTTAAATTGGACGCGGGAATGACTGAAATCCTTCGACCCAGTTTGTATGGTGCACAGCACCCAATCACCATTGTACCGGAAGAAGGGCAAGCCAAGTTCAGGGAGGAAGTGGAACAGGTTGTAGTCGGACATTGCTGTGAATCCGGAGATTTATTGACACCTGCACCAAACGAACCTGAATCACTGGCTCCTCGTCTTATCACAAGGGCTGAGATTGGTGACTCATGCGTGATCGAAGGCGTTGGAGCATATTGTTCGTCCATGTCCGCAAAGAATTACAATTCTTTTCCTGAAGCAGCCGAAATCCTGAAAAAATCTGACGGTTCACTTTCTTTAATTCGCAAAAGGCAGACATTCGAGCAAATTATTGAGAACGAAGTCGTTCCGTGAGTGTTTGTGGTCTCGGTGAGTTTGCTCTTGGGCAGGCTGTCCCAAATCGCGAGCATGCCGTATGCGTGAGCATTCCGACTGTATCGGACTTGGTGGGTTATGAAAAAAAAGATCCTCGGACTATGTCACAAATGAACTCCGGATACCCAAGATTTGTTGAGCACCGACTGATCCAAAAGCTTATTCAACTAGAAGAAAAAAAAGCCGGAAGTGGAGAAAAAAAAAGTTTCTTATTTGCGAACATCAAACACTGCCACAAAGGATTGGAACAATTTTCGATTGAAGAATTCCGAATTATAGAAAACGAGGAATATATCTGCCTGCAACTTCCGAAAGGAAGTGAAGTCGCTCAAAATATAAGCTCATTTGTTCAGCACACCGGCGGGATAATTTCATCACGACTAGCCGAAAGTGCCTTGGTCAATTCAGGCTATTTTTCAAGAAAAGAAAGTATTTCAGCTAAGGAGAACCCAGAACAGTTTGCCCGGGAAGTAATAGCACAAGTTCATGGAAGCGGAGTTTCCCAGGAAAAAATCATCATTTGCTCCTCCGGTGCAAATGCTTTTTACTCTCTCTTTTATAATGCATACCGCCATTTTTATGGGAAAGGAAAAACCATCTGGATTCGATTGGGCTGGTTGTATCTCGACACAATCGAAACCATGGAAATGGTTTCGAATAATGAAAACGAAATTATAACGCTTACCGATTTACAAAACCCTGCGGAGTTGGAGTCAGTTTTTTCTCGTTATGGCAGTCAAATTGCGGGTATTGTCACTGAATTTCCAACTAATCCACTCTTACAATCCTGTGACCTTGAAAAAGTCAGACAACTCTGTAATCGGGTAGATGCCTTGCTCATTGTTGACCCGACTATGGCCTCCCCCAAAAACGCCAAAGTGGCTCAATATGGGGATGTGCTGGTTAATAGTCTCACAAAATACGCAAGTTGGGCCGGGGATGTCATGATTGGAAGCTTGGTTTTCCCGGATCATTCTGAACTTGGAGCCGAGCTTTTCGAATCGACTAAAAGCCTTGCCTGCCCACCGTTTGAAAGAGACCTTTTGCGATTATGTGAACAGCTGCCCCATTACTCTAATTTCGTTGAACGAACAAATCACTCGCTCTTTCGAGTGGTAGATTTTTTAAATTCGAATCCGTTCATTAAAAAGGTCTACTGGGCATATCAGGATGGATATTCAAAATCTTTCCAAAAAATTGCCGGGGATGAAAAAGCAGGATGCGTGGTAAGTTTTGAGGTGAAAGGAAATTTCGAAAGCTTTTATAATCATTTACAAATGCTAAAGAGCCCAAGTTTTGGTACCGAGTTCAGTCTTTGCTGTCCCTATGTCTACTTGGCACACTTCGATTTAATTCAATCCACTAAAGGAATGAATATTCTTAAAAGTGCAGGCATTTCACCCTACTTATGTCGATTGTCAGTCGGCTTAGAGGATCCAGATAAAATTATCGAGTGCCTACAGGATGCACTGCAGAAAATGGATTAGGCAAATGCGTTAAAAAGCACAAGGAAATTTACTCGAAAGTATGAGAATCCAATACTTTTCGAATCCGTTTTCTTGACAATCGAACAAAGGAAGGAACTCCGTTTTCATAGGGCACTTCGACTTCGCCTTGAATTAATGGCTGGCAGTATTTGATGAATTTCGCAGTCATACTGACCCGGTCATCGGAAATCCAGTCTTCGGGAATCTCTTTGACTCCATTTGCAATCTCAGAAAGAGGGGCAAGACTTGTTTCACAGCTGTAATTTTCTCCTTCAGCACGTACCAGTATTACCATTTTATCGGTTTCTCCGGCAATCGCCGCCTTCACTGCTGCCTGTCCCGCCATGAAAGCTTCGTCGTTATCGGTTTGTGATGAACAATGGGCCGCGGCTCGTTGCCCAGTTCCGAGCTTGGATGAACGAGCTTTTACGGCAAGATTTTCCTCAACAAGACCGGCGAGAAAATCTCCAATTCCTCCAAGCTGTTGATGGCCAAACGCATCCTGAGCAGTCGTGCTGTTGGCCACATAATTACCATCATGGTCAAGCAGACCTTCTCCCACCACCACAAGGCAATACCTGTTTTTCTTCAACACACGCTGCACATCATCAATAAATTGTTCTTTGGAAAAGGGCAGTTCAGGAAGGTAAATAAGGTGAGGAGCATCATCTGGATTTTCCTTACTTTTTGCAAGGGTGGCACCGGCAGCAATCCAACCGGCATTCCTTCCCATTACCTCAACAATCGAAACCAAATCGTGTTGCCCCATTGCCTCATGATCTAAAGCAGTCTCACGGATTACAGTGCAGATATATTTGACCACACTTCCATATCCTGGACAGTGATCCGTGGTAACTAAATCGTTATCAATTGTCTTCGGGACCCCAATCACACGCAGTTCATAATTTTTTTCCTGAGCGAGCTTGGAGATTTTGTCAGCAGTATCCTGCGAATCATTGCCTCCGGCATAAAAGAAATACCTTATGTTGTGAGCTTCAAAAACTTCCAAAACCCGTTCGTAATCTATATCCCGCTTAAGCTTAAAGCGACAAGTTCCCAATGCAGAAGCCGGCGTATATCGCAAACCACGGATGTTTTGTTGGGACTCCTCGGCAAGATCAATTAGATCTTCCTTGAGAATTCCAAGCACACCGTTCATACCCCCGTATATTTCTTCAATACACGGATTATTGAGGGCCTCCGTCACTACTCCAGCAACGCTTGCATTAATAACAGCGGTTGGTCCCCCGGATTGGGCGACCAAACAATTTCCAACTAATTCTTCTGCCATAATATAATAAGAGTCAAATAACGAAAAAAGCGATCATCCCACAGTGGAAGTGATGAAATGGCAATCGCAAAATCGCCTGCGCTGTGAATGAAAATTGAGCAGCAAGAAAATTTTAGAGAATGGATGGCGGCTTGTACGCCTGAGCATTGGGATAACGCTTTGACCATGAATCAGCTCGGGCAACAAAATAATCAACCTGGGAACAAGCCGCACCGACCCTTTTTTGCCCTTCCTTGATTAATGAATTTATCGTGCCAGTTTTAAGCCCAACCCGTTTATCCTGAGCAAGGCGCTTGGCGAGGTCATTCTCCTTTACTTTTCCTTTGCGTAGATCTTTAACGGTGGCCACTGCATGTTGCTTGATCGCCGCGTGAGCATCCTCACGACCTGCACCTGCTTTAACGGCTTCCATCATAAAAGTAGTGGATAGTAAAAAAGGTAGGTAATGCGTCGATTCCGCTTTAATCATGGCAGGAAAAACTTCCATTTGAGCGAGAACTGTCAGGAATGTATCCAACAGACCGTCAATGGCAAAAAAGGCGTCTGGCAGAGCCACTCTTCTTACCACTGAACAGGAAACATCCCCTTCATTCCACTGATCGCCGGAAAGACTCGATACCATGGCAAGATGGCCGTTCAGGATGGCCTGAAATCCATTTATCCTTTCACAACTTCTACTGTTCATTTTATGAGGCATCGCCGAGGAACCAGTCTGCCCTTTTGCAAAGCCTTCCCCAAGAAGTTCATGCCCCGCCATTATCCTGACTGTCTTGGCAAAGCTCGAGGGTGCCGCAGACAAACGTACGAGGATTGAAATTACTTCAAAATCTAGACTGCGCGGATAAACCTGTCCGACATTTTGCCAATTGGCCGTCGCTCCAAGATGCTCCATCACCTTGCGGTCGAGTTGCTCTGCCTTTGTGGTGTCCCCCAGAAGTGTAACTTGGTCCAAGCAGGTGCCCACCGCCCCCTTTAACCCTCGATAGGGATAAGTGACACAAAGGGACGATAATGCTTCCAGGACCCGTTCGAGTTCTTCACCCCAGTTGGCCATTCTTTTACCAAGTGTGGTGACCTGTGCGGGCACATTGTGAGAACGGGCCGTAAGTGGAATTTCTTTATATTCAGCCGCTCTCTTGGCCAAAGCGAGGAGAGCTGAAACCCCTTTATCCAAAATCAGACTCAGTGATCGATGAATTTGAAGCTGCTCGACATTCTCAGTTAGATCCCGGCTGGTCATGCCTTTATGGGCATGCTGGTGACCCGCTTTTTCGGCAAATTCCTCGAGCCTGGCCTTCACATCGTGTTTGGTTACTTTTTCACGCTTCTGAATGGAATCCAAATCTACCGAAGCTTTGACCGATATCGAAGATTGAATCGCTTCCTTTTCAATTTCTACGCCAAGGTCCTTTTGTGCTTTCATCACGGCGATCCAGAATTCCCTCTCCAAAATTATTTTCCCGGTCGCCGACCAAAGATTCTTCATTGGATTGGAGGCATATCGTTCGGCTAAGACATTTGAAATTTCGGTTTGCATTGGTTTTTGGGTTAAAAAGTTTCAAGTTTTTCAACAACAGATCGGATAATAAACTCCGGGGTGGAGGCTCCCGCGGTCACTCCCGCACACTTGTAGGATTGAAAAGTTTCTTTTGCTATATCATCCGCAGTTTCAATGTGAAATGTGGTTTTTTTGTAAGAGGATGCAAGCTTGGCTAATTTCTTTGTGTTTGCAGAATGCTTACCACCAATTACCACAATCACATCAGCCCCGTCATTCACTAGTTGCACCAAATCAGATTGCCTCTCTTTGGTTGCCCCACAAATGGTATCAAACACCATAAGATCGGGATATTTTTTCGATAGCTGGCTCGATAGCTTTTTGAATTCATGAGTAAACATAGTGGATTGGGAAACCATCACCACTCCGGAATCAAAATTGGGTAAATTATTTAAATCTTCTTCATTTGTGATTACATGTCCCCGTCCTTTGGCATAGCCCAGCAAACCGGAAACTTCTGGGTGCTTGGGATCGCCAAATATCACCACATTAAAGCCACGATCCGCATGAATCTTAATTTTACCGGCAATAATTCCGACATCCGGACAGGTTCCATCACGGAAAGGTAATCCAAGGTTTTTCAAATATTTCCGCCTTTCTGGTGAAATTCCATGAGCTCGGACAACCACCACGGATTCCTTACTGGTTTCATCGGGTAATTCCAATTTTTTATTACTTTGATAATCCCCGACCTCTCGGATATCCTCTTTACCCAACTCGCTCATCATTTGACTGTTATGAATAAGAGGCCCATCGGTAAATACCGTTTTCTGTCCACCCTTTGCTTCTTCACGTGCCACCTGAATGGCACGCTCAACCCCCCAACAAAACCCCGCACTCTTTGCTCTAATCACTTTCATTTGAATCTGGTACTCAATAACTAGAAATCAGCTGCAGTACAATATTGATTTGCAATCATCACCAAAAGAATAACAAAATCGCACTATGTCCAAAGTTATTATTCATAAAATATTTCAACTTCTTCCCGTTGCCTTCCTTTTTTATGTCTCCTGCCTCCAGTCCGCGGAGAAAGGAAAAGAGGAGAAAAAAGACGGTTATTATCAGCAGGGCGAACGGACAAGGGACGGAACCGGGAAATATTACATGGGACGAGAAATTTCTCAGGTAATGGGACACCTGGGTGCCGGTTGGCTTGAACGTCCTAAAAGAGAGCAGGAGGAACGAACCGATTTGCTCGTCAAAAACATGAAGTTATCCAAAAGCGATCATGTTGCGGATATTGGAGCAGGTTCAGGATATTTTTCTTTTCGAATTTCCCCGCTTGTCCCGGAAGGTCAAGTGCATGCGGTGGATATTTCTCCCCAAATGCTGGGAATCATCCGAGCCAAAAAAGCCAAGAGTGGGTGTAAAAATGTCATCACTGTGCAAAGTTCAATTAAAAGTACCACCCTCGCTCCCAATTCAATTGACTGCGCACTCATGGTGGATGCTTATCATGAATTTTCATATCCCCGGGAAATGGCCATTTCTATTTTTGATGCATTGCGGCCAAAAGGAAGATTAATTTTGATTGAATACCGTAAGGAAGACCCAAAAGTCCCAATCAAACTTCTTCATAAAATGTCTGAAGCTCAGGCAAAAAAAGAGATTACGGAGGTTGGATTTGTTTGGAAAAAAACACTCGATTTTTTGCCCCAGCAACATTTTATTATTTTTGAAAAACCAAAATCAGCCCCATAAACACGCTTCATGACTGTCCAGGTGCCGTTTTACCGGTTTCTTTCCCTCAGTCTCTTTTTCTGCCCTCTTTTCCATTCTCTTTTTTCTTCTGACTGGACACGTTTTCGCGGTCCCAATGGTTCAGGCCGTTCAGTCGGTATGGAAATACCCAAGGAATGGACCCGTGAAGATTACCGGTGGATCATTGAACTCCCCGGAGTCGGGCACTCATCTCCGGTAATTTGGAAAAATAAAGTCTTCACGACCACTTCCAATGAAAAAAACGGTGATCAGTATGTGCAATGCAACGATGTGGCAAACGGGAATGTAATTTGGAAAAAAAAGTTTCAATCCGAGCATTACTCTCATCATAAGTTTAACAGTTTTGCATCCGCTACTCCATGCGTGGACAAGGACTTGCTGATTACATCTTGGACCACGAAAGAATCGAATGACTTACTTTGCCTCGGTCACGATGGCACGCTGAAATGGCGACGGGATTTCGGGAATTTCCTGACACAACATGGAAACGGATTCTCTCCAATCCTTCATCAGGACAAAGTGATTGTGACTCACGATCACGAGGGAGAGTCTGCTCTGTTAGCACTCGACCGGAAAACCGGGAAAACACTATGGAAAACCAAGCGAGTTGGCTCCAAGCCATCCTCTTCCACACCCTGCATTTATAATCCTCCAACAGGGAATACCCAGGTCATCTGTAATTCCATGTCCCACGGATGCTACGGGGTGGATATTGAGAATGGAAAAGTTCTGTGGGAGACAGGATTGGGTTCATTGGATAAAAGAAGCGTTTCTTCTCCTGTGCAAAGCGGTGGTTTCTTTTTTGCAACCTGTGGAGCGGGCACCCGGGGCAGCCGCTTGATTGCAGTAAAGCCGCCTGCGTCTCCAAGAAAAATAATCTTTCCCACCTATACCCTCCCCCGAAATATTCCTTATGTCCCAACCCCGTTGGCCGCGGATAAATTAATCTTTTTACTAGCCGAC
>CAJWWH010000014.1 GCA_913048545.1 uncultured Opitutia bacterium | reverse complement strand
ATCCTTGTCATGTAGGGAAAATGTAAACTGGGCATCATCGAAATAATTCACCCCCCGAATTGCTATCTTACCCGAGTATGGGACCGGGTTCGCAGACCATAGGAAAAGTGCGGAAAAAAGGAAAGAAATCAGGAAAGATAGGTTTTTCATCACAGAAATAAAATTACTGGAGAATTAAACTAAATATTTAGGCGGATTGTCAAACGAGTATTGACGGGGTGGATTTGAGTATGCGGTTCGCTTTTTGTTGAGCAGTGGATCGCCACGGGCATACGCCCTCGCGATGACAATATGGGGGTAAGGAATGGAGTGTGAATTATGATGACCATACACACTCTTTGTTATTGCGAGAAGGGAGCGTGTGAACGATGCAGGGATTGCAGTTCGCTCAAAAACCGGGAAAGCGAAAAATGCAAATTAATAACGCTAGTAAGAATGCGTATCTGTCTTGTCTATATTCGAGAGATGCGCAGAATGTAGGTTTTATGTTTAGCCGATTGCTATTTCTTTTTATTTTCATCCCAATTGCTGAGCTTTACCTATTAATTATGGTGGGGGCGAGGATTGGTTTTTTGCCAACTCTCGGACTGATCGTGTTTACTGGAATTCTTGGGGCTTCGCTGGCCAGGCAACAGGGGCTTTCAACTCTGGCAAAAATCCAAAGTGAATTACAGAGTGGGCGTCCGCCCACGGACAAACTGATTGAAGGGGCAATGATTGTGGTGGGGGGTATCGTATTAATTACACCGGGCATACTCACCGATTTATTTGGCTTTGCTTTGATGGTGCCCAAATTCAGAAAACGATTAGCGGGTAGCCTGAAAAAGAGTTTTGGAGGAAATTTTTCCACCATTCGGCCAAACTCAGGGGGTAAGCCCAAAGATAAGGACTCATTTAAAAATTCCCGCGATGATGTGATTGATGTGTGAAAGGCGGATGTTAAACCCCCTCGGATCATAATAATCTAATCCTCTGTTTCTGCGAGGTTCTCAATCTCCCTCATAAGGGTATCACGAAAATCGGGCCCTAATCCTTCCCGCTTGGCAATTTCAATGTAAAAGGGAACATAATCATCCTGGTCCAGTGCTTTAAGGGCGATATTGTGAAAAGGATCAGTGGAATTAATAAAATAAGTATTCGAACCAAATGAAAGGGTAATACCGGAGTCACTTCTAAAAACGGCCAGTCTTTCATGTGGTTCATTATTCATCAATTATGAGGGTTAAAATTTTTAGATCTTTCAGGCAAGCGGGTTCAACACGATTGCCTTTGCTTTTTCGATTAGGTAAAACGCGAATGTGATCTTTTTCCCTTATAAAGACGATAACCCGACCCACTCGTTCCCGTGGGTCAACTGGTTATTAATTTGCGGAAACCTGTGGGTATTTTTTGCCTGGCAACTCCCGCTTGGACCCGACAAGCAGGCTGCCTATTTTTCGAGTTTCGGGTTTATACCATCGACCTTTTTTGAACAGTTTACAAATTTTGAGCCCCAAAGAATTGCCTGGGAGTGGAGCACAATTTTCTCCTCCATGTTTAGCCATGGGGGAATATTCCACCTGCTCGGCAATATGCTTTTTCTCTACCTGTATGGAGACAATGTGGAAGAGGCAATGGGTAAGCTCTGGTACTTGTTATTCTACCTTTTTTGTGGATTGCTGGCTGCATTTGCCCAGGCACTGATCAGTCCGGACTCCCAAATCCCGATGGTGGGTGCATCCGGGGCAATTTCGGGGGTGATCGCAAGTTATCTGTTACTTTATCCGAGAGCGAATGTACGGGTATTTTACTGGTTCTTTCTTTTTTTGGGAACGTTCCTTGTCCCCGCTTATCTGGTGCTGGGTATTTGGCTGGTCCAGCAGGTGCTCGCTTTTCCGGAATCCATGAAAGCAGCAGGGGGAGTAGCAGTGGCCGCTCATTTGGGAGGATTTGCCGCCGGTCTTGTGCTCACCCCATTTGTTAAGAAAAAAGGGGTAAAATTATTTCAATCCGGGCATACCCGTGCTTTTTCTCGCAATCGTTAATCCTTCCCTGCATAATAAAAAGCCCTTTCTTTTATTTCCCACTCCGAAAACACGATACCACTTTTTTTTGCAAACCGTCCAAAATAACTATGGAAAAAGCATACCAACCAACTGAAGTTGAAAACCGCCTCTATGACAATTGGATAAAAGACAATTGTTTTTCCGGCCTGGTTGACCCTGAAAAACCGGCTTACTCAATCGTTATACCACCCCCCAATGTAACCGGTGTTTTGACGATGGGGCATGTGCTTAACAATACGATTCAGGATATCCTCGCCAGGCGGGCAAGGCAGCAGGGGAAATCTGTGCTCTGGCTCCCGGGTACAGACCACGCTGGAATTGCGACCCAGACAAAGGTGGAGCAGGCACTAAAAAAGGACGGTATGTCCCGCCAGGAACTGGGGCGTGAAAAATTTATCGACCATGCAAAAAAATGGCGGGATAAGCATGGCGGAATCATCCTCGAACAGCTTAAAAAACTGGGATGCTCCTGTGATTGGGAGCGCAATGTGCACACCCTGGACAAAGATTATTCGGATGCAGTAATTTCCTCCTTCGTACAGCTTTTTGAAAAAGGATATATCTACCGTGGGCAAAGGATGGTGAACTGGTGCCCGGGCAGCCTGACCGCACTTTCAGATGAAGAGGTGATCATGAAGCCAAGCGAAAGTATACTCTACAAGATTCGCTACGCAATTGAGGGAGAACCTGAAAACTTTCTTGAAGTATCCACCACCCGACCGGAAACCATTGCCGGGGATGTGGCACTCGCCATCCACCCGGATGATCCAAGGTGGGAAGCACTCAAGGGTAAAAAAGTGATCCGTCCAATCAACCCGACTGCCCTGCCCATTATCGCCGACAAGGCGGTGGAAAAGGATTTCGGAACCGGAATGCTCAAGATTACCCCCGCACATGACCGGCTCGATTTTGAAATTGGTCAAAGACATGACCTGCCCATTCTCGAGATACTGAATCCGGACGGTACACTGAACCAGGCAGCTGGTCAGGAATATGACGGAATGGACCGGTTCAAAGCGAGGAAACTAATTGCGGAAAAACTGAAGGAAGAGGGTTGCCTGATTGACGAGGAAAAACACCAAAACAATGTCGGGTTTTCCGAACGGGCTGATGTACCCATTGAACCAAGGCTTTCCGAGCAGTGGTTCCTCAAATACCCACGGGTGGAGGAGGCAAAGGATGCGGTGCGCAATGGGCATATTAAATTCTTTCCCCAACGCTGGGAAAAAACCTACCTGCACTGGCTGGAAAATATACAGGATTGGTGTATAAGCAGACAGCTCTGGTGGGGTCACCGTATACCGGTTTGGTATAAAAAAGGAGCATCCCGTTCCGGGGCGGAGAACTGGCATGTATCCGAGAGCCCGCCTGAGGATATTGAAAACTGGGTGCAGGATGAGGATGTACTCGACACCTGGGCATCGTCCTGGCTTTGGCCGCTTGCCACAATGGGATGGCCCGATGATGATGCGATAAAAGAAAAGGGCCTTGATTATTTTTACCCCACCTCCGCACTGGTAACCGGGCCGGATATTATCTTTTTCTGGGTTGCACGAATGATCATGGCCGGGCTGGAGTTCCGGGGCACATCACGTCTGCCTGATGAAAAAATTCCCGAATCAGAAATCCCCGGAAAAATCCCCTTCAAGGATGTTTATTTTACCGGGATCATCCGGGATGAGAAGGGTAGAAAAATGTCCAAGTCACTGGGTAATTCACCGGATCCGCTCGACCTGATTGCCAAGTACGGAGCGGATGGACTGCGCCACGGTATAATGAGCATAGCCCCGAAGGGACAGGATATACGCTTCTCCGAAGAGCGGATTGAGCAGGGAAGAAACTTCTGCAATAAACTTTGGAATGTGACCAGGTTCCGGACAATGACTGCACCGGTGGAGGATAACTCTGACCTCAAGCAAATCGTCTCGCGGATTGACAGAAATCAATTGAATGACGACGACCAGGCAATCCTGCTCCAACTGGCTGCCACCCTGGATGAGGCTGAAAAGCTTCATGGCGAATACGAATTCAATGCAGTTCTGCAAACAATTTACCGATTCTTTTGGAACGATTTCTGTGACTGGTATGTGGAGGTATCCAAGACCCGTCTGGCGAATGAAAAATCGAAAGATACCTGCCTGGCAATTCAGGATATTTGCATACGGCATATTCTTTTACTCCTCCACCCGGTTACTCCTTTTATCACCGAGGAACTTTGGAAAGTACTGGCATTTGCAAAGGATGATTCCATCCAGTTTATCAGTCCTGGAACAGGCAAAGAATTACTCGATGTGTTAAACGGAGCGGAAATTCAGCTGGAAGGTAAGGTTTTGGATGAAATACAGGGGGTCAGGGAACTGGTCACATCCATGCGTGCACTCAAGGCAGACCGTAACCTGTCCAATAACCGGGAAGTTGAATTTTTCTATTTGGCAGAGGATGAAAAAGCAGAAATTCTCAATCGAAATATTGCATCAATTTTAACAACTGTGGGAGCAGCCGCAATGAACCGGACCGAAGAGGCACAGTCCGGCATGCCCACCCTGATATCCGATTTTGGCAGTATATACCTCGACCTTTCCTCGGGAATTGATATCGGTGCGGAAAAGGCAAGGTTGGAAAAAGAAGTTGCCCAGTTGGAAAAGAATGTGCAAACAGGCAAAGCAAAACTTAGCAATGACGCGTTTACCTCAAGGGCACCGGCTCCAATTATTGAAGGAGCGAGGCAACAATTGGCGGAAAACGAAGCCAAGCTCAAGGAAACTTTGGAAGCACTGAAAGCACTCGACTAAGCTTTTCGAAAATGCGCAACCACCTTGCTCTCTGAGAGCAAGGATTAAAAATTTTACGCAGGTACTAAGCGTATATCTGCTTGCCCATAGCCACAAAAGCGTGCTTGAGAAGAAAGAATGAAAATATTTGCCTTTCAACCGTTCCTAATTCTCGTCCTTGCCAATTATACTTTTGCTTCGAGCTGGCCCCAATGGCGAGGCCCAAACCGGAACGGAAAAGCCGAAACCAAAATCAGTTTACAAAGCCAGTGGTCCGAGCAGGGACCTCCCCTGCTCTGGCAAAGTGATGAAATCCCCAGCCAGGACTATGGAGGGTTTGGGAGTGTGATTGCGGATGAGGAACGGGCTTACATTTCACTAGTCTGGCACCGCGATGTCCCCACTGAAACGAGGACAATCTCGGACTTGGTTTTACGAAAAATGGGAGCCCGTAAATTAAACCTGCCCATGGAACTTGTTCAAAAAGCAGAGGCGGACAGGATGTCCCTAAGCCCACGTCTTAGGGGAGCAAAATTAGATGAATGGATCCAAAAATGGATTGATCAAAACCTTAACCATAAGCAAAAGCTTGTGCTATCTGACTTGATTGCATCTAGGTTTAAAAAGGGGAAATTGGCGATGCCCGTGGAGGTGATCAATAAATTATTTGAAGTGAAAAATAAAGTCTTTGCAAACCAGCAATCTTTGACCGATTGGTTAAATGGACAGGGATTCAGTGAGGAGATAAAGCAGAAAGTAAGCGAGGCAGTTCCACCAACCAAACAAGTGGCCGAGGATGTGGTCCTCGCACTTGACCTAATCACGGGGACAACATCCTGGAGAACAGCCCTCGATTCCGTGCCCACGGGAAGAAAATCCTCCTCCACTCCATGCCTCGCCAATGGAAAAATTTTTGCAGTGGGTAGCGAGCGGATTTATTGCCTGAATGCGAATACCGGCAAACCCGTGTGGGACCAGGCCCTGCCGACCCGTGAGATTGCCAGCTCGATACTGGTCCATAAAAAGAGTGTAATTTTACTGGCGGGAAACTTACGGGCGTACGATCAGGAGAACGGGAAATTATTGTGGGAGAACAAAAAAGTTTCAGGAAAAGCAGCATCCCCGGTGCTTTGGGAGGCAGGGGATAAAAAACTGGTCATTTGCAATACAGGGAAGCTTGTCGTGGCGGTCGATCCCAAGGATGGAAACGCGGTTTGGGAGGGTCCGGGAGGAGGGAGTTCAACCCCCACCACTTCGGGAACTCATTTACTGGTTCATGCAAAAGATGAGGATGCCGGGTTAATTGCATATCACTGGAAGGATGATAAAATTGAGGAGGCGTGGAGAATACCCAAGCTTACCAGAAGGACAGATTCGAGCCCGATTATCCACAACGGATACGCCTACCTGATCGGAGCTGGAATGAGAATGTGCGTGGAAATGAAATCCGGCAAAGTGATTCGTAAAATTATGGCAAAACACGATATCTCATCCCCCATCCTCGCGGATGGAAAAATTCTCGCCTACGAAATCAATGGTAGTCAGTTAAAAATGATCGAAGCAAACCCGGATAATTTTGAGGAAATTCAAAAAACAAAAATTAATGCCCTTCGTTGCACCACACCGGCACTGGCAGGAACAAAGCTACTTATCCGAAAAGAAAAAGGAGTCGGTTGCTACGAATTGGGCAAAATAAATAGCCCTTAATTAAAAGGCATGGACTGGGTAGCCTGAAACCGTTCTGCCTGGCGGTGTGGAAGTTCGGGTAGTTCGGGGAGCTTACCACTTTCCATACTTTCCCCAACCAGAGCACGGGCCGATTGGCGAAGGGATTGCCAACGCTCGGACTCAACTCCGGGAGAATGGGCAATCAGAGAAAGGAGGCTTTTCCATTCAATTGAAATGCGCTCCAGATCCCCAACGCTTAAATCTTCAGCTAATGCTTCGCGGTTGGACAAAATTTCATCCCGGTTGCGAATGGCCTCGGTCGCACCTTCGCCATACTCAACCGGTAATCCGTTTTTTAAATAACCAGGGCAGTTCTTAAAGCCAAAAGCTTCACGGCAAAGTATGGAAAGACGGGACTCCGACTTTGCATATCCACGGAATCGGTGACCAGCCCGTAGATTGGCCAAGTCATAAACCAATTCATCAACCGGATAACTCTCATCCTCGAGGGCTACGGCTACGGCCAGGCCTTCCCCACGGGAAAAGAAACTGAAAATAATACCACGCATAGTGGGCACACCCTTTGAGTCAATCAGACGAAGTTTTGCCCAAACCTCAGCGGGGGAAAGCGTACTCAGGCTTTCCAAATCGTCAGATGTTTTTTCCCGGAACGGGGAATCAAAAACGCGGGTGGTTTTCCGAAGGGGTGGATTGAGGAGAATTTTCCCACGGGCGTCCTTCCATCCAAGTACAGTCGCATTCTCATAGCGTAAGCGAACACGAAGCACACCTCCACGGTCAACAAATTCATCCTGTTCTCCGCCCATGGTTAGGGATGGAAAAAGGTCACGAAATATCTTCTCCAACCCATTCCGCCGCCAGGTCTTGCGGGCAAATTTCTTTTTCAGCTTGGGGAATTTATCAGCCACTGTATGCCGAAGTTGTTTGCGAAAGGATTTTGTCAAAGTAACAAATTTCCCCTCAGAATCTTTTTCATAAACCGCCATCGGAACTTCCCGACCGTAAATCGGATTCTTCTTATTACCAAAGCGGCAAGGGTTGCCAACTTTCACCTTACCGAGTGTATCCGGCAGGGTTAATGCCTTGACCCACTCCCCTTTGTGCAAGGCAAAGGTCTCCCCAAGGGGAGCCTGGCACTGCCCGCTTCGTCTTTCCCAAAGCCCGGTTGAATTCCTCATTTCAATTACTTCATTCCGGTCTGACTCCTCAGTTGGTTTCTTGTTTTCCGATTCAACACTATCCGCAAACAGGGCAATTTTATTGATCGAGTCCCGTAAACCGAGTCGTACATTCTCCTCAGAAAAAAGTTTATGGGCAAGCTTTCGGGCAGCATCGAGATGATCCTCACCCCGTTCGTTTGCATAGTGCATAACACGGAGAATCGCTGGCCAGTCAAGGGTTTGCGAGCGCTTCAATTTAAGGGGACGGGCATCGCCCAAGCGTGCCTGTTTCGGAGTGACAATTACAAACCCACGGTCATCCAAACCACGTCGGCCTGCCCGGCCAAACATTTGCAGTAATTCATCGGGACGAAGTAAACGAAGACCGTCATCCACACGATACTCCCGGTCGGTAACTAGAACAGAACGCATTGAAAAATTAATTCCCGACCCCAGGCCAGTGGTCGCAATCACAACCTGCAACTGGCCGGCTTTGGCGAGAGGTTCAACCACACCGGCCCGGGATTGATAATCCAAGCCGCTATGGTGGTATGCAATTCTGCGTTTTAATAAGCCACTGAGTTCTTTGCCGGCAATTTTTTTTTGCTCCGCGGTTAATTCAAGTGGATCAGCAACGGGAAGTTCAGCAGCCAATTGCCTGGCTAAATCCTCCGCCGCATTCCGCCGGGGGGCAAAAAGAAGAACAGGGCTAAGATTAGCACTGAGAGCACCGGCAATTAATTTAGGCCAATGCCCGCGGATTTTCCTGCCCCGAAAAGGCCTTTTTAATAATGTCTCTGCAAAAACTTCATCCAATGGAACCGGGCGGACAAACTCTGTGACTAATTTAACCGAACGACCATGTCCGGACAACCAATCCGCTACATCCACCGGATTGGCCACACTTCCACTCATTAATAAGAGCTGGACCTTTGGCGGTGCCATACCAAGGGTAATCTCGTATCCCGGGCCTCTTTGTTGATCTGCAAGCATTTGATATTCATCAACCACAAACAAATCAGGCCCGTCGCCACGGAGCATCGACGCACGCTGGGTTTCCAAGGTGGCAACCACAACACGGGCATCCGTTCGATAACGAAGGTCACCGGTTGATAGCCCCACTTCCCAACCCCGTTTTTGCCACTCCCTGAATTTATCGTTAGCCAATGCCCGGGTGGGCACGGTGTATACCGCCCTTCCCTTCCAGCCAGTTTCAAGCAGCTTTTCAAACACATAAGTCTTTCCCGCTCCGGTCGGGGCATGAAGTACCACGTCCAAACCGTCTCTCAAAAAACCGAGGGCTTTTCTTTGCCATGAATCAGGCAGGGAAATGCGTTCCCCAAAATTACTTGTATTCGTTTGCATTTACTAAACAGAACCTTTGCATATCATACCAAGAGAATAAATCCATGAAAACCCGAGAAAAACTTTTTTATCTGTCGCTGAGGAACCATTGATGATCAACATAATCGTAGCATGCGACCGCAACAACCTGATTGGTAAAAACGGCAAACTTCCCTGGGATATAAAGGAGGATTGGGACTATTTCCTGGAACAGACCGCGGATGGAATATTGATTATGGGTCGGCATTGTTACCTCGATTTTGAGGAACATGCCAAAACGCGCTCGGTCATTGCACTGAGCCGGAGCCCAGAAATTAACTTCCCCCACGCAAAAAAAGCCAGTTCTCTTGCGGATGCTTTAAATCAAGTAAGAAAGTTGGAAAAAACTGCCTGGATTTGCGGGGGAAGAGAAATTTACAGGGAGGCCATGTCGATCGCTGACCGGTTATACTTAACTGAGATTGATGAGGAATATGAAGGCAATGTTTACCTCCCCGCCTGGGAGCCATTTTTCTCCAAAGAAATTTCCTCCACCACCCGGCAAACAGATTCCGGAAAACTTTGTTTTCGTATTCTTTCCAAATAATTCCTTAATTCTTCCGAATGACTTGCCACACTTTTGGGGTTTGATTATAATTTACCCTTTTAATTAAGTACGAAGTATGGAAAAGCCCCGATTTCTCACACCTGAAAACCTGGATCAGATACGTATCGATTTTGGCACACCCACTTTTGTTTATGATGAAGAAACTCTCCGGGCCAATGCGCGGGCAGTAAAGAGCTTCCCCAATGCATTTGGCCTGTTTCCTAGGTATGCGATGAAATCAGCCCCAACGGGTGCAATTCTAAGAATATTCAACAGCGAGGGATTGGGGATCGATGCAAGTTCGGAATTTGAAGTGGAACGGGCAGTACGTGCAGGGTATGGAACAGAGTCGATTTCCATGAGCACCCAGGAGTTCCCAGAAAATTTCCGATTTTGGAGCCAGGACGGGGTAAAGGTAAACCTTTGCTCATTGAACCAAATCCACAAGTTTGGATCCTGGGGTAAGGGAGAATCTGTAGGACTGCGTTTTAACCCAGGTATGGGCTCGGGCGGGACTAACCGGACAAATGTGGGTGGACCGGCAAGCAGTTTTGGAATTTGGAAAGACGACCTGGAGGAAGCAAAATCCCTCTGCAAGGAATACAATTTAAAAGTTGAGCGTATACACACTCATATTGGGTCAGGTTCAGATCCGGCGGTTTGGCAAAAGGTCGCCGGTATGAGCCTTGAATTGGTGCGCTCTTTTCCCACGGTGACAGCATTGAACCTCGGAGGCGGCTATAAAGTGGCCCGAATGCCCAACGAGGATGCAACCGACCTGCAACAAATTGGACAGCCAGTAAAGGAATTATTTGAGCAATTCGCCAAGGAGACCGGTCGGGAACTTAAACTCGAAATTGAACCGGGTACTTTCCTGTTAGCACACGCCTGCAGTCTTGTGACTACGGTTCAGGATGTCACCACAACCGGAGCGGATGGCTATCGCTTCCTCAAGTTAAATGGTGGAATGACTGAAATTCTCAGACCAAGCCTCTACGGTGCCCAGCACCCACTGATTATTATTCCCGAACCCGGTCAGGAAAAATTCAGGGAGCAGTCGGAACAGGTTGTGGTTGGGCATTGCTGTGAGTCAGGTGACCTGCTAACTCCGGCCCCCAACGAACCGGAAGCACTCGCCCCAAGGCTCTTAACCCATGGGGAAGTTGGAGACTTTTGTGTAATTGAAAGTGTGGGGGCTTACTGTTCCTCCATGTCCGCGAAAAATTATAATTCCTTTCCCGAAGCCGCAGAGGTTTTAAGAAAATCAGACGGTTCCCTTGCCTACATCAGAAAAAGACAGACCTTCGACCAAATCGTAGAAAACGAAGTTGCTCCGTGATAGTATCCGGACTAGGACAGTTTGCCCTTGGGCAGGCCGTGCCAAACCGTGACCATGCGGTATGCGTCAGTTTACCTACAGTGGATGATCTGATTGGCTATGAGGAAATGCACCCGAAAACTTTGGCTGCAATGTCTTCTGGTTATCCCCGCTTTGTACAACACCGCTTCCTGAAGGAACTCATTGCACACGAAGAGCAGATCCATTCATCGACCGGTAAGCGCAGTTTTCTATTTGCCAAGCAGAAGCATTGCCGGGATGCAGTTGAGCATTGCGCAATTAAAAACCCAATTATTCATGAGCGGGATGAATATATTTGGCTGGAATTGGAGGAAGGTAGCAGTGATGCTGATAAAATCCACTCTTTCCTACAGCATACCGGGGGATCTGTATCCTCAAGGCAGGCAGAGGACATTCTGACTCGAAAAGGATTACGGGTTACCCGGGAAAATATTTCTGAACACAAAAACCCCAACCAATTTGCCCGCGAGATCATGGCAGAAGTGCATGGTCAGGGAGTATCACCAGAAGGGGTAATTATAACCTCTTCCGGGGCGAATGCATTCTACTCCCTCTTTCGAAGTGCCCGGGACAGTTATGTGGAAAAAGGAAAGAAAATATGGATACAATTGGGTTGGCTATACCTGGATACAATTGAAACCATGAAAATGGTGGGGGGGGAAGAAAACATCATCACCCTGTCAAACCCGGGAAATGAAAAAGAGCTGGAAAAAATCTTCGCCACTCACGGGAATAATATCGCCGGACTGGTTACCGAATTCCCGACGAACCCGCTCCTTCAATCCTGTGACCTTGATCGGGTAAGAGTGCTGTGTGATCAAGCTGATGCACTGCTTATCGTTGACCCGACAATGGCATCACCAAAAAACTCAAAAGTGGCAAGATTTGGAGATGTCCTGGTCAATAGCCTGACAAAATATGCATCCTGGGAAGGAGATGTTATGATTGGCAGCCTGGTCTTCCCCCACGACTCAAAACGGGGAATGGAACTATTTGAAAAAACAAAAGAAATCGTATGTCCGCCCTTTAAGCGAGATTTACTCCGGCTTTGCGAACAGCTCCCTTATTACCCAAATTTCGTTGAAAAGACCAACCAAAGTCAATTACGGGTGGTGGAATTTTTGAAATCAAGTAACTCAGTAAAAAATGTCTACTGGGCCTATCAGGAAAACTCAGCCAATTTTTTTCGGGCACGGGCGGGAGATGACAAACCTGGATGCGTGGTGAGCTTTGAAGTGAATGGAGACTTTAAAAGTTTTTATAATAAGCTGGAAATGCTCAAAAGTCCGAGCTTTGGTACAAACTTTAGCCTTTGTTGTCCTTATGTTTATTTGGCTCATTACAATATGATGCAAACACCCGATGGATTGGCACATTTAAAAAGAGCAGGGATTTCCCCCTACCTTTGCCGGTTGTCCGTCGGATTGGAAGATGTGGACCAAATAATTCACACCCTGCAGAGTGCATTGCAGGGAATGAAAGATTAAATTAAAAGGGATGTAAAATCCCTTTCGGGTACCTTACTCGAAGGAATGAGAATCCAGTACTTTACGAATCCGTTTTTTGGACAGACGGATAAAGTTAGGTACACCATTTTCATATGGAACCTCAACCTCACCCATAATTAATGGCTGGCAGTATTTAATAAACTTGGCAGTCATACTGACACGGTCTTCGGAAATCCAGTCTGCGGGAATTTCTTTCACTCCATTGGCAATTTCAGATAGTGGAGCCAAACTTGTTTCACAGCTGTAGGTCTCACCTTCTGCACGGACCAAGATGACCATTTGATCTGTTTCACCAGCGATTGCGGCTTTGACAGCTGCCTGACCGGCCATGAACGCTTCATCATTATCTGTCTGGGAAGAACAATGAGCGGCTGCCCGTTGGCCAGTACCCAATTTCGATGAGCGAGCTTTCACAGCCAAATTCTCTTCAACCAAACCGGCAAGGAAATCACCGATACCACCAAGTTGCTGATGTCCGAATGCATCCTGTGCATTCGTACTGTTGGCCACATAGTTTCCGTCATGATCGAGTAAACCCTCACCCACAACAACCATGCAATACTTGTTCCTTTTAAGAACCCGCTGCACATCATCGATGAACTGCTCTTTGGAAAATGGTAATTCAGGAAGGTAAATCAAATGGGGTGCATCGTCCGGATTCTCTTTTCTTTTGGCAAGTGTGGAACCTGCTGCAATCCAACCTGCATTTCGGCCCATCACCTCAACAATTGAGACCAAATCATGCTGCCCCATGGCTTCATGATCCAATGCTGTTTCCCGTATGACAGAACAGATGTACTTGACAACACTCCCGTATCCAGGGCAGTGGTCGGTAGTAACCAAATCATTATCAATTGTTTTGGGAACACCGATGACACGAAGTTCATAGTTTTTTTCCTGAGCGAGCTTAGAAATTTTATCAGCAGTGTCCTGAGAATCATTACCACCGGCGTAGAAAAAATAACGGATATTGTGAGCCTCAAATACTTCCAATACCCGTTCGTAATCCTGATCTCTTTTCAGTTTAAACCGGCATGTACCAAGTGCGGATGCAGGCGTATACCGGAGACCGCGGATATTTTGCTGAGATTCCTCAGCAAGGTCGATCAATTCTTCCCGAAGAATTCCAAGAACACCATTCATTCCCCCATAAATTTCCTCAATACATGGATTGTTGAGAGCTTCAGTAACCACTCCAGCAACACTAGCATTAATGACGGCGGTTGGCCCTCCAGACTGAGCAACCAAACAATTTCCTACTAATTCTTCTGCCATAATATAAAATGAGTCAAATAACGAAAAAAACCCTCACTTCACAGGGGAAAGTATAAAATGGCAATCGCAAAATAGTACTTCCAAATGGAAGAATCTAAAATCAGAGGATGGAAGGCGGTTTATACTCGCCTGCATTGGGGTAACGCTTGCTCCATGAATCCGCTCTATCCACAAAATAATCAACCTGAGAGTGAGCTGCACCAATCCGTTCCTTTCCTTTATTAATCAGTTCTTCGATAGACGAAATGCTTAAACCGATTCTCTTGTCTCCGGCCAATCTTTTGGCAAGATCATTCTCCTTAATTTCGCCCCGTCTTATCTCATTCACCGTGGCCACGGCGTGTTCCTTGATGGCGGAGTGAGCATCCTCACGCCCAGCTCCGGCCTTAACTGCTTCCATCATTATAGTAGTCGACAAAAGGAAGGGTAGATAATGGTTGGTTTCAGCTTCAATCATAGCCGGAAAAACTTCCATCTGATCGAGGACAGTCAGGAAGGTATCCAAAAGCCCATCAATCGCAAAAAAAGCGTCCGGTAAAGCCACCCGTCTGACCACGGAACAGGAGACATCACCTTCATTCCACTGATCACCGGAAAGATTGGAAACCATGGCTAAGAGACCATTCAAAATTGCCTGAAACCCGTTGATCCTTTCGCAACTTCTGCTGTTCATTTTATGGGGCATCGCCGAGGATCCGGTTTGCCCTTTGGCAAATCCTTCCCCCAGAAGTTCATGTCCGGCCATTATTCTGAGGGTCTTGGCAAAACTGGAAGGTGCTGCTGAAAGACGGACTAGAATAGAAACCACTTCAAAATCGAGACTACGGGGGTAAACCTGTCCAACATTTTGCCAGTTTGCAGTGGCGCCTAAATGCTCCATAATCTTCTGGTCAAGCTCTTCAGCCTGTTTCGTATCCCCCATCAGGGTAACCTGATCCAATCGCGTGCCAACTGCACCTTTCAAACCGCGATACGGATAAGTCACACACAAACTCGACAGGGCATCAAGAACGCGTTCCAATTCCTCCCCCCAATTAGCCATTCTCTTTCCCAAAGTGGTTACCTGAGCGGGAACATTATGGGAACGTGCAGTAAGTGGAATATCACGATATTCCTTTGCCTTGGCAGCCAGGGCCAAAAGAGCAGCGACTCCTTTTTCCAAGACCAGGCTCAAGGCACGATGAACCTGAAGCTGTTCAACATTTTCAGTCAGGTCACGACTCGTCATTCCCTTGTGAGCATGTTGATGCCCCGCTTTTTCGGCAAACTCCTCAAGCCGGGCTTTTACATCATGTTTGGTTATTTTCTCCCGTTCCTGAATCGCTTTTAAATCAACCAATCCTTTGGCTTTTATGGAAGACTCAATTGCTTCGTCCCCGATGTCCACGCCCAGTTCTTTTTGTGCTTTCATCACCGCAATCCAAAATTCCCTTTCAAGAATAATTTTACCGGTCGCAGACCAGAGGTTTTTCATCGGTTCAGAAGCGTAGCGGGAAGCCAGTACATTTGATATTTCAGCGGGCATAATAGATGGATTTGTTAAAAAGTTTCCAGTTTATCACAGACGGAACGGATAATAAATTCAGGGGTTGAGGCTCCCGCAGTCACACCCACGCAGGAAAATCCATCAAAGCTGTCAGCCTGAATATCCTCTGCAGTTTCGATATGAAAAGTGGGTTTACCATAACTGGAGGCAAGCTTGGCCAATTTTCGGGTATTTGCAGAATGCTTTCCCCCGATCACCACAATTATATCTGCTCCCTGCTCTACCAGTTGTACGAGGTCAGACTGCCTTTCCTTGGTGGCTCCGCAAATGGTATCGAGGATTATAAGCTCCGGGTAAGTCTCGGATAACTGAGAGGAAAGTTCCTTAAATTCATGAGTGAACATGGTTGACTGGGAAACCATAACCACTCCGGATTCGAAAGGGGGAAGATTATCCAAGTCTTCCGAGTTGGTCACCACATGGCCCGCCCCACTGGCATAACCAAGCAACCCAGTAACTTCTGGATGCTTGGGGTCTCCAAAAATTACCACTGCAAATCCACGCTCAGCATGAGTCTTAATTTTACCTGCAATAATACCGACATCCGGGCAGGTACCGTCACGAAAAGGAAGACCTAAGCCCTTCAAATATTTTCTGCGTTCAGGAGAAATACCATGTGCCCGGACCACCACCACAGATTCCTTTTCCTTCTCCTTAGGCAAATCGAGATTTGAACTGCTTTGGTAGTCACCAACCTCACGAATATCCTCCTTGCCCAATTCCTCCATCATCTGACTGTTATGAATCAAAGGCCCGTCAGTGTAAACGGTTCGACTCCCCCCCTTGGCCTCTTCACGGGCGACCTGAATTGCCCGTTCAACTCCCCAACAAAATCCTGCACTCTTTGCTCTGATTACTTTCATTTCAGATTTCTAGTCTTATGCTTAATTAGTGCATAGCACAATATTGATTTGCAATCATCCTTAAAAGAATACGAGAATTAGACCATGCGTAATGCAAATTTACTACTAAAACGCTTCCTTGTGTTTCTGCTTTTTCTTTGCTCCTCAACATTTGCTCTGGCAAAAACAGGAGATGAAGGGAATACAAAAAGCGAGTTTTATCAGTGGGGAAAGCAGACACGTGATGGAATAGGAAAGTACTACATGGGGAGAGAAATCTCACAGGTAATGGGTCATCTCGGAGCGGGCTGGTTGGAAAGGCCGAAAAGGGAACAGGAGGAGCGAACTGATTTGCTGATCAAAAATATGAATCTTTCCAAAACCGATCATGTTGCGGACATTGGGGCTGGTTCAGGATACTTTTCCTTTCGAATTTCACCCCTCGTTCCCAAGGGAAAAGTTTGGGCAGTTGATATTTCCCCTCAAATGCTCGGTATCATGCGAGCAAAGAAACATAAGGGAGGGTTTGATAATGTAATAACCGTGCAAAGTACAGTCGAGGACACTGCTCTGGCGAAAGAGACAATAAATTGTGCCCTGATCGTGGATGCATATCATGAATTTTCTCACCCCAGGGAAATGATCACCTCCATCTTTGAATCCCTGAAAGTTAATGGTCGGCTTATTTTAATTGAATACCGGAAGGAAGATCCAAATGTACCAATTAAGCTCCTTCACAAAATGACTGAGAAACAGGCAATCAAAGAAATAACTGAAATTGGATTCAGGTGGAAAAAAACCCTCGACTTTCTTCCGAGGCAACACTTTATGATTTTTGAAAAACCGGCCAGTGCAAAACAGGTCAAAAAACCATAGCCTATCTAGTATTCTTACAATCAGGGTGATTTTTTTGCTTACGCTGTCTATTAATTTTTTATAGATTGGGTAACTTATTAACTTGATCCAATAAATTATGAAATTAACGACCTTATTTACTTTGCTTCTCGGCTTACTCAGCGCGTCATTATTGTCTGCGGAAAAAGTGGATGTGGCAGGTTACTCCTTCACATCCCCATCCAGCTGGGTTTCATCAAAACCGACCTCCAAAATGCGAAAAGCTCAGTTTAAGGTGCCCGGAAGCGGTGGAAAAGATGCTGAAGTCGCTTTTTTCCATTTTGGTGGTGGTGGATCTGGTGGAGTCAAGGCTAACATTGATCGTTGGATGGGACAGTTTGAGTCGCCCAAGGATAAGATTGTAAAGAACACCGTAATTAGTGACATTCCTGTTTCTTACGCCCAGGCTCACGGTACTTTTTTGAGCGGCAGTGCTTTTGGTCCGAAAACACCAAAGCCGAACTATGCCCTTCTCGCCGCAATTATTTCAGGAAAAAATGGATCTATATTCATTAAAATGACCGGCCCAAAAGAGACCGTGGATGGACAGGTTTCTAACATGAAAAAGATGGTGCTTAATTCCCTGGATAAATAACCAGGATATTTCTTATTTTCGGCTTTCCGAGAAGCTGTCACAGATACCCTGAAATACAGATTCAGCATACTCTTCTACGAGGCTTAGCTTGGGTTCGCCACCGACTTTCATTTTGCCCTTGTAGTTCCCTAACTGAATCCGCTCGTAGGCGTCTTTAGAATTAGCTATGTAAGGTTCTAAAAAAACGACTGGGCAACGGTAAATTCGATTAGCAAGTAAATTTCTTGCCCACACACCCTTAACCTCTCCGACTTTCAATGCATTGGGTCCTTTATAACTAAATGCAGGAAGCTTTGTCAGTCGACTGAATGAGCGAGACACATTTTCCGCGAGGACTAACTCCGTTTTATGCCACCCGTTTAATAGACGGTAAATCATTTCAAATCGTTGTTGGTCATCCGCGAGCTCCCCACCCATATAGCAACCATTGACCAGCACATGATAATCATTTCTATCCAACAATTCGAAAGAATCTGGATCGGGCCAGGGTGCCGCATTTAGATGTATACAAAACGCGAAGTCGGGAAGAACCTGGGTATTAATAAAATCAGCCCGCGCATGAATCTCACTTACCCGGTAAAACAGGACCTCAGTTCGATCCTTTATCATCTCCATCCGTTCCTCAGCAGGAAATCTTTCTCCCCGTCTTTCTTCCTTGGCGACAATCCATTCCTCAACCTCCTCAAGAAAGTCTTGGGGTTGATAAGCACTAACTGGCCGGTTTTCTTCACGCACTAAAATTACTTTAGCACCCACATCAACTAATTTTTTTTTGAGAATTTTGGCCACGGTCAGGGCTAAGTTTCCCTCCTTCACCGGAGGGCTCTCCCCAATCGAAAAATGCCTGCCTTCCATTTTTGAATAATCTCCACCAATATGCCCTGGGTCCAAAGCAATGGTAAGTCCCTGTAATGAAAGTTTAGACCCGGATTGGGGAACACTGTCTTCGCCCATGGATGTTTGATTTCCATCCCCAAAGGAAAGTTTATACCAGTCATCCAATGCTTTACTTTTCCGGATCCACACCTCCTCTTCCTTTAATTCTGCCCAACCCTCTCGCCAACTGGCACGGGGACAATAAACCCTGGTAAGAAGATGCTCAAAGTCAGTCCTATTTATACGATTCTGATATAAATCAAGAGATGCCCACTCGGGTACGAGATTGGTATCAAGAAAGTCCTTAGCCAAAAGCGGCCAAGTAAAGACCAAACAAATCCACCCAAAAATCCATCGCCCCATTAAAATAACCATGAAGACAAAAAATAGGGTTTGCAAAGTTTTTTCTTTTTACCGAGGACTCTAGGTACAACTTTTATTGGTGATGAAATCGAGCAACCAACATTCCAGAATTTTCAAGGATAAGGAAATTCTCCTCCTTGAAGATGATCTGCTTCTGGGAAAACGAATTGCTGCCTTTCTTGAAAAAAGTGGCGCTGAAATAACTCATTGCCAAAGTCTTGAAGAAGCAAGAAGAGTCTTAACCGATCTTAGTTTTGATGCTGCACTTTTTGACTTAAACCTACCGGACGGCGACAGCCTCGAACTTCTGAGGGAAGGAATTGTGCCCCAAAATACTTCGACGGTTCTCATGACCGGCGAAGGTGGGATTCGCTCCGCTGTTGAAGCAATTCAGTTGGGTGCATCTGATTACCTGAACAAACCTTTTGACCTGGATGAACTGGCCTATATTTTTGCCCGAGCAGATAACCGGAGAAAAAATGTCAGGCTTAACCAGCACAACCGGGAGAAGGAAAAGAAGAAAACGGATGATCTATTTTTTAAAGGTGCGTTTGCCAAAGACTTGGAAAAACTGAAAAAAATACTCGATGCAGACCGAAGGCTCGATGCAAACCTCCCTCCCCTGCTCATCGATGGTCCAACCGGTTCCGGTAAATCCACTTACGCACGCTGGATTCATGCTCATGGTCCCAGGTCTGAAAACTCATTTGTCGAAGTCAACTGCTCCGCAATTCCGGAAAATCTGATTGAATCTGAACTCTTCGGGCATGAAAAAGGGGCATTTACTGATGCCCAAAATGCCCGTATTGGCCTTTTTGAAGCGGCCGACCATGGCACCCTCTTTCTGGACGAGATCGCAAGCCTTTCCCTCGCTGCACAGGCCAAAGTTTTGCTGGCGATTGAAAACGGAGTCATTCGTAGAGTCGGTGGAACCAAGGAGATAAAAATAAATATCAGAATTATTGCCGCGGCCAACCAGGACCTGCGGCAGATGATTCAGAGTAGGGAATTTAGGGAAGACTTATTTCACCGACTTAATCTTTTACGGATCAATATTCCGGAACTAAGAACCAGAGGGACTGACATTCTTCCGCTAGCCATCCATTTCCTCACCAGTCTAAGCAAAAAATACAGGTTGCCCGTACCCAAAATATCAAAATCTAGTGAGGCTTACATTCTTCGTCACGAATGGAATGGTAACACGAGAGAATTAATACATGACCTCGAACGGGCATTAGTCATGGCCGAAAAAGGTAAAGAACTCGAACTTTCAAACGATCCACAGAGAGAATTAAAAAATAATGCATTTTTGACCGAAAATGATTGGCTCAATCCCTCTTTCGTCTTTCCAGAGGATGGGTTCGATCTGGAAAAAGAAATGCTTCGACTCATCGAACGAGCAATCTCCCAAGTAAATGGAAACATTTCGGAAGCAGCCAGATTGCTTGGCGTGCCAAGGGATTACATTCGCTATCGACTTCAGAAAAAAGGGGTATGATATTTGGGGATTATTTCCAATTACCCCCATCAACTTGGGGATTATTTCCAAACATTTCGAATGACAGGTAGATTGAAAATTTTGTAAAATACTGACAAACAATACGTTAACGAATCAATCAGCTTTGGCATCATAAATGGTTAAACAAATCCAAAGTTTATAATAATAACCAAACAGATATGAAAAAATTAATTACCTTATTACTCGTTAGCGGCCTGTATATATCTTGGGCCACTGCACAGGAAAATCCATCCACCGAAAAACCAAAGTTTGGAGATTCTCAGGACCGCCCGAAATTTGTAAAAAAAGAATTCCCTCGCCATTGGGGTAAGCCTCCTGAAGCACAAACCAAGGACTGGACGGAACTGCCTGGGGACTTCGGTAACGGAAGTTCCACTCTTGCATCCTGGATCAAAGAGAACCTTAAAAAAGACTCCATCGAAAAGCCCGAAATCCTGACTGAAAGAGAAAAACTGGATCCCCGGAAACATGAAGGAGAAGTTATGGGAGCATTGAAAGAAGGTCGTATTACCAGAGAGGAAGCTCAGAAAAAACTGGGTGCACTGAGGGGGGAGATGGAAAAGAAAGGCGAATTCAAGAGGCCAAAACGTCGAGTAAAACCGGAGTTAAGTGATGCAGTAAAAGACAGCCTTGCCGAAATAAAAGCGGATCAGCAACAACTTCATGAATCAATGAAGGCCAAATTGGCAGATCTTGGCGAAGGTGCATCCAAAGAGGAAATGAGAGAGGCAATTGAAGCATTTAAAGCTGATAACAAAGATAAATTCGAGGCGATCAAACAAGCACATGATGCAATTCGTGAAAGTATCGAATCTGCTCGTCCTGAAAAACCCGAGAGACCTGAACTCACTACCGAGTTAAAAGTTAAAGTGGAAGCCCTTAAAGAAAAACACGAAGAGTTACACACCGCCCGTAAAGAGCTCCACAAACAGCTTAAGGAAGCATCGAAAGAAGAAAAGCAGGAATTGATCACTGAATTCAAAGAGACCAACAAAGCAAAGCACGAAGAGATTAAAACTCAATCCAAGGAAATTAAGGAAGAAATCAGGGCACTTGTCGAAACGGAAGCAACCCGAACTTCTGATTTGTAATATCTCCAATTTTATAGCTAAATCTAACTGATAGGAAGGAGCGATTTCCTCGCTCCTTCCTTTTTCTTTGGCAAAAGTAAAACAACTTTTTAATATGTCTTCTTGATTACGGGAAGTCATAGGTTTCTTACTTTACTAAGTGTATTGCTTTTACACGCTTCGGAAGTACTTTCCCAGCATGCATTTGCTCAGGTCATAAAAGAACCTTCTTCCTTTGTTTCAAACTTGGGAAACCTAGAGGTCCTCAATCTTGGTGGTTTTGATGCAAGTCCTACTGCCAACAAAATCGTCGAATCTGCTCCGGAGGAGGCTGTGGCAACTCCATCCATCCTTCCTTCTCCTCCCTCACAAAATGCTCCTGCTAAAAATGAGAGTATAATGACAGATGAGGAACTTGAATTTCTTCTCTTTGGCTCGATAGATGAAGTCGGGCTCCCAGTAACTGAATCGAAGGAAAGTGATTTTATAGAACTCGCTAAATCCAAAAACTGGCTGCCGTCCGTTTCTGCATCAGTTGGTTTCGGGTTTTCAGATAACCCCATGTATGGACCCTATATTCGGGAATCAAGTACATACATGGAATTTGAAACAGAGAGTTTTTTACTGAGACAGGCTAACACTGATTACTTAAGTTATTTCTATTTTTACGGAGAAGGAAAAAGGTTTCTGGAAGTGGATGACCACAAGCTAAGCGGTATTCTTCTCGTCCAGGGCGAGCATTCATACAGACCTAAAAACTCTCCCGGTTCAGGGGGTCTTAAACTCCGGCACACCTACTACGATCAGGCTTTTGATTTTTCAGACTTGGGACTTCCATTCTCCATGCAGGTACAATCAAACAAATCAGAAATAATTCCTCATTTCGGCTATCAACTTACTCCCAAAATAAAATTGTCTGCCGAGACTGCATTTGGAATCGATCGGTATGACAACCCGTCGGAAAATAATTCGGATCAAAAAATTCAAGTAAACTTAACCGCTAAGCATAGTGAGCAGACCACATTACATGCGAAAATCTTCCACCATACCATTCGTTATATTGAAAGGAAAAAAAAGGATGGAGATGGCATAAATTTATCAGATGGAAATCTCCAAACTAAAAAAACAGGCGTTTCTGGGTCATGGGAAAAGCACTCGAAGAACCCATGGCTAGATACAGTAGGACTAGAACTTAAATACAGCCAATTATCGGATAATGCTGGTGCTTATTATGATTACAGTAAAATCAGTGCAAAGCTTTCCCATGAAATTAAAGGCGAGAAATGGAAATCGGTCTCGGAATTAGGTTGGGCAAATTATTTATATGATATCAGAACCGTTTCCCCTGATACTCAATTTGAAAGACAGAGTTATGCAATTGATTTACTGGTGACACGTAAAATATCATCTGACTGGGAAACTTATTTCAAGTGGCGGTATGAGGAGGATCAATCCAATGCAAGGGATTATGAATATTATTCCAACTTTTGGGCATTGGGTGTAAAATGGGAAAACTAGGTAAATTGAAATCAGAAAACAACCAATCATTGATGTGTGCAAAAAAGTCCAAACATGGACGGCTCATCATTGGAGCAATCTTATTTCTTTTTGGATTGCTTACTTTTGTCCTCCAGTATTTCGCTCTCAATCAATTCTATAACCTGGCAATCGAACGAACGGCGAAGGTCCTTTTACCTGAAATTAAAAACCTCTTTGACGATATAGAAAAGGAACTCCTCGAAGAAAATCTTGATTACATTAATCTTGGCCTGGATCAATTGGTTTACGACGATGTAGAGGGGCTTAGAATCCTAGCAATTAGATCGCTTGAAATTCCCGACATCCGAGGTGTATATGCTTATGATAGCAAAGGTAAACTCCTTGATTTACCAACCAACATAGAGAAAGAAAAAAGGAGGTTTTTCTCTTTAGAAAAAGTGGTAGATGCTGGAAAAATAACGAATTTCCAGAGTGATGCACTCTCCATTGTTTTCCCAATGGGTGAACAGGCTGAAGTGGGGTTCCTCGAACTAATCGTTGATCCGAAACCGGATATTATCCCCGAACGAAATGCAATCAAATCACAGGTAATAAAACAAGGCCTGATCGTTTTTATCTTTGGCTCTATTCTTTTGCTTTTTGTCTTCGGTATATTTTTTAAAAGATTACAGAAAGCTGAAGCACAACTGCTCGCCAAAACCGAGGATCTAAAGCATAGCAATCAAAGGCTTGTCATGGCCTGTAAAACTGCTGGACTAGGTGCAATCACCGCCCACTTAATGCATGCAATTAAAAGTCCGCTCATGGGACTTAAAAACCTTGAACTGGGTGGAGATAAATCAGACTCAAAACTAGCCGAGCAGGCATTGCAATCAACCACAAAACAGATTGAAAACCTGGTTCATGAGACCATGAATTGTCTCAAAGAATATGAACTGGACGAAGAAAGCTATTCTTTTGAAGCCCATGAACTCCTTTATATGACTGCAAAAAAGTTTAATCAGGAAGGAAAGGGTGATTGTGTAAGCATAATCTCAAGCCAATGGGACAAGATTAACATTACCAATTTACAGGCTAATCTTCTTCTTCCGATTCTACAAAACCTAGTCCAGAATGCATTGGAATCTGGTAGTCATACAAAAGTCTTCCTGCAACTTGAAAAAGTGGCAGGCAGAATCGCATTTCTAGTTGCCGATAATGGACCGGGTATCCCCATGCAAGTTAAGGAAAATTTATTCTCCCCCACTCGAAGCGTTAAGGAACATGGAAGCGGGCTGGGGTTGACAATCTGTAAGCAACTAGCTGGGCAAATGAATGGGCAAATCCTTCTTCGATCAAGCACTGCTAAAGGATCCACCTTCTGTG
>CAJWWH010000013.1 GCA_913048545.1 uncultured Opitutia bacterium | reverse complement strand
TGGGTGTAGTGTATCCACCACTTGGAGTCTGGTATCCACCGCCAGGAGTAGTGTTTCCACCACTTGGTGTGGTGTATCCGCCGCTTGGCGTTTGGTAACCCCCGCTTGGCGAAGTGTTTCCACCACTGGGTGTGGTGTATCCGCCGCTTGGCGTTTGGTACCCCCCGCCGGGAGAAGTGTTTCCGCCTGATGGGGTAGTGTATCCACCGTTGGGAGTTTGGTAACCGCCGCCCGGAGAAGAGTTTCCGCTACTGGGTGAATAGATGCCTTTCAAGGGATATCCCGATGCAGAAAAGAAGGTGTCAAGGGTCGATTGGGTACTATTGAGGAAGGAGGACGTCATGGATTCAGACCAGGAATCTGATCCCGATGCCAAATTGTATTCATCATCCGCAGGGCTCAGTGCATCCGTGCCAGCGGAAAAGAGTGTGACTCTTTTCATTTTCCACTGCCCACTCTCAAGGACAATGGCGACATGAGCGGGGAATGATGAAGCACCACGATCCGGAGTGTTGTTGTCTTTGAGTGCCTGATACTGTGTATGAGAAAATTGATAGACCTTGTAAGTCGTGCCCCCGCCCCCGGATGAGGGAGTCACCGCGTCAGTGAGTGTAAAAGTCGACTGCATAGAAGAGTGAACCGTACAAAAATAGAGAAATGATCCGGAAAAACCCGTGGGGATTGTCAGGGTCAGGGTAGTGCCCAGTCCATTAAGCGGTGTTCCTGAAACATGGGGGGAATTATTTACGGTATCTTCGCCGACCATGAATGGATGACTGGATGAAACTCCCCCGTCGACAAAATCGTAGGTTAGTCCCTTCTGAAAACTGAAGGTGGATATGTTAATCGCCCCACCAGTTGAGTCAGTAAAAGTGTAAAAGGGGGCATTAAAACTTCCCCCGCTCACATTAATTACTTCGTTAGCCTGAATTGGTAAAACGAGCGAAAGTGAAAATAAAATCAGATACAGTTTATGCCATTTTTTGAAAAAAATAGATGAAAACATCTTTCTTTGATTACACATTTAAAAAGCAAAAACAGATTTACAGGAATATACAGTTAAATTAATTATTGGAAAATACTCCAATTGATTCGAGTAGATGGCCAGAAAACCATTGGGCAATGCTTGACTGATTAGCGAAAAGGGGGGCAACTTCAGGACCAATAGCTTCGGACCAGTTTGAGTTCGGGGGACCGGAAAAATAATCATCATCGGCGTTTCCAACCTGGCCATCGGGACCGCCACCACGCAGGACGGATTTCATTTGCCATCCACCCTGGTCAACAATGTAAACATAAGAAGGGAAATCACTATCCGCACGCATACCACTGCCGTCAGTCAGAGCCAAGTAGTGCTGATGATGAATTTCATAAACCTCAAAAGCGGATAAACCCATCGGTGCTCCTGCGGGGGAAGGCAAAATATTGCCGGGGCCCATGAATCCGCGAGGGATTTCACCCCGGGTAGCAATTACCCGAATGATGGCCTGAGGAATATTAGTGCCGGGGGAATCAGCTTTAGCATTCCATGTGAAGGTTTTTAATGGACCCGCAGTAACCCCGGGGCCGTGGTCGGGACCACTTAATTCGGAACAGGGTTTCCAGTCCTGCCCTCCGTTGATGCTATACCAAGCGGCCACAAAAGCAGTTTCATTAGCGGGTTGCAAATTGGTTAAGGAATAACTCACATTCACCATATCACCAGTCTGCTCGGCCGAAACACTCATCACCACCGGCCCATCCGGATCCGAACCGTGATGTGGAATCTCTCCTGCACTGTTCGAGGCAGGCATTTCATTTGTCTGCAAATCTGTAAGAAGACCCGGGATTTGATCACCCGGAGTTGGTTGTAATTCGATTAAAGGATCCACATTGTAGTCACCCGTTACCGGCTGTAATTGGATTGTTGGCCCCACATTGTAGTCACCCGGTGATGGTTGTAATTCAATAACCCCATTTTGACCACCCGGGACAACAACGGGAGAGGGAGGTGTCTGTGCCCAAATACTCGAAAAAGGGGAAATCAAGACGACTAGAAAAAGATGGAAATAAAATTTCATGGTATTACTGATTTGGTTATAATACGAGTATACTTACTAGTTAGCACAATACTAAATAAAAATACACCAAAATCGAGAATAATTGTTGTAACAAAATTTACTATTTAAGATTTTCACTCCCTACAGGCTTGCGATTTCGAGCCTAATCTAAATACTTTAGGACAATCTCCTTATCATGAAATTCATTTTATTTTTACTTTCCGCATTTTCTTCACTGTTTCAGACTGCACTGTATGCCAAATCCACATCCCTTGAAATTTGGATAAGTTCTTTTCAGGATCAGGTATACTATGAACAGATGGGGGAACTTTTTGCCAAGAAAACAAAAAAAGAGCTCAGCATCAACGTAAAGGCCTATGGATTTCGGGAGATGCCTGACAAACTTGGTGTGGCGGTTCGTTCGGGACAGGGTATCCCCGACATTGTGCAACTGGACGAAACATTCTTTGGCGTTTTTCTTAACGACGATTCGCCCTTCCTTGACCTGACACAAAAAATCAAGAAATCGGGACTCGCCAAGGATTTGCATCCCCGTCGGTTGGAGGTTTTCACGTACAAAGGAAAAACTATGGGAGTTCCCCAATCCCTAAGTGCAATGGTTCTTTACTACCGCAAAGATTTGTTTAAGGAATTTGATATTGATCCGAAAAGTCTGAAAACATGGACCGATTTGGCCAAGGTGGGTGCGCAACTGCAATCCGATCACGGGCAAAGATTTATGGCCTTAGACGGCACTCTTTTTGATGTCTTGCTGCGTCAAAAGGGCACTGATTTATTCGCCGCAGACGGGCAATTTCTCCCTGATGAGAACAAAGCACTCTCCATTTTGGAAGAGTTTGCTGATATGGCGGCGAGCGAAATCGCAGTTATGCCCGATCGCGGATCGATTTTTGATCCGGTTTTTTTCAGCGGTGATTTAGAGACCGGAGAGGTATTGTGCGTACCGGGTGCGGACTGGTACGGCCTGGACCTGTTCCAGCAATTTGCTCCGGGGATGCAAGGATTATGGGGAATGCTGCCCTTACCCACCTGGCGAAATGAAGAGGGTGAACTGGGTCCCCGTACGGCTTCTTTTGCAGGTCAGGGACTGATGATTTGCAAAGGAAGCAAGAAGAAGAAAGAATCCTGGGAGTTCATTGAATTTGTAATGAAAGATAAGGAGGCCAATGCGGAGCGATTTTTACAGGGCAACAGTTTTCCGGCATACCGTCCTTCCTGGAAGGACAAACGCCTGCTTGCGGAGCATGAATACTTTGAACAATCCATTGGGGAACTGTTGTTGTCCATTGAAGATGAAATTCCTCCCGTTGTGGTTGACCCCCGAAGACCGCAGGCCATTTTCCTGATGCAGGAAAATTATTTTGGATCGGTTATGTTTGGTGCTATTTCGCCCAAGGAAGCGCTCTCTCAATATCGGGAGGCAATGAAAAACAGCGGTCGCGACCGGTAATTTTTCATTGTTTTGGGAATAACAAAAAAAGAAAAAACCTCCCTTTGCTGGTTGTTGTTTCCCTTCTTTGGCCTGTGGCTTTTTTTTTGGTTAGTCCCGCTTTTTTTTGGAATCGATCTGGCCCTGCAAAACTCCTCCCACCTCCCCGTGCACAGGGATTCTTTCGAGTCTTCCATCGGGGAATCCTCCGGTTCCGGATTTTCCTGGCTGGATAAAGACAAGTCCTCCGGTCAAGGGCAGGAAGCCGCAAAATATGTCGGTTTTGAGAATTTCCGAAGGGTCCTGGAAGATGCGAAGTTCTACAAAGCACTGAAGAACACCTCCATGTATGTCTTCGGTTCGGTTGTAATCATTATCCCGCTTGCCTTTGCCCTGGGGCTTTCTCTTTTTCAATTGGGGAGATTACCCCGGGGGGTAATTGTCTTTTGCCTGATGGTGCCCGGACTGGCCCTTCCCGGAGTTCTTTCCACTCTGTTTTATCTTTTTTTTCACGGCCGAACGGGTGCACTCAATCAGTACCTGCTGGCTCCGCTTGGATTGCAACCAGTAAACTGGATGATGGATCCGCTTTTTATTATGCCTTCTTTAGTCATGCAGTCGGTTTGGCGCTGGACCGGATTGGTCACGCTGTTTTTTCTTTGTGGACTGGAGAGCATTCCGCGTTGGCAGTTGGAAGCCTCTGATGTCGAGGGGGCGGGAATGGGAATGAAAATCCGCACCGTTTTTCTGCCCTGCCTTGCACCCTTCTGTATTTTCGCGATGGTTTTCTTGGTGGTCGATGGCTTTGCCTCTTTTTCGGGTGCTTATAATCTGCTTGGCGGTTCTGGGGGGATTTTAGACTCCGGCCTTCTCCTGGTCACCTATATCTATCAGGTCGCTTTTCCCGGAGGCTCGGGACGCTTTGACTTTCCCGCGGCCACTGCGATGAGCCTGCTGGTGGTTCCGCTGACCGCATCGGTTCTCTTTTTGGTTCTCAGGTACAGAAAAAGGGGGATGCCGGGGTGAAAAAGATGGTTGCTTATTTATTTCTGGGTGTAGCCCTTGTGGTCTGTCTCTATCCTTTTGTATGGATGTTTTTGTCCTCCTTCAAAACGAATCGCGAAATCTATCAGCCCACCTTGTTATTTCCTGATCATTTTGAAGCGGATTCATACCTTGCTTTGTTTTCGGGTGAATATCTTCCCTTTTTTCCTTATTTTCTAAATTCGTTCGTAATTTCAGGATTTCAAGCCCTGCTTGCGACTTTGGTGACTGCAGCCGCTGGTTTCGCATTTGCAAAACATTCATTCCGGGGGAAGGGCTTTCTTTTCGGGGTGGCCATTTTAGTCATTCTGATCCCCAAGCAGACGATGGCGGTTCCTTTGTTTGACTGGATGTTGGTGCTTGGACTGCAGGGGAGCAGTTGGGCCCTTCTTCTCCCCGGGATTGCCAGTGGGTTGGGGATTGTTTTTTTTACTCAAGTGTTCAGCAAGATTCCCAATGAGTTGCTTGAACTTGCACGAGTGGAGGGTTATTCCGTTGCCCGGACCTTCACGCTGATTATTCCCTTGGTTTTTCCAGCCCTGGTGACCTATGGTTTACTTCACTTTATTCTCAGTTGGCAGGAACATCTGCTTCCATTGTTATTACTTGATGATGAGAATATTACACTGCCGATTGCCCTGGCTAAGCTGAGGGATTCAAGCCACCGTATTCCCGAGTCGGTGGGCATGGCAGCGGCCACTTTATCGCTTATTCCAGTTTTGGTTCTCTTCGCAGTCTGTTTCCGAAAAATGAAAACCGCCCTTGCCGGTCTTTCCTTATCCTGAAATTCGTTTTCCGGACGAGATATCGAACCAGTGTGCCCGATTCCAGTCAGGAATTAAAAAGTAAGTCTGTGCGGTTTGAAAGTCACGCCGGTCGGATTTTGCGGTCAATCTCCCCCATTTCGTTGAAAAGTGCAGAATTCGGGAATCGCCCAGATTCTCGGTTCTTTCCAGCACTCCCTCGAGGGATAGGGCATTGCGCTCGTTTATGATCCTCCAGTCCTCGGGGCGTAATCCTAGCTCAACGGACCCTTCCCGGAGTTCAATATTATCAGGCAGGGCCAAACGAACTTGACCTGAACCGAAGAACGAGAATTTATTATCCCTTTCAATTTCACCGCGGATCAGGTTGATCGAGGGGGATCCAAAAAATTCCGCCACAAACCGGTTATTGGGAGAGTCGTAAATTTCCGAGGGGTTCCCAATCTGAATCATTCTTCCCCGGTTCATCACACAGAGCCGTTGACCAAGCGTCATTGCCTCCACTTGGTCGTGGGTGACAAAAAGGGTTGTTTTCTGGTGCTCGGCATGGATTTGGGCAAGTTCCTGACGCATGGAGGTTCGTAAGTTGGCATCCAAATTACTGAGTGGTTCATCAAGCAGATGGATGGATGGGTTCCGGGCAAGCAGGCGTCCGAGTGCCACGCGCTGTCGCTGTCCGCCAGAAAGTTCGCTGGGTTTTCGTTGAAGCAGATCCTCCAAGCCCAGCCTTTGGGCGACAGGAAGCACTTTTTCTCGTATGATTACCTTGTCTAGTTTCCGGGCCCGGAGTCCAAAAGCGAGATTATCCAGCACTGAGAGATTGGGAAACAGGGCGTAGTTTTGAAAAACCAGAGCAAGGTCGCGGTCTTTGGGATGCAGGGCGGTGGCGTCTTTTTCTCCGATATAAACCGATCCTTCGCTAGGAAATTCAAGGCCTGCGACAATTCGGAGCAGGGTGGTTTTTCCGCATCCTGATGGTCCGACAAGCACAATGAATTCACCCGGTTCAATCTGGAGGTGTACATTCCGGAGCGCTTCGGTGCCATCCGGGAAAGTTTTGCTTAAGTTTTTGAGGGAAATGCTGGACATTCCCCGTATCTTGATCGATCCGGTCCAAAGGGTAAAGCACAGAGGTTAATACTTTGTCGCTTGAGGAGTTCGGTGGAATTTGTAGATTGTATGGAATATGAAGAAAATCTTCATTCAAACTGTCCTGTTTTTCGGAACCACCATGCTGTGGATTTCATGTGTGCCCGAAACTTCACAAAAGGAGGTCATCCCCTTGATGACTGACAGTGAAAGAGGTCAGGCGTTGGTGGCGGAATGTATGCTTTGCCACAGTAACCGGGAGGCTCAGCGTGGCCCGGTGCTCAATGGAATGGAAACCTGGTATTTATTGGATCAGTTGGAGAAGTTTCGTTCCGGGGTTCGCGGGCAAGAGGCTTCGAACCGCTCGGAATACCTGATGGGAGTGGGGGCGAGGAAAATTAAGGACGATTACGAACTCGCTTATGTGGCGAATTGGTTTGCAGAACAGGATCCGGTACCGGCCATTCGCACCGTGCGTGGAAACCTGGAGGATGGAAAAAAGTTTTACGAACAGAGATGCCTTTCGTGTCATGGGGAAAAAGGCGGGGGTAACCGGTTGGTGAATGCACCGTCCCTGACCCGGTTGGAGGGGTGGTATTTTATTGAGCAAATGAAAAAATTCCGTTCGGGTGACCGTGGGTATCATCCCCAGGACCTGGGAGGGCAGGCAATGGCCTCCGCTTCCAAGGAAATTTCTGACCGAAATCTGCACAATGTAGTGGCTTATTGTGTGGATGCATTTGGACCGGAAGAGGAACTCTCCAACCGGGACCGGTATGCACCGAAAGGCTCGAAGAAACCTTTTTAAGTGTTACGCACCGTGCTGTTTCTGAATAGCCTCCAGTCTTTCAGGAGTGCCCACATCATCCCACTCCCCAGAATATAAGATTCCGGCGACTTGATTGGCTGCAATTCCCTTTTTTAATCGGGGGACAATGGAAAACTTCTCCACTTTTGCACCGTTCAAAATGGAGGGGTGGTAGAGTGCAATGCCGGCATATAAAAACGCGGGGTTTGGGGATTCGGTGACCCGCCCATTTTCGAGTGAGAAATCGCCGCGGTCCCTCCATTCGGGGCGGGGGACAAGATAAAGAAGGGCCTGGTCATCGGATTCGAGTGTGGATGGAACTGTCCTGAAATCCAAATCGCACCACACATCCCCATTGACGAGAAGAAAAGTTTCCGAACCGAGCAAGGGGAGGGCTTTGGCTAACCCCCCACCGGTTTCGAGTGGGTCCGGACCTTCGTCCGAATATTCAATCGACAGTCCCCATGTGTTCCCGTTTCCTAGAGCCTCCGGGATTTTGGAACCCAGGTGACCCAGATTGATCACCACCTCACGGATTCCGGCTTGGGCAATCTTTTCGAGATGATGAACGATCAGCGGTTTCCCGCCCACTGGGACAAGGGGTTTGGGGGTATGATCGGTCAAGGGGCGTAATCTTTTCCCGTAACCGGCGGCTAAAATCATGGCTTTCATAAAATACTATTCGAGAATGGTTGCCTGTTCGATCAGGTTTTTCAATTCCCCGAGATCGCTTTGGCGCATTAGCACATTTCTAATGTAGGCGAGCACTCTTGGGACATCCTTCATATAGCTTGGTTTCTGATCGCGAATATTTAGGCGGTGGAAAATACCGACGCATTTTAAATGTCTTTGTAATCCGGTTAAATCAAACCACCGGATAAATTCGTCGGGAGTTACTCGGGCATGCCCGATTCCCTGTGCGATCAGGCTTTGCTGAAATGCCAACACAGAATGATCAATCCATTCCTCCTTATTATCGACATAGCAATCCCTTAGCAGGGAAACCAAGTCATAGGTGACCGGACCGTGCATCGCCCCCTGAAAATCGATCACTCCCAATTTTTGATCGGTACACAGAAGCAGGTTTCGGCAGTGAAAGTCCCGGTGCATAAAAGATTTGGGGATCCGGTTAACGGCATTGACCAATGGGGAGGTTATTTCCCGGTATTCCTTTTGAGTGATAGCGGGAAGGCACCACTCACGAAATATTTCGAGTTCCTTAACCTGCCATTCCGGAGTAAATACGGGGAGGCTTTTTTCTGAATCGGGTAAGGAGGATTGGAATTGAATAATTTCGTCTGTGGCTAATTTGTAGAGAGATTCTCGGTCTCTGCTAACGAGGGCATCCTGAAAATGGAAGTTTCCAAAATCGGAAAGAATCATGAAACCAAGTTCGAGGTCGTGCTGATGAATTTCCGGAACATTGATTCCGGATTTTTTCATCCATTGTCCAATCTGCACGAAGGGCAGGGAGGCTTCCAGTTCCGGAGGTGCATCCATTACAATATAGGATTTATCCAGATGGTTCAGCCGGAAGTATCGCCGGAAACTCGCGTCCGCCGATGCAATACTGAGTGCTCCATCTTTAAAAGATGTTTCTGTTTGCAGCCAATCTACAAGTAAATCACGCCTGTTATCCCCCACCGAAATCACAGAGAATATTTGTGTGCATCCTTGCCCGTCGGGTCAAAGGAAAAATCGGAACGCTTTCGGAACGCTTCGGAAATAAAGTGCTAAGCGAGTAAATCGGGGACAACCTTGGGGTGCTCGACCCCGGTTAGGCGCTGGTCGAGTCCCAGATATCGGTAGGTGAATCGTTCGTGATCAATCCCAAGAGCCCGTAATACTGTCGCGTTAAGATCGTTCACATGAACTGGATTTTCCACAATATTATAGGCATATTCATCCGTTTTTCCGTATTCAAACCCGGCCTTGAATCCACCCCCGGCCATCCACATGGAGAAGCTCCGTCCGTGGTGATCCCGTCCATGGTTGTCCTTGGTCAGTTTTCCCTGAGAGTAAATAGTACGCCCAAATTCCCCGCCACAGACCACGATCGTGTCCTTGAGCAACCCGCGTTGCTTGAGATCTTTGACCAAGGCGGCGGCGGGTTGGTCAATATCTTTGCATTGCCCGCGTATTTGCTTGGGTAAATTGTTATGCTGATCCCAACCACGGTGGAAGAGTTGAACGAAGGGAACTCCGCGTTCGGACAGTCGTCTGGCGATTAAACAGTTATGGGCAAAGGTCCCTTTCTTCATCGCATCCTCACCATAAAGATCGAGCACATGCTTGGGTTCGTCTTTTAAATCCACCAGTTCAGGGACACTGGTCTGCATACGGTAAGCCATTTCGTACTGAGCAATACGGGCATCGATTTCCAAATCTCCGGATTCGATTTTTTTGGCCTGATTGATCTTGGCAATACCATCAAGCATATTACGCCTCATTTCACGGGATATTCCATCCGGATTGGAAAGATACAGAACAGGGTCTCCGGCGGAGCGGAATTTCACCCCCTGGTGCTTGGATGGAAGAAAACCGCTTCCCCATAAACGGTCGTAAAGGGCCTGGGCATTTCCTTTCCCTTTCGAGATCATCACCACATATCCTGGTAAATTTTTATTTGGACTACCCATTCCCCAGTCCAGCCAGGCACCCATCGATGGTTTCCCAGGTTGTTGGGAACCAGTATTGATCGCAGTGATCGCGGGGTCGTGATTGATCGCTTCCGTATGGACGGATTTTACCAGAGTGATATCATCTGCAATACTGGCAATATTTGGAATGGCGTCACTGAACCATGAACCATTTTGTCCGTGCCTGGTGAAATCAAACATCGGAGCCACACAGGGGAATGAGGACTGACCCGAGGTCATTCCGGTTATACGCTGACCATTACGAATGCTATCAGGCAATTCTTTCCCGTGAAAATCACGCATTTCCGGATGATAGTCGTAGAGGTCGATGTGCGAGGGACCACCGGAAAGAAATAAATAAATAACCCGTTTGGCAGTGGGTTTAAAATGAGGGCCGGGAAGAGTACCTGCAAACTGGTCCGATGCTTCCGATGCAGCTGCATTAAGCAGGGAAGGATTTAAAAGATGGGCCGCACCCAGTGCGCCCAGGCCACGGGCACCAAGCCCGATCATTTGCCTGCGGGTCTGATTTTGATGGAATTGAAATGGATTCATTTGGATTACTCTCGGTTTAAGGTTTCGTCTAAGTTGAGGATCATGGAAGCCAGGACAGTCCAGGTTGCGTGCTCTTGGGGAGGGATCGATGAATCTCTTTGAGTTTCACCAATTTTTAATAAATCGTCGGCCCGTTTCGGTTCTTCCCCGAACATTTTACTCTGGAAAGAATAGGCATCCTTCAGTACTTCCTTTCTAATTGAGTCTGCAGGATGCCCGGTTGCCAGTTCGAATGCCCAGTCCAAACGATCCGGGAAAGATGTTGCCGGGCTTTTGAGAATCCGCTCAGCAAACGCCCTTGATGCTTCGACAAACTGTTCGTCGTTCAGGGTTACTAAAGCCTGCATGGGAGTATTGGTGCGTTGTCTTTGCAGCGTACAGGTCTCACGGGTGGGTGTGTCAAACGCCATCATTCCGGGGTGAGGCGCTGAACGTTTCCAATAAGTGTACATACTTCGACGGTACAGCTTATCTCCGTTGTCGCGTACAAATCTGCGTCCACCATTTAAGGAAACTTCATTCCATAACCCCGGTGGCTGGTATGGTTTGACTCCTGGACCGCCGAAAGCAGGGTTAAGCAGACCGCTTATGGAAAGAGCGTTATCCCGGACAAATTCTCCCATGAGACGAAAGCGGGGAGCCCGTGCATGGTATAAGTTTACCGGATCTTTATCCAAATGAACCGGACGTGTCTCCGAAGACTGGCGGTAGGTGGAACTCATGACCATTTGTTTGATGGTTCTTTTTACATTCCATTGATTATCAATAAAATCTTTAGCCAACCAGGTCAGAAGGTCGGGGTGGGTGGGCCAACTGCCCTGTGAGCCAAAGTCACCCGGAGTGGACACAAGCGGACGCCCAAAAATGGTCTGCCAGTACCGGTTTACGGTAACTCTTGCGGTCAGCGGGTGGTCTTTATCCATTAACCATTTGGCTAATCCAAGCCGATTTTTGGGTAACTCTTTTTCCATGGGGGGAAGAAAAGCGGGTGTATTGGGGTGAATTTCTTTTGATTTGTCCGGGGATGCATACTGTCCACGCATGAGAACATAAGTTTTACGCATTTTATTTGCCGGATTATCCCCCATGATCATCGAGGTGAGTTTTTGGCCCTTGAGTTGATTCAAATCTTTCCTCTTTTGTGTGACCGTAGCGAGGATTCCTTTGTAGCCCGGTTCGTGGCGGTTCAGGTAGTAATCGACAAGTAGACTCCGCTGGGCAGGATTAACACTATTTGACTCCTCTTGTAACAAGGGAAGAATCGGATCGATGTAGCCCAGTCGTTCAATCTCGGGGCCAGTAAGCACCCGGGAGTAAAGCCGGAGTTCATCCATTTCTAGGCCGTTTGTGGAACCTCCGTTAAAACGACGACCAATGCGAAAGGTTTTGGAGGTGGAAATCGTTTGGGAAAGAGTGTCATGAGTCACCTGCAAGGGTTGATTTTTGCCATTCAGGAAAACCTTTAATCCACTGCCTGTATTCTTACCGTTGTAGGTAATGGTCAGGTGATGCCATTGATTGGTTGGGATTGGTTTTTTAGTCACAGCTTTAAGGGCGTTGGCAGGAAATTCGTTCACTAGGTGCATACCCACTTTTCCACCTTCAAGCCAAATGTCATAGCCCCGATGCTTTTGGGATTCATCCATCTTACTGAGGATTGCACCGGTGAGGTTATGGGGAGTCTTGATCCATAAGGACCATGAGAAAGACTGATTATGCTCGAGGATACCCACGGTTTTGGATTCAAGGAATCCATTTTTTTCAATTTTAAAACCATTCCGCAATTGGCCAAGTTGTGTCTGCTTAGCCAGACCATGAAGAACAAAATTTTCGTTTGGATTGGCTAAGTCCCTGGTTTTATTCCCTTCAAATAAATCAAAGTTTAATCCGCTGGTTAATCCGGCAGGCTCAGGAGAAGTGCTGTACGGAAGAGACATGATAGTCTTAATCTCTTCTTGGGAAAGGTTGCGGTTGTACACTCGGACATCATCAATTTCAGTGCCGTTTAGATGGGCAGATTTGAAACGACGGCCAATACGAAATGGTTTGTCAGTTTTGATTGTCTTTGCCTTGAGGGTATTCATCGCGGTTACTTTTTCCTGTTTTGCACCGTCGATATAAATTTCCACAGCACCCGGATTTCTCTTTCCGCTGTAAGACACACAGAGGTGAACCCATTTGTTAATCGGAATCCTTTTTTTGGAAACAACTTTGAGGGCATTATCCGGCCACGCATGGACAATGTGAGTTCCTATGCGCCCTTTGTCCATCCACAGGTCATACCCACGGTGCTTATTACCCTCATTCATTTTACCTAAGATTGCGCCTCCCAAGTCTTGGACTGAGGTTTTAATCCAGGCACTCATAGTAAAAGCTTGGTCGTGTTCGAAATCTCCAAAATTGGGTAACTCTGCAAATGCGTTATTTTCAATTTTGATACCTCCGGAAAACTTTGCCTGTTTTACTGATTTTGGGGATTGATGAAGTTTGCAGGAAGTTTTTATTTGATTCCCCTGGGCCGTTGAATTTGTCTCAAAATTTAACTGGTCAAACGGAAGGTAAGCGATCAATCCCTGTGGCTCCAGTAAGTCAGGGTTTTGCTTCAAATCCTTTATTGTTTTTTCTCTCCAAAGATCAAATGATTGGATAGACTCTTTTCGCCTATCCTGCAAAGCCGTGACGGCTTTTTCCAATTCCTCGTTTGCTTCCGAAAGCTGTTTTTTTCTCTCCGTAGTTATCACCTCGACTATGGGAGCCGTGTTTCCTTTCCTGGTTTGCATTCCCGGGTCGGCATTATTATTGTAGAAAGCATAGAATTTAAAATATTCCTCCTGCGAAATGGGATCATATTTATGGTCGTGGCATTGGGCACACTCCATGGTCAGTCCCATCCAGACATTCCCGGTGGTTTTGACCCGGTCGACCACATATTCCACCCGAAATTCCTCGGCAATCACACCGCCTTCATCCGTGGTTGCATGATTTCGGTTAAATCCGGAGGCAATTTTTTGAGCATCAGTCGGATTGGAGAGCAGGTCGCCGGCTAATTGTTCGATCGTAAATTGATCAAAGGGCATGTTGTTTTTGTATGCATTGAGAATCCAGTCGCGCCAGGGCCACATATCGCGGGGACCGTCGTCATGAAACACTGAAGTGTCCCCATACCGAGCGGCATCCATCCATACGAGGGTCATACGCTCGGCATATGCATCCGAATCCAGTAAGCGATCCACTATTTTTTCAAAAGCGTTGGGTGTATGATCCAATATGAAATCATTAATCTCAGCGGGGGTGGGAGGAAGACCGGTTAAATCGAAGTAAATTCTGCGTATAAGCGTTCTCCGGTCTGCTTCCGGGGAGGGAGTGAGATTTTTATCATTCAGGGTTCGAAGAACAAAAGAATCGATCGGGTTGCGAATCCATTGGGGCAGTTCAGTTTTGGGCTCTTTTGTTTGCTGTACAGGTATAAATGCCCAGTGTCCTTCCCATTTTGCACCCTGTTCAATCCATGCTTTAATTGTATTAATTTCGGCTTTGGTAAGTTCCTTCTTAAACTCTGGCGGAGGCATAACCTCATCGGGATCCTCCGAAGTAATGCGATGCCATGCCTCACTGTCTTCGACACTTGTACGAACAAAGGCAGCGAGCCCGTCTTTTTGCCGGAATGCATTCTCTTCAATATCGAGACGAAGTTTTGCCTTTCTTGATTTTTCTGAGGGACCGTGGCAGAAAAAACATTTACTGGATAATATTGGCCGAATGTCACGATTGAATGAAACCGCTTTGCCGTAAGTCTGATCAACTGAGAAAAAAGCGGAGGCTAGAATAAATAAAAGGGAGGATTTAAATTTATTTAAAAAATTCATCGTAGTGAAAATATACTAATCAAATAGATTGACCTAATCGGATTAGGACACATTAGCAATGCACTGTTCAAGAAAAAACTTGATTTATTATGATTATGACAATTTTGTGTCAATTTTCGGTATTTAATTCTGTGACCATGGAGGTTTTCAAAACTTCAATACAGGTTGTACTTTGGTGCTTTGCGTCGAACGGGTTGTCAGTTTCAGATTCTTTCACCTAAGATTATACCGAGAAACCCAGAAAATGACATTTATAATAATTATTTTTAAGGTTAATCATTTGCAAAAGAAAATTTTTTCATCTGGGGTGCGGACACCTTACAGAACGGAAAGAAGAAAAAAGATTTTTTCCACAATCCAATTGTCATAAGACGGAAAAAGAATTATTGGTGATCAATTGAAATTATGAGTGAAGAAGCAAATCAGGAAGAAATGTCTGGGGAGAATGAGGAAGTCAATTTTGATGCAGTTGATTTAATGTTACAGGGAGATCTGAAGTCTCAGATTAATTATTCAATGATTAAAGGAATTGCGGATGCACTGGATGATAAGGCCCAAATCTTAATCCAGGCGGAACATTCTTTCGAGCCTGAGGAGGAAGAGACATTTGCGGAAGTGGCCATGCCTGAGATCGAAGCAATGGCCCTGGCAGTCACGGAGGGTTGTGTTAATTTTGCCAAGATCCGTTTTTGGGAAGCATGTGAAACGGCGGAACTGGCATGGGAGGAAACGAAGGATGCAGAGGGAAAAGTGGTCAGTAAAGCACCCTATGGAAACCCACTGGAAACCCCAGGCGATGGAAATCGTATTTTAGCTAATCTGAAGCAAATTTCAACCTGGTTGGCGGAGGTGCATACTTTACATGAGAAAAATGGAATGGGTTGGGTTTCACCCTACGGTTGTCCGGAGGATGGACAGCAGGCTTATGATAACCGGTCCAATTCAATTAATCAATTATCCCATATTATTGAGTCGATTGAAAAGAACTTCGACACCTAAGGATCATTATTCCCGGACTGTGGTGTAAATCCGGGGAACTCTTTTAGTAATCGAGCAAAGCAGTTCCCAGGGTATGGTTTGTCCGTGCCTGGCCAGTTCAGTGAGTAAAATTTCCTCCTTTGCCTGCTTTCCGATCAGAGTGACTGTTTGGTCAAGTTGGATCTCGGCAGGTGCCTCGGTCAAATCGATCAATGTCTGATCCATGGTGATCCGTCCCACCAAAGGGTAGGGTTGTCCATTGACTAATCCAAAAGCCCGGTTCCCGGACGGTAATGGAATGGCATCACCATAACCGGCACTGATAATACCAATTCTGGAATCTTTCTTCAGGGTAAATTGCCGACCGTAACTTAAACTGGTTCCTTTCGGTAATTTTTTAATCATGGCCAGCCGGGCGTGAAAGGAAAGAACCGGTTCAACGGGAACGTCCGCCAAAATACTGCCCTGAGGCGGGGATACCCCAAACTGGAGAAGCCCAATACGGACGGCATTGAAGATTGCCTTGCGGTCAAAGGAACGAAGAGAGGATGAATTGTCTGCGTGCACCCAAAAATCTGCCTGACGGTGGATTTGGGTTTTTTGCAGAATTGTCAAAAAGTGTCCCCGTTGGTTGGCGGTGTATTCGAGGTCGCTGGCCTCGGCAAAATGGGTAAGGGCTCCGCAGAGTTTGATTTCAGGGCTTTGTTGAATCTGATTTATCAGTTCGATGGCATCTTCCCACCAAATACCGTACCGCCCCATCCCCGTATCGATTTTCAAATGAGCAGGGATTACTTTTTGGTGTTTGTGCGACAACGCCCGCAGGCGTTCAAGTTCAGTGAGGGAAGACAGGGTGGGAATTAAATCCATTTCCAGTAATGCCTCATTTTCCTCCTCCAAGAGCGGGCCTAAAATAAGGATTGGCCATCCGGTAGCAATTTCCCTGATTTCAGAAGCCTCCTTTACATTGGCCACTGCAAACAAATCTACTCCACTTTGCATTAACCTGGACGCAGTGGGATGAATGCCGTGACCGTAGGCGTCAGCCTTGACCACGGAGACATAACGGACATGGGGGGGGAGGGAGTCACGGATTAGCCGCAGGTTCCTCTCCAGGGCGGCCAAGTTGATTTCCGCCCAGCAGCGTTGTGCCTTCAATACGCCATCCTATCCATCCGGAGAGAGAAATTGAATCTGTGGAATCCATTTTTTAAACTCCGGGGGACGGGGAGAATAAATTGAAAGTTTCTCGGTGAGTTCTGAAACCGAGAGCAGAGCAGAAAGCCCGCGGACTTTTTTCAACTGGTACTGGAGAAAATTCTCGGTCTGCGGGCCGGAGGATTTTTTTCTGGGGTCTTCGAGGTGAATGCTGGAAGGAAATTTTTTCAGTGCTTCTTCCGTTTCTAAAATTTCTTTTTGGCCAATCGGGTTCGCATCGGGGGAGGACCGTATAATTCGCCAACCCATCCGAAAGGGTGCCTGCAGAAAATGGGGAGGGGGATCCATCATTTGAGAGGCAAGATCGAGTGCATTATAGGAAAAGAGTTGAAGATCATTTTTTCTTTGCCATTGCAAAGTTTTTACAAATGCCAGTGCGAGACGGAGCCCGAGGGTTGAGCCCGGTCCGGCGCAGAAAAAAACCGCATCAATCTCATTCGCACTGATTTTGAGCTCCCGGGTTAATTGGGTCACTGACTCAAAGACTCCCTGCATCGGGGGGGCAGGGCAGTCAACGATTTTTCTCCAACCAGTCTCCCCGGCAATGCCTGCCTGGACGCAGGGGGAGGAGACATCAAGAACAAGTGGGTTTTTAAAAGACATGACCTGTTGCTCGGCAGACATTAAACTACTTCCCTGTTTATGGTTGGGCGTTCAGTTTTCCTCAATATCGGCGTCGGAGATTAGTGGGGGGGATTCCTAATTCCTCCCTGTATTTTGCGACAGTCCGACGGGCGAGTTTGATCTCTTTTTCCGCGAGCAGGTCAACAATTTTTCGGTCACTTAAAGGCTTGGTCGGATTTTCCTGTTCGATAATTGCTCCAATAATCTCTTTTACACTGGTGTTGGAAACTGTGTCACCATCTTTACCGGAGTATCCGGGAGTGAAAAAGTATTTAAGCGGAAAAGTACCGTGCGGAGTTTTAATAAATTTGTTGGCGATGGCTCTTGAAACCGTGGTTTCATGGACTTCGATCGAGTCCGCCACTTCGGACATGGTCATGGGCCTAAGCTTGGACGAACCCTCCTCAAAAAATCCGGACTGTCGTTCAATAATTTTTCGGGTGATTCGTTCGATTGTGTTCTGCCGTTGATCGATCGAACTGATCAGAAATTTTCCTGCCCTCATCTGGTTACGCACATACTCTTTCTCTTTACTTGATAAAACCCCTTTGGCGATGAGTTCCTTGTAGGTGCGGTTAATTTTGAGTCGGGGGATAAAATCGTTGTTCAAGCTGATTGCCCATTCATCACCCACCTTTTCAACGGTGGCGTCTGCGGAAATGGACTGGTTATTATCTTCGGAAAACCGTTTTCCCGGTGAGGGGTCGAGCTCACTTATTTTCTCAATGGCCTCGTGAATTGTCTCGGTGGACCGCGAAAGTTTTCGGGACAGTTCTGGCACCCTCCGTCTGACCAACATCGGAAAGAAATCCTTCACAATCGTAAACTGGTCGGTTTCCTGCCAATTGCGGGCCTCCATCTGCCTGAGCAGGCAGTCCTGAAGATCAAGGGAGGCAATTCCGATTGGCTCAAATGTTTGCAGGGTGGCCAGTGCTTCCTGCAGGTCGGCCAGGGGAATATTGGAGAGGAGGGAAATATCAGAAAGATTGGAATTGAGAAATCCGTTTTCATCGAGACTCCCGATCAGGTATTCGACTGCTTGTCTGGTGCTCTGATTAATTTCAGTTAATTTTAACTGATCGAGCAAATGCTCCTGGAGTGAAACCTCAGAGGTCAGGGAGTCAAAGAAAAACTTTCTTTTGTCTTGGGCATCAGTATTTCCGAGCTTGGCCTCGCCATCGAATTCATTTTCGTAGTGTTCCCGCATGTCCTCTTCCATTTCTTTAAGAACGGCAAACTCGTCTGAGAAATCAAGATCCTGAACTTCGTCCTGAATTTCAGTTTCACTTTCTCCTTCTTTTTCGGTCGTTTTTTCTTTTCCCTCCGCTTCCGGAGTAATTTCTTCCGGGAATTCATCAATTTTCTCGACCTCGATTTCGTCCGGTGAGGGTTCGACTTCCTCGGCGTCAAGACTTTCATCATTGTTGCCCAGTTCTTCGAGAAGAGGGTTGGTCTGGAGTTCTTCCAAAATTGCAGAACGCAATTCAAGTGCAGGAACCTGTAAGATCTTAAGGGATTGCCGAAGTTGTGGAGCAAGTACTAAATTCTGTGTTTGCTTCTGAACCTGACGGAGACCCTGAGATTGCATGGCCATGTTGAGATATCAGTAATTAATTGTCCGCAAATCGGGTTTCGCCCCGATGCCAGCGTAAGGCGGCATTTTCCCCGTCCTCTCCAAAAACATCATAGATGTAAGCGGCCAGTTTTTCGTTTGTCGGACCGTAGCCCTCGCCGTAAATGAAACTTTCCAATTCGGTGAGCATCTCCTCGGAGGATTGGTATCTTTCTTCGCGGGCACGCTTGAGTGAAGTTTGGAGAATTTTATCAAGCCGAATATCAATATCGGGACGAATATCTTTAAATTGCGGAACATCCATTTCGAGAATGTTCCGAATTGTGTCCTCGGACTCATACGCTTCAAAAAGGTTGTAACCAAGCAGGAGTTCGGACATTACAATGCCGCAGCAGAAGAGATCGGCCCGATGATCAGTCACCTCGCATCTTGCCTGCTCAGGCGAAAGATATTCATCCTTACCCGCAATTACATCGCCCTCCTTATTGTACATTAAATCCAGTGCCTTCGCGATTCCGAAGTCAGTCAGTTTAACATCACCCTCCTGGGCAATCATAATGTTCTTGGGGTTCACATCGCGGTGCACAATTCCGAGGAGTCTTCCCTGCGAGTCTTTTTTGCGATGAGCATAACCCAAGCCCCGACAAATCCGGGACACAATAAAAACGGCTAAGTCTGCGGGGATGTATTGTTCCGTTTCAATATGCCGATCAAGGAATTCCTCCAAATTCCATCCCGTGACAAATTCCATGGTCATGAAATATTGTTCCCCGATTTTGCCTAGGTGATAGGTTTGGACAATATTGGTGTGGATCAAGTCGGCAACCAGTTTGGCTTCTCCGATAAAATTATTCCGAAATTCCTCAATGGCCGAGTATTCTTCGCGAATAAGCTTAATTGCAACCACTTTGCGGAACCCGCCAATTCCTTTTTGAGTTGCCTCGTAAACCATTCCCATTCCGCCCTCCGCAATTTTTCGGGTAAGTTCGTAGTGTACTTCGTTAAAAATGTGTTTCATATATTTCTAGCTCGAAACTTAAGATTGATCCGTTGATATTTCAAGAAAATACTCAACAAATAAAGGGTAATTTTTCTATTTGGCATAATTTACGCTGTATTAATGCTATATTTGACAAGTTCACTATAAATGCTAGAATTGGTGCATGATTAGATTAACAGTAGAAGCTGCGAAAGAAATCGTGAGAATGTCTGAAAATGCGGATTCTGGAAAATTGTTGCGCATTTTTATTGAACCCGGCGGATGTTCCGGGTTCGAATACGGAATGTCAATGGATTTACCTAAACCCAGTGACAATCTTGGTGAAAGCCAGGGAGTTCAATTTGCAGTGGACGGCGAAAGTGTGGAATATCTTTCGGGTACGGAAATTCACTTTGACGACGGTTTGAGCGGCAAGGGCTTTGAGATAAGAAATCCAAATGCACAAACCACCTGCGGATGCGGTAAGTCGTTCAGTTGAAAAAGAAAAAATCTAAAGTTTTTACAGTTCTCTTTTTACTCGCCCTTAGCTTTGCATGCACGGGCATGAAAAAAATTGGACCTGTTCAAATGGAATTAGTTTTTGAGCAAGAGGGAATAGTTCCGGGGGAAGAATTTTGGATAGGATGGCGAATTATAAGAGAAAGGGGGTGGCACACTTATTGGAAGCATCCCGGAGATGTAGGCGTTCCACCTACCATTCAATGGGAGCTGCCACCGGGCTTTGCAGCAGGAGAATTATTGTACAGTCTGCCGCAGAAAGTTAAAATGGCCAGGATTCGTGCCAATGGTAATTACGGAGAGACTCTTTTTTTGACGAAATTTCAGGTACCGGCTGATTTGGAGGTGGGCACTTTAATTACCGTTCAGGCAAAAGCGTCCTGGTTAGCCTGTTCCCGTCAGTGTAAACCAGGCTTTGCAGACTTAGCCGCGGAGATTGAGGTCGTGCAGGGAGAAGTTTTTGACTCGGCTTTGCGGACTGAATTCGAAGTATTCAGAAAGTTGATTCCAAAGCCAATAGGGGATGATTGGATCGTTTCTGCATTCGATCAAGGTCGCTTTATTGAACTGGTTTTGAAGTCCCCAAATCTCTCATTGCAAAAAGTTCAGGAACGACCTGTCTTTTTTTGCTCCAACCGCTTGATCCGCTCCGACGGCAATCAATTTCTTACCCGCGAGCAGGGTTCTCTTACACTACGATTGGAGCGTTCGGACTGGGCTAAAAAAGATGAAAAATACCTGACCGGTCTGGTTTACAGAAAGGACGGATGGGGAGGGGAAGTTGACAGTGAATATTTTTCGATTCAAGTACCCCTGCTTCCTGCTGAATAAACAGTTTATCCTGAAATTATAAATATATTTTTGTCCAAAATCAGGGAAGAAAAGCATATTGTTTACAGTTATCTGTGGAAACCTTATTACATTTTTAGAATTGAAAAATTTTCAAATTAAACGACTTTAAAGAAATGACATTCAAAGCAAAAACCTTTCTTCCCCTATTTTTGGCCCCTTTCTTATCCTATTTCCCACCTTGTCTGCTTGGTCAGGACCTCCCCGGCACTTCTCTACCGGGTGCATCGACCACTCCTTCCGTTCCTGAAGCTCCATCCGCTCCCACAGAAGTGGAGAAGGTTAAAATGGATCCGGCTATGGTGAAAGAAATTAAGGATGTGATTAAGACGAATATTTTTGCCGTATCGAAAAGAAATATAAACATGGCACTGGGTACGATTCACCCCGAATCCCCAACAATGGAAAGTTCCAAGGATATGATGACCTACATATTTGGACGGCTTCAGCTGAAATACACTATACAACAGCTGGAAGTGAAGGAGATTGACGGAGACGAAGCCAAAGTGGAGGTTTTACAGGTTACCCAAAAATTGTCCGGGAATGCTGCTTTCCGTGATAACCGGGTTAAAATGTTACATACTATGAAACGGGACGGTAAAAAATGGAAAATGTACAGTTCCGAAGCACTGCTGATTGAATACCTGAAATACTGAGATTTACATCTCTTCCAGCGTTTCAATGCCGAGTATATTCATCCCTGTCTGCAGGATGCTAAGTGTACGGGCACATAGCACAAGCCTCAAGGACTTGATCTCCTGTTCGTCAACCATGACCTTACTCTGGTTGTAGAATGAGCTGAATTCAGTGGCAAGTTCATACAAATAGGTGCCGAGGAAGTGGGGCTTTAATTCCCGGGCAGTTTGCGAGAGTACACCGGGGAAGAAAAGAAGTTTACGGGCAAGTTTTTTTTCTGATTCAGTCGTGGGCGGATATTCCGGGACATGAACGGCAGAGGGTAGAATTTTAACTTTTCGGAATATGCTATGAATCCGGGCTACCGCATACTGAAGATAAGGGGCGGTGTTTCCCTGCATCGCGAGCATTTTTTCCCAGGAAAAAACATAATCCAGGGTTCGGTCCTGTGATAAATCGGCGTAACGCACCGCACCAAGCCCAATAATCCGGGCTCTTTTTTCCACCTCCTGATCAGGCAGATCGGGGTTTTTTTCCGTGACCATTTTCCGGGCTCTGTCCATGGCTTCATTCAGGAGATCGATCAGTTTAACCGGTTCACCGTCACGCGTCTTGATTGCTTTGTTGTCCTCTCCAAGAATGGTGCCGAACCAAACATGATTCATCTCCGGACTGACTTCGCCCCGGGCAGCATGCCATTTTTGTGCGGTCAGAAAGAGCTGCTCAAAATGATCCTTTTGCCGCCCGTCCGTGACATAGATGATTTTATCCGCATTCCATTCATTTTTTCTGAATTCCACGGTGGCAAGATCTGTGGTCGCATAATTACTGGCTCCATCGGATTTTCTGATAATGAAAGGTTGCTTGGCAAACCGTTTGTGCCCGGGGTGAAAGACCACCAGCGCCCCTTTATCCTCACCGCAGATTTTATGCTTGAGCAGTTCATCACAAACCGAGTCCACCTTGTCCTTGTAGAAACTTTCCCCTAGGGAATGATCGAAACGGACACCGAGCAGATCGTAAATCGACTCAAAAGAATCCATACTGATCTCCTTAATCTTTTTCCACTGGGCCAAATTATCAGGATGCCCGTTTTGCAGTTTGACCAATTCCTCCCTTGCCTGTTTTAGATGGTCCTCGTTTTCTTTAATCAATGAATTTCCCTGCCGGTAAAGATTTTCCAACCGTGCAATCGGATCCGGGCCGAGCTCATCAAGGGATACTTTTTCCCGTTTGATTGCATAGAGAAGAATGCCAAATTGAGTACCCCAATCCCCGAGGTGATTATCTCGGATCACTTGGTGCCCAAGGAAACTGAGCAGACGGGCCAAGCTTTCCCCTATGATGGTGGAACGAATATGTCCAACATGCATTTGCTTGGCTGTGTTGGGTGAAGAGAAATCCACCACCACTTTGCACGGATTTGCTTCCTTGGCGGCATCACGCATTTTTTCGGAATCGGAAAACTTTTCGGTCCATTGTTTGAGATAGGAGGAGGACAGCCTAAAGTTGATAAATCCGGGGCCGGCAATGGAGGTTTCCCAGAGGTCGGTTTGAGGAAGAGAGTCGATCAGTTTTTGGGCAAGTTCACGCGGATTAAGCTGTGCTTTTTTAGCAAAGGGTAGGACTCCGTTGGCCTGGAAGTCCCCAAATCTCTCGTCTGCTGGACGAACTTGCGGTTCGAATTCAGAGCCAAAGTCTTCGTGTTCAACGGTTGACGCCCGTATTACCCGCTCAATTGCCTCGCCGGAATCAAATTCTATAAACATGGTGCGATATCCAAGCAGATTACAGCAAGGCGTCAAGTACCACTTGGAACAAAAGGCTCGACATATTTGAACTAATTCTCTAAGTAATTGACTTTGTAATCTTTCATACACCCACAATAGCAGAAGGACAATTATTATGCCTAAAGCCTTAAATTCCAGAAACAGCACCCCATCCTTTTCCTATTTGATTGAGAAAAAAAGAGACGGAGGCGAGTTCACTGACGAAGAAATCCGATTCCTTGTAGACTCCATTCTCGATGAGGAAATGCCTGAGTACCAACAGGCTGCTTGGGTAATGGCAATCTATTTTCAGGGGATGTCCGCACAGGAGACCGCGTTTTTTACCGAGGAAATGATGCTCTCCGGGGAAGTCATTGAAATGACTGATGTTTCCCGGCCAAAAATCGAAAAATATTCCACCGGCGGAGTGGGAGACAAAACCACACTTGTTCTTGGCCCCCTGGCGGCGGCAGCCGGCGTGGCGATGCCACTGATGAACGGAGATGATGAAGAATTTCTTACTTCCAACTGCGAGAAACTTGCCGCCATTCCCAAAATCAACACCAAGATTGGTTTGGAGGATTTTGCGGTTCAGGTTCGAAAAGTGGGATGTTCGTTCGCGGATCGAAATGAAGAGATTTCCCCAGTGGAAGGTATTCTTTATAAATTACGCCAGACGATCGGTGCGATTCCATCCATTCCCTTTATCACCGCAGGCACACTGAGCCGTAAATTAGCTGCAGGTGCGGAAGGAGTGGTGGTTGATGTCAAGTGGGGCAAAGGTTCCTTTATTAAAAGTGCGGAAGACGCCAAACAACTGGCCCGTTCACTTACCCGTGTGGGAAGAACTTTAAAAAGAAGGTGTGTCGCCCTGGTGACTGATGTGAATCAACCTCTCGGGTCCTGTGTGGGTGCTTCCCTTGAATTAAAGGAAGCAATCGAACTGCTCAAAGGCGAAGGTCCTGAAGATTTGCAGGATTTGGTGATGAAGCTGGGGATGGAAATTGTCCGCCTTGCCGGAGTGGCCGGTTCCACTTTATCAGCCAAGCAGACGGTTCGAAAACATCTCGAGGATGGCACTGCTCTTGAGAAATTGAAGGAAGTCGTGGAGTATCAGGGGGGAGACAGTCGGGTAATTGATAACCCTGAAAAGCTTCCGGTTGCCAAGCACACCAAGAAACTTCCCGCCCCCAAACGTGGCTATGTTCATACGATTGACGCCGGCCAGCTTGCCCGTGGCGTTCAGATTCTGGCTCATGGGGAAGGAAAGAAATTTGATCCCGCATCAGGAGTGGCTGAACTTTGTAAGGTTGGTACTCAGATGAAACAGGGTGAACCTCTTATGGTTATTCATTATAATGACGAGAAACGTTTGAGTGTGGCCATGGAGTACTTTAAAGCCGCTTATCGTCTTGCCCCCAAACGTCCGAACCCCGCACCTTTGGTAGTTGAACGGGTTGCGTAAGGACGATTCAAATAATTTGACTGAACGCCTTTCTTCGGAAAGGCGTTTTTTTTTTAGTTCACCCGCCCCAGATAAGAACGGTCACTGGTGCTTATTTTAATGACATCGTCCTTTTTAATAAACAGTGGTACCTGAATGGTGATTCCCGAGGAAATCGTCACCGGTTTGAGGACATTTCCTGCGGTGTCTCCCCGTAATGCTTCAGGTGCCTCAATGACATTGGCCTCCACCGAGGCAGGCAGTTCCAGACGGATTGCTTTTCCATCCACCAATAAAATATCGTAAGTGTTTCCTTCGACGAGGAAATAGTCATCCTCTCCTATCACTTCACTGGGAAGAACCGTGTCCTCATAGGTTTCAAGATCCATAAAGTGGTGACCTTCCGCATCTTTGTAACTGTACTCAAGTTTTTGCGTGGTGGTGTGCATAAACTCGACATTATCAGTCGAGCGGAATTTAGTCGTGGTGGTGGAACCACTCTGTAGGTTACGAAGGGTGGTTTGAACAAACCCCGCCTGTCTGCCCTGGGTGCGATGTTGCATTTCAAGTACCAGATGGGGAGCCCCTTGGTAATCCAATACCCGTCCTTTTCGAATGTCCGTTGGAGATGCCATGTTAATTTCTTTTTCTTGTAGTGTTGCGTAAAGAATATCATCGGTAGTAGATTCCCGACCGAATGCCAACCTTATGTTTAAAAAAAATAATTTTTAATGAATACACAAAAATCAAATTTTGAGATAATATCATGGAATGTAAACGGATTGCGTGCCTGTCGCAAAAAAACATTTGATCAATTTGTGGCAGATAAGAATCCGGACTTCCTCTGTCTGCAGGAGGTGAAATTAAATGAGGCTGTGATTCCGGAAGAGGATTTTGGATATCCGTTCAGGCACTACCACCTCGCGGAGAAAAAGGGTTATTCCGGAACGGCTATTTTCTCCAAAACAGAACCTCTTTCTATCCGGGAGGATTTTCCGGACGGGAAACATGTGGGTGAGGGGCGAACGATCACCTTTGAAATGGACGGTTTTTTTCTGGTTAATGTGTATGTGCCCAATTCAAAAGGCGATCTCTCCCGCCTCCCTCACCGTTATGATTCCTGGGATCCCGATTTGAAGGATTATCTGATTGATTTAAGGCAGTCCAAGCCCGTGGTTCTTTGTGGGGATCTCAATGTGGCCCATCGTGAGATTGACCTTGCCAATCCGAAAACAAACCGAACCAGTGCCGGATTTACCGACGAGGAAAGAGAGGGCTTTTCCAATCTTTTGGCCGAGGGCTTTATTGACACCTTTCGTCATGTCCACCCGGAACAGGAAAATGCTTATTCCTGGTGGTCCTACCGGGCCGGTGCCCGTGCTCGTAATGTGGGTTGGCGTATTGATTATTTTGTGGTCTCTGATGATCTCTCCACCTCCATCCGCGATGCCTACATCTTAGCGGAGATAGAAGGTTCCGATCACTGCCCGGTGGGCCTTTCTCTCAGTCGTGCCTGAGTTGGGAAATCGTGATAAACTCTGGGGACGGCTTCTGAGCCTGGCCCAAAAGGGGTGGGGGCAAACCCATCCGAATCCGATGGTCGGTGCCCTGATTGTGGAAGACGGTGAGGTGGTGGCGGAGGGATACCATCAACGGGCGGGCAGGGGGCACGCGGAGACCGTGGCTCTGAATGCCCTCGGGCGAAAGCCGAAAAAAAATGCGGTCCTTAATAACGTGGGTATTTCTGTTTCTTTCCCACAGCCAATGGCAACTGAAATAGATCTTTTGT
>CAJWWH010000012.1 GCA_913048545.1 uncultured Opitutia bacterium | reverse complement strand
GGTATGATGGGAGTTCGCGTGAGCGAAGAGGAAGAGGAGCGTGGTCTTGACATATCGGAGCACGGACAGGAAGCTTACACCAACTAAAATTTGGTCTTACGCCACAACAATAAAATAAAGGATTACAATGAAATTAATTAAGGCCATTATTAAGCCATTTAAACTGGAAGAAGTGAAAGACGCTCTCTCCGAAATTGGAGTCGAAGGAATGACCGTTTCCGAAGTCAAGGGCTTTGGCAGACAAAAAGGTCACACTGAAATATACCGCGGTAGTGAATACACGGTAGACTTCCTTCCCAAAGTGAAACTTGAAATTGCAGTTGCTGATGACCTGGTCACGAAGGTAGTCGATGCAATTGTCAGTGCTTCCCAAACCGGAAAGATTGGAGATGGAAAAGTTTTCATCATTCCCGTCGAGGAGGCAGTTCGAATTCGTACTGGTGAGAAAGGAGACGTGGCTCTTTAAGAAACACGGCTTAACTAAACAAACAAATAACAAAAAAGGTCCGGTTCGTATGAATCGGGCCTTTTTTTATACACTTTTATCATTCCTGAAAATTCGAAATCTTAGAAAAGATCGATTTTGCATGTTTTTTATTCATTTTTTTAATTAATTTTATTCATGGCTTGATTCTTGCATGAATATTTTTGAATGTTCAAAATTAACCATGCGAAGCGAATGAATTCCTTAAATTACTTCGTGGTGCGTTTTTAAACCAACCATCGATTCAATCAAATGAATATAAAACAAAGCCCAAAGATCCTTCTTTCAATACTGATTTTCCTGACTTTTACCTTAACCGGTCATGCCCAGGAAACCGCTGCAGATAACACCGCAGAGACTTCATCCGATTCCAGTGTGCCTTCCATCACGACTGAAATTGATGAGATTTCCAGTCCAGATACTGTACAGGTGGAGGAAGTGGTGCCGCTCGACTCCGGAAACACCGCCTGGATGATCACCGCAACCGCATTGGTGCTGTTTATGACTCTGCCCGGGCTTGCTCTTTTTTACGGGGGATTAGTCCAATCCAAAAATGTTCTATCGGTTCTAATGCATTGCTTTGCGGTGGCTTGCCTTGCCTCAATCATTTGGGTTGCCGTGGGGTACAGCCTCGCTCTCACACCCGGCGGAGTAGATGGTAGTCGGGGATGGATTGGCGGAAAGGGGGAATTTTTTCTTCAAAACTTGACCGAGGACTCTCAAAGCGGGGATTTCCCCTCTTCAGTATGGATAATCTTTCAGATGACCTTTGCGATCATTACCCCCGGTTTGATCGTGGGTGCATTTGTTGAACGGATCAAATTCAGTGCGGTTATGCTTTTTAGCGGACTATGGTTGCTGGTGGTTTACTGTCCGGTTTGCTACTGGGTCTGGGGAGGCGGTTGGCTCGCGGAAGCAGGGGTGATCGATTTTGCCGGAGGAATTGTGGTTCATGCCACCGCCGGTGCGTCCGCACTGACCATTGCCTGGATGCTGGGACGCAGACAGGGATACCCCAAAAGCCTGAAACCTCCTCATAATCCAGGTATGGTTATGATTGGAGCTTCCATGCTGTGGGTCGGCTGGTTTGGGTTCAATGCAGGGAGTGCGGGAGCTGCCAATGGTGACGCTGGCATGGCCATGCTGGTCACTCATCTTTCCGCGGCCACCGCCAGTCTGGTTTGGATGTTTATCGAGTGGAAACAAACGGGAAAACCCGGGCTTGTGGGAATCGTGACCGGCACCATCGCGGGACTCGCGACAATCACACCCGCATCCGGGGCAGTGGGACCAATGGGAGCCATTATCATTGGTGCCTCCGCTGGATTAGTTTGTTATTTTGCCTGTGGATTCGTCAAAGAAAAACTCGGCGTGGATGATTCACTTGATGTGGCCGCTGTTCACGGAATCGGTGGAATACTTGGCACTCTTATGGTTGCCTATCTTGGAGTGGAAGGAAGACTGGGCGGACAGGGAATTAATTTGGACAGTTCATCTGAACAATTAATCGTGCAGGCGAAGGGGTGCCTCGCCGCGATTGCATTGTCGGTGGTTGCAACCTACATTATTGTGAAGTTAATCAGTGCATTAACGGGTGGAATTCGGGTTTCCGAAGAGGAGGAGACGAAGGGGCTTGACCAATCCGCCCATGGAGAGAATGCTTATACCCTCAATTAAAACTTTCACACACTAATTTATTTATTATGAAATTAATTAAATCCATCATCAAACCATTCAAACTTGAGGATGTAAAAGACGCACTTTCTGAAATCGGTATTGAAGGGATGACTGTGATTGAAGCTAAAGGCTTCGGTCGGCAAAAAGGGCACACCGAGATTTATCGCGGCAGTGAATACACCATTGATTTTCTACCCAAAGTCGTCATTGAAGTGGCGGTTCCCGATGATCTTTGCGACAAAGTAATAGATACCATCGTAAAGGCCGCCAAGACGGAAAAAATCGGAGATGGAAAGGTCTTTGTTATTCCGATGGAACAGGCCATACGGATCCGCACTGGCGAGCAGGGTGAAGAGGCTCTGTAAAGCCTAAATCAAACTGTTTAAAGTCCAAAGCAACCAGGCAACGGTTGCATAGAGTGGAAAGGCCATGCCTTCCTTGAATGTGTTCATCCATTCCCCCGGCTTGGGTAACCGGCTGATCCACTTTGGAAAAATGGAAAGCAGGAGGTAGGGAAATGAAAGACCGAGAGCGATAAAGGTAAACACCACCAAGGCGGAAATCCACGGCATCGCCAATGCCGCCCCCACCGCGGCACCGAGAAACGGAGCCATGCAGGGTGTGGCCACAATCGTGGCGAGGAATCCGGAGAAGAATGATCCGGCATACCCGGTTTTTTGGGAAAATTGACTACCCACTCCGGTCAGAGACATTCCAATTTCGAAAACCCCGCTCAGGCTGAGTGCAAAAATAAGCAGAAAAACCGCTAATCCAAAAACAAACACCGGTTCCTGAAGTTGAAAGCCCCAGCCAAGATCCTCTCCAATGGATTCCCTTAGTCCCAAAAGTATACCCACGAGTATCCAGAATGAAAGAACGACACCAAGGGTGAAAATTAATCCGTGCATCCGTACTTTTTGTTCATCCTCCCCCGCCTGCTTGACAAAGGACATGATCTTCAATCCGATTACCGGGAAAACACAGGGCATCAGATTAAGAATTACTCCGCCCATAAATGCCAGTCCCAGTATGGCAAGAAAACCTTCCCCGGCTGGTTCTGTAAAAGGTTTTTCCTCCTCCAATACCTTGAGGACAATCGCACGGGTTAAAATTTCCGGTAAAATAATGCCTTCACTGATAGCTTCTCCTTTTTTGCGTGCCGGATAATAGACATACAAAGGCACTCCTTCCCGTCCAAATTTCTGCAATGCCTCCAAGATGACTTTTCCCCGCTTGGTCCAGTCCGCTTGCAGGGGCACAATATCGAGTTCCCTAAACTTTTCGATCACCACCTCTCGTTTATAAACCGCTTTGTTAACCTGGCAGGACATACACCAACGGGCGGTAAAATCCACGAATACAGCCCGGCCATCCGCAAGCAGAGCCTGCTCTTTTTCCGGCGACCATGGGGTCCAATCTATCTGATCGACCACCTCCGGTTCCGCCTGGGGAAAACCCAGCCAAAATCCAAAAACTAATAGTACGGAGGAAATAAAAAGTCCTATTTTTTTCGATTTCGAAGGGTTGAGGGGGTTTTTAGTTTTTCCAAAAAGCCAAATCGACATGGCTATCACAATAAGACCGAGCATTACTAAAAGTTGATTAAAACCAGACTCCACTTTCAAAATTTCTCCGGATTCTGAGAATTCAATTTGATCTCGGGCGGAACCATAGGACACCCGGTCGACCGATAGATTAACTGATCGGCCCTGTGAAAATTGAGTATGTGTCAGTAATCCTCTGATTGAGGGCGAAACACCTTCAAAATAAGAATCTTTGGGAATCTGAACGGTGATGATATTTTCTCCGGATTTACGAAAGGCTTGCGGTTCACCATGAGAAAATTGATCGCCCTCGGGAAAGAAATAAAATTGCGATAATTCCAGACCGGAAAAGGAGGGATCAGAAAAAGATAAGAGAATCGACTCATCTTCGAGGGAGGCGAATACTTCACCATCCTCCGACATGGGCCGCGGTAACGCTTCCCTTGCGAGCTTGATCATTTCTTCCGTTTTTCCGGATTTTTTGGTTTGCCTTGAAACCGAAAGACTGACGGCAAGATTGGTATCATAGGGAATACAGTTCGACTCGTTGCAGATCAGAGTCGAAAACTTGGCGGATAATGGAATTTCCCCGTCTTCGAATGTGGCTTCGGGTGAAACATTCAGACGGCTGAGCAGATGAAAGGTATTTTTATGCACATAACTGGCTAATTCCTGAAATTGATAAAGTATCGGTGAGGGAAACAGGGGTTCTTCCATTGTTACCCCGTCGGGCAATGACCATTCCACGGTGGTTGGGAATCCGGTCTGTCCCGCTGTTTTCCAATAGGCATGCCAGTCTGGTTTCAATTCTACTTTAAAAACAAGCCATGCACTGTCCCCCGGCTTAATTTTAGCCACTTCCGAATGCAAAGTCACCTTAACCAAATCCTCCGATTTTTGAGCAACACCATCCTCCCATGCAAAGAAGGACAGAAGGAACAAGAGGATCCATCCACTGAAACGCCAGGTTAGCATGGTAGAAAGCTTAGGGAAGTGAGGGGATCTGCGAAAATGAACCCCTTGAACTTTCGGCAAATTCCTTGGCCGAATTAAGCAAAGGAGAAGGCCAGGAAACATATTGGGGCAGATTCACGATGAAATGGGTCCGGGGAATACTGTCAAATCCAACTTCCAGGCTGGATAAAAAGGTTTCAAATGCCTTTTCCCACACCAACGGGGCAAAAGCGGGAGTCTTATTATTTCCGGACGCGAAGCCCAGGCGGGCAAGAGCCATTCTTTCCACTTCTGCCTCATCCGCAGGAAGTGCCGCGATGGGAGTGATGGAATAAAACCATTTACGGGCAGTTTCGCGATGTAAAGGGCTGATTCCCGGATCGACATTTTGATTCTCCTGTAAGTTTTCAAAATTGATTTTCCCCAGTCCTTCATAATGGGAACGGGGAACCTCGGAACGGTCATAGCTGGGCAGGTTGGCCGCCAAAACGAAAACCAAATCAGGATCAAAACTGATTCCAGTGGACAAGCCATACCAGGGCCCAATGATTCCGGGATTGGGATCGGCGTACAGAAGTTCCTTGGGGAAGTATTGATTTCTTTCCAATTTGTGGGATTCCTTATCTCCGCCCAGACTCGTTATCCAGTCAATCGCCAATTTTTTATTTCTCTGCGAAGCCTTCAAAATTGTTTTTCCAAGTGCCGATGCTTCCCTCAGATTCCAGTATAAAACAAGGTTAAAATAAGAATTGGGAGAAAGTGAGGCCATGGATGAAATTAACGCCTCCTTGGACTCTTCAAAAAGCTTTACAGACTCCTCCCCATCGAGCACATAAGTTCCCGCATCCAATAAATACACCACATGGCGCCCTTCATAGGATTTACCCATAAAGGTCACTTCATTTACAGGTTCGGATATATTGACCGGAGGCAAAAGCGAGGGAGCGGGTACTATTTTCGGAGAAGCGAGCAGATTCTCAATGTCACTTCCCCGGTTTTTGACCGGTAATGGTTGAGCCCGTGAATTTTCCAGAATCACATTGATATCTGGCTCCGCATCCTTAACTACTTTACTCTCAGATACAGGGGAAGGCTGATCACTGGAATTATCAACCAAATTAACCGGGGAATCAATTGAACTGAATTCATTCTCATCTAACCCTTCTTTTTCCTTTCCCTGATTGATCGTGTAAGTAACCCCAAAAATGATCAGGGCAAGATTGGTCAACAGACTGATAATCAGGAAAAATTTAGCCAATGGGCCCATCTTCTTTTTAGCGGGGCGGGACCTCGAGCTCTTTGTCTCACCCATGGGACTGAATATCTTCCCGCCGTTTTGAATTAAATGATCATGCCAGGACTGAAACTCCTCTTCCGACACACCATACTTCTTACTCTGTTCACTTTTTGGAACATTTCGGATAATCGACTCAAGAACGATTCGTAACTTTTGCTCTCCAGAAAATTCGGTGGACATGATTGAATTACATTAAAGAATGAAACTTTCCCGTGCAACCGCCAATCCACACACAGCCGCATTCTCAAGTCGGAGAGTGTTTTTTCCTAAAGTAAAGGAAATCAGACCCGCCTCGTCTGCAAGTTCCTCCTCTTTTTGGCTCCATCCACCCTCCGGCCCGATTAAAAGGGAGACCACTTCCGCATTTCCCATTTCCTGACGCTTAAAAGGTCTGGCTGATTGTGATAAACTGCCAATAAAAACTTTTTCATTCTCCGATATGTTCTCGATAAAATTAGAAAATGATTGAGGAGAATCAAAAACAGGAAGCCATGCATTCCCGGACTGCTTGCAAGCGTCGATAGCGATCTTTTGCCATTTCTGCTTTTTCAAATCCTGTTTATTTTTAAAATTTTTACATTCCGAGTGATCGGATAGTAATGGTGTCATTCTCCCCACTCCCAGTTCAGTGAGTGGGCGGATCATATTTTCCCAGCGATTTCCCTTGGGCATGGCAATGACCAAACGAAATTTCGGAGCCAGTTCCTCAATAAAGCCCTTCTCCAAAACTCCTAACTCTGTTTGCCTGGAGTCCATTGTTTTGATTTCACTGAGGTATTTGTGACCCCGCCCATCCAGTGCTTCAATCCGATCACCTGCCCTTAAACGAAGTACCTTGCTAAGATGATGACTTTCGATTTCATCAAGAACGATCAGTTTGTCTGAATCCTGAAGATTCGGATCGAAAAAAGTTCTCATTATGCGTGTCATACTATTTGATTAAAGGGAAAGAATACTATTTGGCAATCTTCGTGAACTTACAACTAATGCAAATTTCAATCTTAGCGGACTTTGACTCATTCAATCGATGAGGATTAGCGGGGGAACAGCCGGGGGTATCCCTCTGCAAGTGCCCAAAGGGGTAGAAATCAGACCAGCCACGGACGCCAATCGGGAGAGGTTGTTTTCTTCTCTTGGCGAATTTGTGACTCAATGCAGTTTCCTTGATCTATTTGCGGGCACCGGATCCTACGGGCTCGAAGCATTGAGCCGGGGAGCAAAGCAGGGAACATTTGTTGAATTTCATCGAAAGTGCTTCCGTGCCCTTAAAAAAAATGGGGATAATGTCTTTAAAAGCGCAAATATTGAACCGGCCCGAACGATTCTTGAAAACCGGGAGGTGATGGAATTTTTGAGAAACGAAAGAAATTCCTTCGATATTATTTTTCTTGATCCGCCCTACTCTCTCTTTCCGAAAATAGGCCCCCAGATCTTTCAGCAAATAAAGCAGAATCAGATTCTCAAAGAATCCGGATTGCTGATTCACGAGGCTCCGGGAGAAGAAAGCTCAGACTTTATTGGGTGGAAACTGCTCAGAACGATAGGGAAAAGTAAAAAAGGATCTCCCTTATTTCGCATTTTCCAGCTGGATAATCAGGATTCCCAGAGCTGACTCAATATTTGCCCCATTGCCACAACCACCGCAGTTTCCTGACGAAGTACGCGGGGACCAAGTGAAAGGAGTGAGAATTGTGACTTTCTCAAAATTTGTCTTTCTTTTTCAGACCACCCCCGCTCAGGACCCACTGCCAAAGTATAATGCTTGCATTCCCCTCGCTGTGCGGAAGGGAAAAAAGTGTCCGAGCTTTCATAATTATCCAGCGCAACACGAAATGAATTGGTTGACTGAGTATCTAAGCACTTTCCGATATCCGGCCAGATTTGGCATTCGGGAATAAAAGTGGCAAATGCCTGCTCCACTCCCTTTTGAATTTTATCCCTCCATTCACCGGTCTTCCAGAGCTTACTTTCCCGATAGGAGGGTTCGGATTTTTCGGAAACAAAAAAATGAATCTCAGAGGCTCCCAGCGTACTCGCTTGCTCCAAAATCTTCCGGCAAGTTTGCGGTCGGGAAAGACCCACTAACAAAGTAAGCGGATAAAGATCAGTGGAATGATCCTCCAACCATCTCAGTGATAAACGTAGACGGGTGTGATCCAGCTCAAGCAAGGTTGCCTTTCCCTTTGGACCATTATGCACGCCCACATCAATCACATCGCCAATGCCGGCATTGAGTACCTGAGTGATGTGGGTACACCTTTCCTCATTTACCGGCAGATCAAGAAAAGGAACTTTTTCAGGAATTAAAAGAATATTCAATTAGTGCAAAGCCACAGGGATTGATAGGGTCGAAGAGCAAAAGAATCCTGAATGGAAAATTCTCCTCCACTAATCAAGTCCTTGACCTGCCCATCAGGAAAGTAAACGGAAAGAATTTCCTGCTGGTCTATCTTTGCCTCGATGGACAGGAAGTTGAATAAACACAATAAAGTCTGGCTCCCGTCGATTGATTTCCGTTCAAACGCGAAGACTTCATCCCCAAAATCCAGCACCGTCTGTCCGGCGTCGGGATGAAAGGCGGGGCATGATGCACGCTTACGCAGCACCCGGGTATACCATTCAAAAATTTCACCCGAATTCCCTCCTTCATTATCAAGCAGATTTTCCAATTCTTCACTGCCCCACTTTCTTCGGTTGATTGTGCGGTTATGCCCCGTTTCTTTCACGCCTTCCGTGTAGTTGGGTGTGGCACAGAGTGAATGAAAATAAACCGCAGGAATCCCTTTCATTGCCAACGCAATCGCCTGGGAACAGAGAAATCGTCTCTTGCCCAGTTCGAAATCTTTCCTGTCCGAAAGCGCACCATAATAAGTGGTGTTTAATTCATAGGGAAATTCTGAGCCATCCTCCATTTTGCGCATCGAAACAAAACCCCCATTATTCCTGATATCCTCCGCGAGCGCCAAAATCTCCTCAGTGGGAAGGATGCCTTCAAGGGGGCGGACACCAATTCCGTCATGACTGGCGGTAAAGTTGAGGAAGTGACACCCTTTTGGAGGTGGATCCAAATTGGCCGCCCAATTCGTGACATGTCCGGCGGTGCCGCGCAAAAGTCCGTGTAATAAAAGCGGGGGCAGGGAGAACTGATAAACCGCATGTGCCTCATCCCCCTTGCCAAAATAAGAGATATTTTCCGGATGCGGCACATTGGTTTCGGTAAGGATAAGCACTTCCGGAGCCACCACTTCAATAAAATTTCTGATTAACTTGATCACCTGATGAGTCTTGGGCAGATGCAGGCAATTCGTGCCAAGTTCCTTCCATAAAAATGCCACCGCATCCAAGCGGAGAATTCTGCATCCCAGCGAGGCGTAGAACATTATGATGTCAAGAAATTCAAAAAGCAGGTCAGAACTCGTCCAATCCAAATCGACCTGATCCGCACTGAAAGTCGTCCAGACATGCCTTTCTCCCCCACGGGTTTGATAGGGAGTAAGCAAGGGAGTTGCACGGGGACGCACCACCGCGGATAGATCCGCCTTCTCGTCTCCTTCGAGAATGTAATTACTTCCCGGTTCAACCCCGGAAATATATTCCCGGAACCATGGACTCTTGGAAGAGCAGTGGTTCAAGACCAAATCAAACATCAGTTCGAACTCCTTGGAAAACCGTGAAATATCGTCCCAATTACCATACCGTTTATCCACCTCCCGATAATCCACAACCGAAAAACCGTCATCGGAGGTCCAGGGATAAAAAGGCAAGATGTGGATGGCAGAAAAAGCTCCCTTTAATCGGGCCGTACAAAATTCTCTCAAGGTGGACAGGGGATGTGCCCCTTCCTTTTGAACCATGTCAGCATAGGTGATCAGTACCGCATCTTTCTCGCTAACTGCCTTGGAGGTCGCGGTGGACCGGTTGGCTCCGACCCCGTAACGCCCAATCATATGAAAAAACCGGTCGAGCAGAATATCCCCCTCCTCCAGTCCGTACAGGGTAACCAACCTTTTTCGAATCCGCTTAAGCTTGGCGCTCGAAACATGTTTGACGGAGGATGTGGTCGTGGAACTCTTCATAAATTAATAACCGGTTAAGCTGGCAATAAATGCCCGTAAATTACTTCGTACCACCGAGTAGGAATAGAAATGACGGGCAACCTCATAATTAAAATTAACAATCTCATTGCGAAGATCATCTTCGAGGAGGATTTGCTTCACCTTTTTGGCCAGGCTGGGGGTGACGAATCCATCCATAGTTAACAAGCGGAAACCTTTCGGTTCAATATCCCGGACAAAAATAGAATAACGATTAATCAGCACTGGTTTACGAAAATAAATGGCTTCAAGCAGGGCGTTACCAAATCCCTCGTAAGTACTCGGGTAGGTGACAAAATCAGCATGCAGATAAAGATCCCACAATGTGTATATTTTTTTACCTTCTGAATCCCTTTGCCTGACCTCCCCTACCCGGTCTGCAACCACCCTCATGTCCACACCCTCTTCATTGGCCAACTGTTCGAGCATACCCAAATACTCGTAGCCCTCATCTCCCGCCTCATGCGAGATGACTAGTTTGCAGCGTGGGTCTTTCAATAGACTGACTAATTTGATCGCCTGCTCAATACCCTTTCTTGGAACAACCCGCGTAGGTTGGAGAATAAAAAAATCGTCTTCTGCCAGACCCAGTTCCTCACGTACATCCGAAGCATACTCGTCGATATGATCGGGAGGATTATCAAAATCAAAAACATTGGGAATCACCAGTGAGGAAAGCCCCTTCCTCAATGCAAGTTGTTCCTGCGCCTCCTGATTGATCACCACATTACGCATGTTGGGGAACTTGGGAGGGAAACTCATGTCAAGATACTCCGGGACAGAGTTGACCGAAAAGCGGGTTCTCTCCCAAAAGAAGTCGTGGTGATGAGCAATGGCCGGCATTTGGGTCTCGGAAAGGAACTCAGTCAAGGCAATGCCCAGAGGCAGGTGCATCGGAATGGCGAGACAATTCTGAGGGACCACAATATCAATATTGAACCGCTCCACGAAACGATAGAGCGTGCTTTTGAGATAATCAGCCAAATCCCGAATCCGGTCCGAAACAAAGCGGTCCCTCTGTCCGGTTCCCCAAATCCGTTCGTTAATCCATTTGTTTTCCGAAAAACCGAAGTAGGCTTCCGGGACCACAAAACTGATGTCCGGATTACGGTCGCTCTGCCCACTGTACCAAAAACTGACATGCTGATCGTCCCATAGTACTTCCGCCCATTTAGCACTCTCTAAAGATACTCCGTCCTGTCCGGCAAAACGGGTTGAAATGAAACCAATATTTTTTGACATAATTAATGGACCACGATTCCTCGCATGATATCGCAGTAATAAGGACATTATTTGGAGTAACTCGGCAATTTTTTCAACAAATAAAACAAAAAATGAAGTTTGACGTGGCGTGATCACCAATAATTCCTTATGGCGGAGGTATTACATGATGTTAGAAACCAGCTCAAAAGAATTTGACTTCGGGAATTTACTCAACGATTTACCCACCCAAATCGAAAAACTTCGGGAAATAAGGAAACTTGTTTTAACCGACGCCGTATTACTCGGTGAAATTCCCGCACCCACCTTTAACGAAAGCGACCGCATCCGCCTGACCGTGGATCGATTCCGCGAAAATGGTCTGGAGGATCCGGAAATAGATGAACATGGAAATGCATCCGCTGTGTTACCGGGTTCGGAAGGCGGATCTTCGATTCTGGTCATGGCTCATGCGGACTCCGTTTTTGACGCCAATACCCAGCATGTTCTCAATGTCGGTCCAGACTCAATTACCGGACCCGGTATTGCCGACAATGCAATTGGATTAGCCACCGTGGTGGCACTCCCCAAGCTGCTCAAAATGCTTGATATCACCCTCAAGGACGACCTGATCCTTTTAGCCAATACCAAAAGCTTGGGTAAAGGAAATTTGGAAGGGGCAAGATACTTCCTCGAAACAAAACAACGGCCCATCCGTTCGGGTATTTGCGTGGAAGGTGCAACTCAGGGACGTCTAAGTTATTCAGGACTCGGCACGCTTCGCGGAGAAATTCGGCTTGAGGTACCCAGTAATTATGACTGGAACCGCTTTGGTTCCTCTGGTGCGGTGGGACATTTAACCCGAATGGTTAACCAGTTGCTTGAAATTCCCTTGCCCAAGGAACCCAAAACCAAAATGGTGCTCGGGGGATTAACCTGCGGAACGACCTACAATAAAACTCCACGGCGCGGAGTATTGCGCTTTGAAATTACCAGTGAGGCGGATGAGGTTCTCGATGAACTGAAACAAAAAGTGGACGATCTATGCCAGCAATGTGCCCTTGAAAACGGTATCCTAGTAAACCTAGAAATTGTAGCCAGAAGACCGAACTGCAGTATTCCGTTTACCCACCCATTGGTTAAAGCAACGCGTTCAATCATGAATGAGATTGGAATTACTCCGCAGGTAATTCCAAGCACGGGAGATTTGAATGTTCTGATTGAGGCGGGATATTCCGGCGTGACCCTGGGATTGACCGAAGCGGAAAATTTAGGGGAAATTAATGAAACAATTTTCCTTGATCCTTTGCAGGCGGGAATTGCCCAACTCTTAACCCTTCTTCAGGCAATCGATCAGGGACTTTGTGAATCATGAGTGCAGACAATCAAAAATGGCTCGATAAGAATACATTTCATCATGGTGAATTTTGGGATATTCTGGACCTGGTCAAAGAAAAGGAGAAAAAAAACCTTACTATCTCCCTTTGTATTCCCACCTTAAACGAGGAAAAAACGATCGGTAAAGAGGTGCTGATCCTGCGCTCTGAATTAATGGAAAGGTATCCCCTGATTGACGAGTTTGCAGTGATTGATTCCGGATCCAAAGATAAAACTCTCGAAGTGGCGCAGAGCTACGGGGCGGACACCTATCTGGCTTCGAATATTTTACCCGAAGTGGGAGACAAACGTGGAAAAGGGGAAAATCTGTGGAAAGCCATACACCAGCTAAAGGGTGATATCATATGCTATGTCGATGCGGATATTTCCAATATTCATCCCCGCTTTGTATACGGTCTGGTTGCACCGCTCATTAAGCAGGCAGAGGTGCAGTATGTGAAAGCCTTTTACGACCGCCCGCTCAATTACTCAAGCGGCCTGCGGTCAAGCGGAGGCGGAAGGGTTACAGAAATCTTAATCCGTCCGTTGTTCTCTTTGTTTTACCCTGAATTAACCAACATCATACAACCTCTATCCGGCGAATATGCCGCGAGAAGACAAGTTTTGGAAATGATTCCTTTTCCGATTGGCTATGGCGTGGAGACATCCCATTTACTGGATTTGTATGAAAAATTTGGCTTGGACGCATTTGCCCAGACAGACCTTGACCGCAGGGTTCACCGGAATCAAACCACCAATGCACTGGGCAAAATGAGCTTTGGAATTTTACAGACTTTTATTAACCGCCTGCAAAGTCAGGGCATGATTGACCGGGTTCCGGATATGGAAAAATTCTACCGTAGGTTTGAAGTGGAGGATGGTGCCTACAATCAACTCGTTCAGGAAGTTGTCGAGGAAGAAAGGCCTCCGATGATTGAGATTGATGGATATCGTAATCGGGCGGTTGATTCGTAAACCCTGGCACGGACAAAATCCCGCGGCATGAAAATTGCCGTGGTGCATTATCATCTCCAACCCGGCGGTGTTACCCGGGTAATCGAGAATACACTCGAATCCTTTTCCATGACAGAAGACTCTCCCGAGTTTGTGGTTCTGAGTGGTCGGCAATATCCCGGAAACGCCATTAAAAATGTTCGAGTTGTGGATGGACTTGATTATTCATCCTCCACTGACTCTGTTTCCCCCATGCTCCTCAAGGAGAAAATGGAAGAAGCCGCCAGGGAGGGACTGGGTGGTAAACCAGATATTTGGCATATTCATAACCACAGCCTCGGGAAAAACCCTGCACTTACCAAAGCCGTCGACCTATTGGCTCAGGAATCAAGTCCCATGCTTCTTCATCCCCATGATTTTGCTGAAGATGGCCGACCGGCAAACTTCGATGTGCTCAAAGAAATCTATTCCACCACTTACCCATCGTCTCCATTCATTCACTACGCAGTTCTCAATCACCGGGATCAATCATTTCTGAAAAAATTGTTTGGCGCAAAGGCAAGCACCGTCCACCTTCTGGCGAATGCGATTTCAGTGCCACAGGAAATTGCCAGAGATATTCAACCCTCCAACAAACTGCCGGAAAATTTGTTCCTCTATCCTGTGCGTGCGGTCAGGCGTAAAAATTTGGGCGAACTCGCACTGATTGCAGCTTCGCACCCGGGAAAACATTTTGCCAATAGTCTCGGTCCAACCAACCCCAATTTTACTCCAGTTTTTGAAAAATGGAAAAGTTTTTGCCGGGAATTGGAACTTCCGGTTACCTTTGGTCTCGGCGAAAGCATTCAATCTTCATTCCCGGAAATGGTTGACCATGCCCGGGGAATTATCTCGACTAGTATTGCGGAGGGATTCGGGCTTGGATTTTTGGAACCATGGACTTTCGGGAAATTTCTATATGGTCGGAATATTCCCGAAATAACCGAGGATTTTTCCAATCTTGGAATCAATTTGAACCAGCTTTACGGGAGACTGAATGTCGATCTTTCCCATTTCTCATCGGTGGTGACACTTAAAGAAAAAATATCCCTGGTCATTCGCCGGTACTTTACCGATTACGCACAGAATATCCCCGAAAATGCCACGGAAATTGCCTACCGTTCCATGGTCCGGGACAATCAGGTTGATTTCGGCCGCCTCGATGAGTCTTTTCAGGAAGAAATCATCAACTCTGTGTCCCAATCAAAAAGTGCGCAGGAGGAAATCCGGAAGCAGGTAAAAATAGAAAATCCTGATTCCGGTATCATCGACAAAAATAAAGACTCCATTTCCCGAAACTATGCCCAGAGAACTTATGTTGAAAGGCTCGGAAAAATTTATCACTCGATATTGAATGCACCCCGGGATCAACTTGAATATGCCCAAGGCGAGGACTTACTACATTGCTTTCTCTCTCCGGAACGGTTCAACCTGCTCAGAACTTGAACCCCTCACTCATTAGGCTCCAATCCAATACCCTGACCGAGCATTCTCCACCAATTGGAAAGGGTCAGCCGATTACCGTCTCCTTCAATGACTAATGGTTCCCGCTTCAAAGTCCGATACCCTTGACGACGTTTTCCGGCGGCCAATACATTGACCACCTCAAGAAAATCTGCCCATTTATTCTTCACTCCGGGAAAAAGATTCACTTTCAAATTACCCTCGGGTGAAAGCGTACCTCGACTGAGTAAAATCATACCTGGCCCCCTCCAGTCGGTCTGTGAAAACTTCCAATTTCCGGATTCGGTTCTCTCGATCTCAACCGAACCGCTTTCAAAAAAAAGATTTCCCAAAAGCAGGCTCAATGCTTCGATCATTTTCGTTTGGGGAGCCGACCATGAAAAAGAAGTCCCCAGGCTCTCCTCCATTCTTTCCTTGAGCCATTCAATTGGGGAACTTCCCGCCTGTGATAATAAATCCACTGCAAACTCTTTTACATCAAGCTGAATCTTGAACTGATATTCCCCCCCAACCAATCCACCCGCCTCAAGTTTCCAGTCAATCAAACCAGACAACCCAATATCCTGAGGAATGAAAGAGTTAATAACGGACGCATTTGTATCCTGTCCGAATAATTGCAAATCAAATCCTAAATTCGACGAAGAGTTGAACTCGGGAAAGTTAATATTCAGACTTCCCTCAATTGGGGAACCCTGAAAGTCTGCTTTGAAAAATACTTTGTTCTCAAGTAAATTCAAATCCGCCTTGCAATCAGTCAGCTCAATATTGGGGTTCAGTATTATAGTTTTGAAATACAATTTCGCATTTATTTTTCTTTCTGAATCCATCCATTTTGAGGTCAAAATAGTATCCTTCAAAAATGAAAGTGAACCAGTTCCAATAAGATTTTTCAAATCCGTCAGGTTTACCTTTTCTCCTTCGAAAGAAAGGAGGTTTTTTTCAGGCTGAAAACTGATTTCCAAGTCGGACCGTGAATTCCTCTTATATGCTAACTGCAACCAATGCGAAATCTGGTCATCTTTCTTTGCAAAAGTCCATTTTACTGGAATCTCGAATTCACGGTTACTGGAATCTGACTGTCCCGGGCCAATAATGTAACCATCCAAAATGAGTTCGGTTTTTTGATCGAACTGCCAGTCAAGTCGATGCACAATGAGTTTTAAATTTTTAAAATCCCCAATCGAAGGAAATGAAAATAACTGAAAGAAGGGAAGGAAAGAACTCACTTTTAAATCTGTACTCACGATTCGGGATACCTCACCTTCTGCATTTGGAAATACGGATAATTCTCCTTTCAATAATTTTTCGCCCGCCACTTCCATTTCTATGTCTTCAACGGTAAAAAGTCCGGCTTCTCCCCTTGAAGGATAAAACCTCCAATCGCCTCGGATTATAAAATCTTCAATCACCGGGGCGATTTTATTTTTGAGGCTTCCAAAGATTCGAACATCCTCAAATGTCCAAACCGGTTTCCCGTTTTCAAAAATAATCTGTCCGAAAAGATCTTTCTTTTCTCCCGTAAACCTGAAATCCTGATAACCAAGAGAAAGCCGAGGAATAAAACCTTTTGCCCGGACTGAGATTACCCCCTTTTCTTTTTGGTTCCCGGTCATCCAGTAGGCTTCATGCTCATTAAAATAAAATATAAACTTATCCTTGACTGAAAAACTGAAAATTTCCTTCCGGTTATTATCACAAAGTTTAAACTCCCCTCCATTTACTGACCAACCGGAGCTATTAACCTGGCCATTCAGATAAAAATCCCGAAATTTTAATTGCTGGAAAAATATTGATTTTTCCGGAAGAAAACCGGAATTCATTTCAAATTTTGGTAAGGTTTCGATTTCAAAATCCAATGCCCGGTTCACCTTTAAACGCGAGATAATCGGGATGTTAAAGGTCGCTTTTATCGGTTCCAGATCTTCACCACTCTGTTGTAGAAGTAAATGATTCGCCGACAGAGTGAAAGTATCATTGCCAATCTGGCCAGTTAAATTTCCGCTCAGCTTTGTATCTTTGGGGAAAAGTTTTTCCAACCGTGAAACATCAAGGGCTTTCAATTGGAAAAGGATTTCCTCAATTTCACCAAAATTTGAAAACGGAGAACTCAATTGGGCTTCCAGTTTTTCATTATTTTGATTCTTCATAAGAATTTTAAAATTCTCAAATAACCAGTTTTTATCTTTTAATTGAGAACTTCCCTTAATTTGTCCGTTAATTATTCCCTCTTTGGGAAAAAAGAGGGAAGACGCCGAAAAATTAGCATCTCCCGAAATCTCCATTTCCTTCACTGAAGAATCAAACGAGATTTCACCCGAACTCTCCAACTCCCCCTTGATTAAGGATAGAACTGGAAATTGACCGATTAGATTTTGGGAAAACAAGGTTCCATTCCAATCACCGGAAAAGTGCTCACTTTCATCTTTACGAGTCACGGAAAAATTGAGTTGGGCACCATTCGCTTCTTTTGAATTCATCTTGAATCCGATGGATTCAAATGAACCATGGCGTGAATATTTTAATTCTCCCAAGTTTTCATTGATTATTGAAACCCTAAATACCTCGTTTCCCGATTTTGAGTCGCTTTTCAATTCAAATTTAAGAAATAGAGTTTTTTCCTGCGGAAAAAATTGGATAATGGGATGGAAAGATTCCTCCAACCTTATCTCTATCGCTCCATTAACTTCTTTTTCCCCAATTAAATACCGGGCAAAAAGAGAAAAAGGAACCGTGAGTTCTGCCCATTCGAGACTTCCGCTTATTTCAATGGTGTCACACCCGAAATCAACCGATTCGTAGCTGAGAGTTTTCAGGAAATCGAGGGTACTTGAATTGAAATCCATTTCATTCTTCCCAACCGCGCGGAAATCGTGCAGTTCCAAATTATTGGTGCGCGATTTTTTTCCGAACAACCAGTCAAAGGAAGAGTAAGAAAAAAGACCTTCCCCCAAAAATAAATCCCACTTTGGACTGTTCCACTCCCCCCCAAGCAAGCGTCCACTGCTCCAACTCAATTGTACATCCTGAAATTCCAGGTTCCCTCCGGTCATTCCATTTTTCAATTGGGTCTCCAATCTATCCGGCAGCCACCACTGGTAAATAATGAGATCCACCATTGCAATGAGCACCATTGCGAAAAGGGCAAACCACACAGACTTTTTCATAAAAAAGTCACAAAGATTTTACTTTGGAAAAAATTTTCAATGTCTAACTTTAAACAACACAATTGATTAAAAACAACTAAATCATTAGTTTGTGATATCGAAAAAAGTGTATCCGGTGAGTTACCGGAGGACTATCAAAAGATCCGTCCTATTAAGTACGGTCAGGATTTCGGACAACGCCCGAAGAGAAACTGAAACTATTTACTCTTTCTTTTCGCTTCGAAAAGACGTTTCTCTTTCACTTTATTCGCCTCCTTACCAATTCTGTCCCTGAGGTAGTACATACGAGCACGCATAGTAACACTTTCTCGATCCACTTCAATCTTGTCAATTAAAGGGGAATGAACGGGAAAGACACGCTCCACTCCAACGCCGGAAGCAATTCTGCGAACAGTAAAGGTCTCATGCACACCTGATCCCTTGCGGGCAATAACAATACCGCCAAAAATCTGGATCCTCTCTTTCTCGCCCTCACGGACTCGTACATGAACTTTTACACCATCCCCGACTTTAAACTGGTCGCGGTTTTCTTTTAAATATTCTTTCGTTACTTCGTCTAGTAGTTGGTTGTTCATAATTCGATTTACTTTTAGGTTAATTTTTCAATAAGTCAGGACGCAATTTCAAGGTCTTTTCAACCCTTTTTGTTTCGCGCCATTCAGAAATTTGAGCATGATTCCCAGAGAGAAGAATATCCGGGACTTTAATTCCACGAAACTCCGCCGGTCTGGTGTATTGAGGAAAAGCGAGAAGTTGATCTTCAAAGCTTTCCTCCTTAAGAGAATCTTCATCCCCCAAGACACCCGGGATATGACGGGATACTGCATCGATAAGAACAGATGCACCTAAAGTCCCATTGGTTAAAACATAATCCCCGACACTTACCTCTCTGGTGACGATGTGATCACGAACTCTTTGATCCACGCCTTCATAATGTCCGCTAAGAATCACAATGTGTTTTTCCTGGGCAAATTCTTTGCAAAGTGAAGTGGTTAATTTCTCACCGTCCGGAGCCATATAAATAACAGTGCTAGATTCATCAGCGATTTCTTCAACCGCGGCAAATAATGGTTCCGGTTTCATAACCATTCCCGCTCCACCGCCAAAGGGGCGGTCATCGGTTTCCCTGTGCTTTCCCTCCGCCCAACGACGAATGTCCAGGGAATTGATTTCGAGCAGTCTATTATCAATTGCCCGGGCAATTATGCTATCTCCAATAAAACCTTCTAGCGTTTTGGGGAACAAGGATAGGACATCGAAACGCAAAATTGAATCCATTGTGCGAATCATCGATAGAATTTAAATACATATTAAAAAAAGAGGGAGGGGAATGAATTACCCTTCTTTCGCCTCTTCTTTTTCTTTATCGTTCTCGCTGGAAGATGCTTCATCCGGTTTACTTGCTTCTTCAGCGGGTTTTGTGTCCTCAGGTTTGGATTCTTCTCCTTTGACCTCTGATTTTGCGTCCTTCGCCTTTTCCTCAGCGGGAGCTTCAGGTTCTTCTTTCTTCGCTTCCTCGGCGGGCTTTTCTTCCTTGGCTTTGGATTCTTCCTCTTTCACCTCGGGTTTTTCCTCTTTTGCCTTTTCCTCAGCGGGAGCTTCAGGTTCTTCTTTCTTCGCTTCCTCGACTTTAGATTCAGGGCTTGCCTCCATTGTTGGAGTTACACTCCCCTTTTGGGCCCGTTTGAGTCTGTTCGCTGCCTCTCGCTCAGATCTTTTGAGCCATTCTTCGGGTGTCAATCGGCCTTGTCGAATCAAACTCTTCGCAGTGTCTGTAGGTTGAGCTCCCACACCCAACCAATGATCAATTCGTTCCATTTTCAACTTAAGTTCCTCTGTGCGGGCATGAGCCTGAGGATTATAGGTACCGAGTACCTCGATAAATTTTCCGTCACGACGGGTGGTGGAGGGAGTGACGACCATACGATAAAAAGGGGCATGGCGAGCTCCGTGTCTTTGCAGGCGAATCTTGATCATAATCTTCTTTGTGAATGAAGGGTGCGAAATAAGGAAAAAGGCAAAATTCAATGTTAAATTACTTATTCTGTCAATCTAAAACCCTTGATGTGCATGCCAGCAAATGGCTTTGATTTCACGACTTACATATTGCACATAAAACCAATCTTGTCTTTCTTTAAACGATCGTTTAAAGAAAACATCTAATGCCTACCACATCCTCACAGACTCGTGCGAACGGACAAAAAACGAAAGCCCGGCTTTTGCGATCCACTGAAAAATTATTCGCATCCAAAGGAGTTGCAGGTGTAACCATGAGAGACATTGCACAGCAAACAAAAACCAACCTTGCGTCGGCTCATTATCATTTTGGTTCCAAGGAAGCAATGGTACTGGAAATGATCAAATCTAAAATAGAGCCAATAAATGCAAAGAGAAGAAAAAGACTGCACGATGCAAAATTCAATTCCCCTAACCATCCCCTGCCCACCATCGAGATTTTCCGCGCCTTAATTCTACCGGTCGGAGAAGAGGTTGAAAAACAGATCGGAAATAAGTCGGGAATAATCGAGATCATTGCCCGTAGTTTCACGGAACCGGCAACATTTTTGGAGAAAGTTCATAAAAGATTTTTCGGTGAACTATCACAGGTTTTTATGAATGAATTAAAAATTTCTCACCCCCAGGCCTCCGAAGTTGACCTTTACTGGAATTATCATTTTGCCGTCTCTTCGATGTTGGGGGCGTTGGCACAACACAGACGTATTCACGATTTTTCATCGGGTAAATGTAATGCCAATGCCGTGCATGACATGATTGAAAGGTTGATCGTATTTGTATCCAATGGCTTTGATGCCGGCATAAAGAAAAAGTTATGATTTTTCGAAATCTAGTTTTCACTTTTCTGATTTTTTTCTTTTTCTCATGTCAGTCCAGAAAAAGTGAGATTTCCAACATCGGCAATGATTTGACCCCGGATAATTGGAGCGCTGATTTGAAAGAGTTCCAATCAGAAAATAAAACGGGATTTTGGACAGAGTCTTTTAACATTCCTGAACTCACCCGTTTGATCTTAATTTCCAATGAAAATAATCCAAACCTTGCCGCAATGCGTGAACGATTGATTGCCCAGGGTGAGGACGCTACCATAGCCGGGGCCAAAATTCTTCCCGTTTTCAATGCCAATCTTGGGGGATCCAGGACCAAACGAAATCTTATTGGATTTAATTTTCCGAACAGTGAATCTTCCTTTACTTCCAACAGTTTTAATTCAGGACTCAACATCAGCTGGGAATTAGATCTGTGGGGTAAAATCAGGGATTCACGAAATTCCGCTAAAAAAAGATTCGAAGCCACCTCTTCGGACTACAAAGCGGCCCGCCTATCATTGAACGGTCAGGTGGCCAAGTCCTGGTTTACCTTAATCGAGAATTCATTCCAAATTCAACTTGTACGAAAAACGACAGAAACCTATTCCAAAAATCTGTCCTTCATTAATGACCGTTACCAAAAGGGCATCGCAACCGCTCTGGAGCAAAAACTGGCGGAAGCGAGTCTTCGGTCATCGCAAGCAACACTTGCCCAGAGAGTACGGATTCAGGAAACTCTTTCTCGTAATTTACAGGAATTCATTGGGGAGTACCCGAGTGGAAAGTTTGACCGGAACTCATCTTTTGCTCTGCCCAAATTGATTCTTCCTGCCCTCCCCCCCACACCGTCGCAAGTTATTGAGTTACGATATGATATATCCTCCGCCAAGCTTAAGGTGGAAGCCTCCGGATTGGAGCTGAAAGTGGCAAATAAAAACCTTCTTCCCTCCTTCACACTCACAGGCGGGCCGGGCAGTCGTTCCGATGATTTTGAAAGTTTGATCGATGAAAAATTTCGTGTCTGGGAAGTCACTGGAGCAATCAGTCAGCCGCTCTTTCAAGGTGGCCGGCTTCGAGCCGGAGTCCGGAAATCGGAAGCTTTAAAGCGGGCCGCATTGTTAGACCTTAAAACAATGGTATTGCGGGCATTTGCTGAAGTGGAAAATGCCCTCTCTTCCGATATCCATCTTGCCGAGGAGGAAAAAAACTTGTTCAACGCGTCCTCAGCACTGAGCGCAGCCGCCGACTTAAGCTGGGAGAGGTATCAGCGGGGAGTGGAGGGAATTTTCAACACCCTGGACACTCGAAGGCGCGCCTTTGAGGCGGAAAGCCGCTATTTAATGATTAAAAAGGAAAGAATCCTCAACCGCATTGATCTGTACCTTGCCATTGGAACAGAGGCGGTCGCACCTGAGTTATGAAAAAGTTTACCCCTTTATTTTTGTGTGGAATCATAATTGCGATCGCAGTTATGGTCGGAAAGTTTCTGATTGAAAGCAAACCGGTAGCCAAGCCCCGGGAGATTGTGAAACAGATTCCTTTTGTGAATGTTATTCAGGCTAAACGGGTCTCGCAGGAAGCAATTGTGGAAACATTTGGAACGGTGCAGGCCCGTACTCTCACAAACCTGATTGCCGAAGTTCCCGGATTAATTAAAGAGGTCGCACCTTTCAGCGAGGAATCCTCTCAATCAATCTCATCTTTCCAGAACGGTGGATTTTTTGACAAGGGAGATTTGCTGGTTAAAATTGAGGATATCGATCTCTTGGCCAGGGAAGCCGAAACTCTTGCGAATCTCAGGCGCACTGAATTTCAGTTGGCTCAGGAACGGGCTTTGGCAGAGCAGGCAAAAACAGAGTGGGGAGACCGGGACTGGAATCTTGCCCCTGAACTTGTTCAAAGAAAACCTCAAATACTGAAGGCGGAAGCAGAAGCAGAAGCGGCTCAAGCCCTTTACAGTCAGGCAAAGAAAAATGTGAGTAAAGCCATGGTGCGGGCTCCCTTTAGAGGTAGAGTCCTCAATATTCTCGCTGATGTCGGACAACAGGTGGGTGCTGGATCCTCCTCCGCCTTGGCCAAAATTTATTCAATTAAAACCGGTGAAGTCCAGCTCGCACTTAGCCGAAAGGAGCTTACTTTCCTAAAGTTTAACGAAGGGTCCCCCAATGGAGCCAATCAAATTTCCGCTCACATCATCAATGAAAGTGGTGAGGTAAGTCATCGAGGAGCCATCGATCGATCACAGGGTATTATCGATCCCAAAACACGCTTACACAACCTGGTGGCGAAATTTGAAAATTGTTTTACCGACCCTTTTCAATCTATTCAAAAGATCAAAGATCCTTTAAGCATTGGTCAGTTTGTAAAGCTCAAGCTGATTGGGCCAAAGATTGAGGTCTTTGTTATTCCAACCTCAGCGTTTAGGGAACAGAACATTGTGTTGGTACTTGACGACGAAAATCGACTGAGATTTCGAAAAGTTACGATTGTTCAAAAAGATGCAAAGGAAGCATGGATTAAAGACGGCTTGAACGAAGGGGAAAAAGTTTGCGTCACTCCTATGGATATCATTGCCGAAGGAATGCAGGTGCAAATTTCCTCCGCAATCTCGGATGAGAATATGAGTCAATTTTGAAATGATTGCCTGGTTTGCTAAGAACGGGGTAGCCGCCAATCTACTCGCGGGGATAATTCTCCTTGCCGGAATAATTTCCATCCGCGGTTTAAAGATGGAGCTTTTTCCTGATTTTGATCTCGATACAGTTTCAGTATCCGTTGTTTATCCGGGAGCAGCTCCACTCGAGGTTGAGGATGGAGTATGCAAACAAATTGAAGAAAAAATCTGGGATCTCACTGGAATAAAAGAAATTATTTCTTACTCCCGAGAAAACACCGGAGTGGTTGCTGTTCAAGTTGAAAAAGGTAAGGATGTTAAAATACTCGCGGATGAGATTAAGGTGCGCGTTGATGCAATCGATAATTTCCCAGAAGAAGCAGAAAAACCAATTGTTGAAGTAATGGCGGTAAAACGCAGGGTACTTGCCTTGGCAATTCATGGAAGCAGTGACCTTAAATCAATCCGAAGACTGGCGGAAAAGACCCGGGATGACCTGACAAATTTACCGGGAATTACTCAAGTTGAAATCTCCGGAATCAGGAGACCAGAGATTGGTATTGAACTTTCCGAACAGGCAATGCGCGAGCATGGACTCAGTTTTGACTCGGTATCCCAATCGATAAGAAAAAACTCGGTTGATATTCCCGGGGGAGTCGCACGAACAAGTGCCGGGGAAACATTAATTCGCACAAATGGGAAAGCGAATGGTGGTGCCCAATTTGATAAGATTGAAGTACTATCCTCACCCAACGGATCCTCGGTTCAGTTACAAGATATTGCCAAAGTCAACGACGGGTTTGAAGACAAAGTTTTATACACTGAATTTATGGGGCAGCCTGCGGTTACATTGCGCATTTTCAGAGTTGGAAAACAAAGCCCGATTGATATCTCAGAAAAAGTGTCAAAGTTTGTTGAATCTCGTAATCTTTCCCTGCCCGAAGGGATTAAGATGACCATTTGGCAGGATAGTTCCTATTACCTGCAGGGCCGTTTGGACATGATGATAAGAAATGCACAGAATGGCCTAATTTTGGTCTTTTTAGTTCTATCATTTTTCCTCCGTCCGTCCCTCGCTTTTTTTGTTGCCCTAGGACTGCCCATTTCCTTCATGGGCGCCTTTGCCACCATGGGAGTAATTGGGGCGTCCATTAATTTAGTTTCTCTTTTTGCCTTCATCGTGGTTCTCGGAATTTTAGTGGATGACGCAATTGTTGTGGGCGAATCTGTATACACACTGGGTAAAAAAGGGCATTCGCCAGTGGACGCTTCAATTAAAGGAACCCAACTTGTGGCGATGCCGGTCACCTTTGCTATTCTGACAAGCGTGGTCGCATTTATACCGCTTCTGTTTTTACCAGGGTGGTTAGGCAAATTAATGAAGGATATTCCGCTTGTGGTTATTCCAGCCCTTTTATTCTCCCTTGTGGAATCAAAATTTATCTTACCCTATCACCTAACCTTGTGCCGTTTTAATCGTGGTGGAAGAAATTGGTTTTCACGGGTGCAGCAATCCGTGGCGAGTGGCCTAGAAAATTTCGTGGAAACAATTTATTCCCCCTTTCTTTTACGCTGCCTGAAGTGGCGTTGGCCAGTGGTCACTGCTTTCGTGGGTATTCTTATCATCACGATTGCACTGATTATTGGTGGACATGTCAAATCTGTCCGCGGAGTTCCTCCGGTGCCGTCTGATTATATTTCAGTTAAAATAACCATGCAAGACGGAGTGCCTGCCGCCACCACCGAAAAATCAATTGCGGTTATTGAGCGGGCCAGGCTCGAAGTGGTGAAATACTTGGAGTCGCAGGGTGAACCGAATCCTTTTAAATATAATATGACCACCATGGGAGCCCAGCCATTTTCCGGCGGGCCGAAGGGATCTTCTGAAGTCGCAACGGCATCCAATATGGGAGAAATTAGTGTGGAGCTTATTAAATCCGAAGACCGTACTCGAAGTGCCCCACAAATTTCGGGACTTTGGCGGGAAAGAATTGGACCGCTACCGAGCGTAAAAAAACTTTTTTTCGGAGATGTGGCTGCAGGTGGTAGTAAGACAGCGATAGACATTGAAATTGCCGGTCAGAATTTGACAGATATGAAACATGCGGCTCAAAGGCTCAAAGTTCATTTTAATAAATATGAGGGGCTGTTTGACATTTCAGATTCCTATTCAGGGGGAAAGAAGGAATTAAGATTAAATCTAAATTCTGCGGGCCGAGCACTGGGGTTGACGGAATCTGATCTCGGGCGACAAGTCCGACAGGCTTACTATGGAGAGGAAATACAAAGACTGCAAAGGGACCGTGAGGAGCTTAGAGTGATGCTTCGATATCCGCTTGAAGACCGAAAAAGCTTAAGTGCCTTGGAAAGCCTTCGGGTCAGGACGCCCAAGGGAATCGAAGTTCCCTTGGAGGAAGTCGCTCAAATTAATCATGGTCAGGGCTATCCCACAATAAGACGATCTGACCGGGCCCGAGTGATAAATGTGCAATCTTCGGCGGACAAACTTATAGCTGATATCCCAAGCATAGAACGCGGACTTGATGAATCTTTTTTACCTGCCTTGCGAAAAGAATTTCCTGATTTACGGTTTTCCTTTGTGGGAGAAAGAAAAGAACAAAACGAAAGTGACTCCAGTTTGGCCCAGTCCGGATGGATTGCTCTTTTTGTGATCTATGCCTTGTTGGCGATTCCTTTTCGTTCTTATCTTCAACCACTTTTAGTTATGTCAGTCATTCCTTTTGGTCTAATTGGGGCGGTTTTGGGTCATCTCGTATTCTCAATCCCATTAAGCCAACTTTCAATGTTTGGTATAGTCGCACTAACTGGAGTGGTGATTAACGACAGCTTGGTACTGGTTCACTATGTCAATCAGCAAAGCAAAGCTATGCCAATTATTGAAGCCGCTCAAAAAGCCGGCATGGCAAGATTCCGTCCTATACTTCTCACTTCGCTTACCACTTTTGTAGGGTTACTGCCTATTCTTTTTGAACGCAGCTTACAGGCTCAATTCCT
>CAJWWH010000011.1 GCA_913048545.1 uncultured Opitutia bacterium | reverse complement strand
CTGATCCAACAAGTGGATATTGTAATCCTTTTGTAATGGATCCCAGATCACATTCATCTACTTATACAGATAATGAAGGAAATTTCTGGTCGCCAGATATAGGCGAAATTGATTTCAGTAATATTCTGTATGATGAACATGGAAGAAGAATGATTGATGAAAGAGTATACATTTGTGTATAAAAGAAAAATTGTCAATTTTGATTACATCAATAAAAAAATTGATTAAATTTTTTTTCTTTATTTTTTAGTGGCTATATATCATAGTTCAATCAAAATGTCCTCAAAGAATCAAATGTTGGAGTTAGCAATCGCCCTAAATGGAGAAATCCCAAAAAAAGAACACCGATGCTCCATTTCCCCCCCTTGTTTCTGTTGTAAGTTTGACAACTACCAAAAGGATTTTGCTACTTGTCTCAAGAAGAAAGAATCAAAATATGTTGATTTTCTGGAAAAAAAAGAACCTAATTTCACAAGAGAATTTTTGATGAAATTGAGGTGGTATTCTAATGGTATTCCAGATGTCACTCTGTCATATCAATATGGAAAAATTTATGATGAAATACTTACAGTTCATCAGTATTATCAGGAAATTTGGGGAACATTAAATTGGTTTGTATTAAAGGCCAAACTACTCAAGAATCAGAATACACTGCAACTGAATTATCTCAGTGAGTCTGGTTCTCAATTCCCAAATACTCTTCTTCTCAATATCTGTAGATTTATAAATCCAGAATTAGATGGTCTTGTGGAATTTCATAGTAATCCAAAAGAAGATGGATTTTTAGAACTTAGATCCTATTTAGAATTTCCTCTTAGGGCTTATAAGATTGTTGAGAAATAAAAAAAAAAGAAAAATGTATAACCATTTTTCTTTTTTATAAACCATTATTGGTCCTAAGTTTGATAATTTCCTGATTTACATTGAAATAATTATCTCGTAGTTCTTGATTCTCAATAAGGAGTTGTTGGATGATAATTGTTGGGTCATCAGTGACATAATTACAGTCTACTGTAACACTTTCTCCTGTATTATTACAGGTATATGTGATTTTGTTTTCATCAACTTCACTGACAATTCCAGAACTTTTGAAATTATTAAGTGAATAGACGTATGAATACTGGGAAATATCGGACATACTGTTTGGTTTTCGTGAGATTAGATTCTACACTCAAAAAATAGATAAGAAATTACATTCAATTTTGTATAAATATGTAATGTAAAAGAGAAAAAAGTGATAACAGGTTCGATGGTGTTTAGTTTTTGAGAAGAACCAAACAAAACTTCTAGTAACAGATTAAAAGTCTGTTTAATAATTTGAGTGTGTAGCAGTGTCGAACCTAACTTTTTAATCCAGAAGACATTATATTTTATTAAATTAATATATTGCTGGGAGTCTTCTTAGATTTATTAGTAATGTATTTTTATTAAATCAATTTTTTTTTGAATGTAATATAAGATCATTTTTATAACCGATATACACATAAAAAAGAAAAAGAAAAAAAGTCATAACAGGTTCGTAAGTGGTGCCTAGTTTTTTTTAAAGGAGAACTTGGGCTAAACTCCAATAATAGATTGAAAGTCTATTTAAATTTGTAGTTTGTCGCTGTGTCGAACCTAACTTTTTTATCCAGAAGACTAAATATATTTTATAAAATTAATATAAGATATTGCTGGTAGTCTTCTACATTTAATAGTAATGTATTTTTATTAAATCAATTTTTTTTTGAATGTAATGTAACATCATTTTTACACATATTTAATAGAATATATCGTATAAACAATTTTATAACCGATATACACACATTTATATATCTAACACTAATACTAACACTAACTAACATATAACTAATACTAACTAATTAACACTAACTAACATAACACTAACTAACGCTAACTAATACTAACTAATACTAACACTAACTAAAACTAATTAACACTAACTAACATAATGCTAACTAATACTAACACTAACTAACATAACACTAACATAAATAAAATAAAAATAAAAAATGATACTAACCCTGGTGGGGATCGAACCCACAATCTACTGCTTAGAAGGCAGTCGCCTTGTCCATTTGGCCACAGGGTCTAAAAAATTGTAAAAACAGATACCATTGTATTTAACGTGCCAAACGTTGCCCATTCTCGAAGATTGGGTCGCAACACGCCGATCCCATCGGGACCGAATAAGTGCATAAAAGGCAATTTGAGAAGTGTATTGCTGTATGGTATCTAAAACTTATATATATCCATAGTGAAATGAATATATATTAATCAGGTAAGTAGTTGTTTATACGGCCACCAGGCGCTGAAACCAACAGCATAGAGAATTGAACTCTATCCGTTCAGTTTAAAAGACAGAAATGATGTGTTGATTGCTGTATCTTACCTATATCATTATAATAAGTGAATATTATAATGATTAAATACTCCCTGTGGGGTTCGAACCAACGGCTCACTAGCCTGCTGGGGTATCAATAACGGGGATGCTTCTAGAGACTATGGGCAGGTCACCAATACGCCAACCGGTTCCTTTTCATATTTATCCTTGAAATAAACAAACAGGGCGATGGCAATCGCCGGAGCCAAGGCCATTCCAAGATTGATCAAGCTCATTGCTTTTCCCCTCTTGGTTGCATCTCCCGTTTTGCGAGCGGTGTCAAATCAAGCCTGCGGAATTCCACTTCCGAGCCCTCCGCCTGAATGGCCAGTTTTCCCTTCCCTGCACTGCAGGAATATCCGTGATTCACAAGAGTCCCGTTCATCCAGACCTTCACCTCATTCCCCAGACATTCAATTTTCATACGATTCCATTCCCCAACCGGTTTTTCCGAACCGTCTGTGAGGTTCAGAATCCGGCGGGCTTTGCCCTCAGTAATTCCCCAGTTTTTTTCCGGGCCTCGTCTCTTGACCATATCGGGCACCACAATGTTCTCCACGATGCACCAAAAATCTCCCGCATGTTTGTGGTTCATCTGTACCTCGATTGATTGCGGATACATCTTATAAAGGTTTCGCAGGGTGGAGGCATGGATCAGAATCCCGCAGTTCCCCGGTTTTCCTGCAAACCGGTACTCCGCGACCAAGCGAAAATCCGCAAATTCCTGCTCGGTTAGAAGATGACCGGCCGGCTTTCCAAGACTGACCAGCATACCTTTCCGAACCGTGAAAGGTTTAGGCAGATCCGGTTTTTTATCGTGTGCCGGAACATCCATTGTCCAGCCGGACAGGTCTTTGCCATTAAAAAGAGTCTGGGTTCCCGGCTTTGCCCAAATGAGAACCGGGAGGAATATCAATGCAAACAAATTTCTCATGAGATTAAATGAAATAGAATCAGGTGGATTGGATTGAGGAAAAACTCAATCAATCTCAAAGGTCATCAATTGAAAAGGAAAAATCGTCAATGTAGAAAATGGCCGGAGCATTTCCCATCAAAACTTTTACTTGAATCGACTCGATCGCACCCCCTACAGTATGGCGAAATATGTAGCGTTGATATTCGGTTCCCGTAGTGAAGACATCAGAGGAGGGAAATTTCTGACCGTACTCCACCCCCGTCTTGGGAATCACTTTTAATTGGACACGGAATTCAGCCGCCTCCGCGGACTTGACCCATACCTCCACTGTGACCCGTTTTCCATTCAGATCACTCACATAGGCACGGTTTTCGAGCATTACCTTGTTATGCCCAAGATCCGAACTGACCATCACTTTAGCCGCTGAATTCCCTGTCCGTGCATTCGCTGCTCCTGCCATCGTCAATTGAGCCGAGGAATTGGATACGAGTTTCAGAGACCAGCCTTGGTTAAAAGGTGAACATCCGAATCCCGGATTCTTAACCAAGCCTTCCGGACCGTAACATTCTGGCCAGTTTCCCCCCTGAAGAATGGCCGATTTGATCTCGCCAACCCAGGTGCTGGTATCCAAATTGGTGCTGACGGAAACGGAAGGGGGTTCAAAAGAGGTCACGGAAAAGGAATTAAAGTCAAAATTTGAGGACTGATTTGAATCGCTCCGCTTATGAATTGTCTTGTTAGAGGTGGGACCAGAATCCCAGGTAGAAAAAGCAAATCCACGGTTGATCGCCTCCTGTGCGACCTGCCGGTGGTAAAGGACGCGCGATTGGACATCCGGTCCACCGTCCGCATATCCGCTCGCATTGGAATTAATTTTTCTCAGTGTGCCCGAACCGTAGTCAAATCCATTGGCATTATCCGCCCCAAATTCCCCTAGATAAATTGGCAACCCATGTAAGTCTGACCAGGTCTTCACCGAGTCGAAGTGGGTTTGCACACTGAGGATTTCCTCCGCCGTGCCCCAAGTGTTATTGTCATACTGGTCGCGTTGCGAACTGGTAAACTTAAAGGGGTCGTAATAGTGAAAGGTCGCAATCAAATTTGCATCCCCGGCGAGTATCGCCGGATTGATCTGCTGCGGAGCGAGGTAGGAATTCTCCCCCCCGCCGACAATGATCAGATTACGATAGGTATTATTCCCCCCGGTCGCCCGGATCACCGGTATCACCCCTGAGTTCAGGATATCCATTTCCGTGCTGGAAAGTTCAAAGTATGGCTCATTTACGATCTCGAAAATCAACTCGGGTGCGAAGTCTCGGAAGCGGGTCGCGATCGCCCGCCAGATCGAATTGAACTTCATCATATCAGCCGCACGCCTAGCTGAAGTCGGTTCAATGTAATGACTGTTGGTCGAATTGAAAGTGTGCAGGAATTCAGTCTTCAAATCTCCACCGTGTAAATCTAGCACCGTGATCAGCCCCCGATTAAGAGACCAGGTCACGACCTGCTCAATACGATCGAGGTAAGTGCTGGAAACCACAAAGTCATCCATCGAACCATTGAAATCCCCCGATGTATTCGCAAGGGCAGAATAAGTCGAGGTGTCCCCATTTGTCCGACTCCCGTAAAAATCCATGGGAATACGCACATTGGTGAAGTTTGCTTCCGCAAGGTCAATAAAGTATTGCTCCGTTGCTGCCGGAGCCCATCTTCCTTCCTCCGGGGCACTCAGCACGTTCCCGAGATTGATCCCGCGCCCCATTCTCCTGACCATTTCATAAGGTTCAACTTTGCCCGATGAATTAGCGGGAAGTGCTTCAAAAGTGGCTGTTAAATTTGAATCCGCAGTGAGGTTAATAATCGTGGTTGCCGAACTTGAATTCGCCACCCTTGCCCCGCTCCAGTTCAAAAAGCGAAACCCGCTGTCCGGAACCGCTTCCACCGTAACATTCGCATCATAACTGTATCTGCCCCCACCCGAGACCGAACCACCTGCCCCAGCGCTCAAAGACATTATCGGTTGAAAAATGAAAAAATTTGCAGTCACGCTCCGGTTACGGTCCATCGTAACCGTGGTGCTTGATGCGTTATTGTCCGCCAGTCCTTCACCGGTCCAACTTTCAAATTGATACCCCGTATTTGCAATCGCGGTCACCGTTGCCGAACTTCCATAGTCATATTTATTTCCACCGGTCGCCGAACCTCCCGGACCGGCGATTACCGAGAGAACTCGCTGCTCGATCGCAAAATTCGCAGTTACACTTCGATTTCGGTCCATTATAACAGTGGTGCTTGTTGCGTTACTGTCCGCCACGATGTCTCCTGTCCAATTAAGAAATTGATAACCTGTATCAGGGAACGCGGAAATACCCGTGGAATTTCCTTCCAAGTGTCTACCTCCTCCTGTGACCGAGCCCCCTGGTCCCGAAGAAATACTCAGGAAATAATAAATTAATCTGCTCTGATTCGAATCAGTTTGACCATTCTGCCCGGAAGTGGAATTGGATTCCTGTCCACCAGTATTGTCTCCCGTTTCATTATCAATTGCGTCTAACCGAGCGGAAAAAGTATTTCTTATCTCCCAGATTTTTGTCTCGTCATCGTAAAACCCGCGATGTGGATGATAATATCTCCAATCCTTTAATTTCTGAAAATACGCCCATGGATAAAAATCCGATCTCGTCCATGCCCAGTCCATCCCGTTCAGATAGAGCCATGAAGAGTTCCCATCGGGTGAACTGGGATAAACCCATCCCAGATTTTGATGATAAATCCAACCCGACCCACCATCGTGGTAATACCCAAACCATCCACTTTGCTTCCAATTTCCGGAGACAGAAACCGCCTCTCGGTTCAAATAATCAATCGATTGGGCAACCGGACACAAAGAGAGTAATATAATCTTAAAAAACAGATATTTAAAAGCGGGCATAATAGCTAAATACTATGTATTTTATACCCCCAACTCAATAATACTGGCAAGATGTATTCTTGAGAGTTTCCTCTGCTGACGAAACTTTGGGAACCCTTTAATTCGTCATGATCTCAAAAATATTTAAATTATTTAATCGTATTTTTCAGAAACTTATCATCAATCAAACCAAGACATAGAAGAACGGAATGCTCATATCCTTTGCAAAATTCAGGAAATGCTTTGCTGGAAGTATTTCCTGCAAAGCAAACGCCAGGCAATAATGATGAAGGCGGTGAGGGGTATACCAAAGATCATCCCGAGGATTCCACCCAATGCGGTGCCCCAGAAAAAGATCGAGACCATAACCACGACTGGATGAAGTCCGGTTTGCTGACCCATAATTCGAGGAGTCAGATAATAGCTTTCAATTAGCTGAACCACGGCAAAGGAAATACCACAACCAATCAGGACACTCCATTCTCCGGTCTCCGCGATCCCGGCGGGTTGTAGGTAAGCGACCAGCAGGGCGGTGACAATCCCCACAATCGATCCGAGGTAAGGAACGATATTGAGCAGTCCGAAAAGAAGCCCCAGGGTAATCCCAAATTTCAGTCCGCTAATGCTGAAACCAATAGCATATCCCACTCCCATCAGAACACCGATCAGAAGTTGGCCCCGAAAAAAGCTGACCAAAATACCCACAAATTCACGAATCAGAAAAACTACATCCTCCTTGACGGAATCGGAAAGGAAACCAAGTTCCTTTTCAAGTTCGTCAATCAAGTTACGGTTAGACCCAAGGAAATAAAAGAGGTAGATCGGAATGACTGCGAGGTAAGTCATCTGGGCAAAGAATCCCAGCAGTCCACTCCATGCAGACTTGATCACGGCCGCTGATTTTTCCGCCAGTTCACCGCCCTGTTTTTCCATCGCTTCCATCGCCCGGTTGCGAATCTCGGTCGCTTTGCGTTCCAGGTAAATAATTTGTTCAGCTTTTTCCATGATGGTAAAGAAAGCGGAGCGTTCGTCAGGATCAAGAGCACGAAATGTTTCCCGTTGATCGACATCCAAAGTATCATAAACCGCCTGCTCGGAAGCGGGCAGAAGGACGACAAGGTTTTTTTCCTGACCCAAAATTTCATTCCAGTATTCCTTAAACGCATCCACCTGACCGGAGATTGATTCCCAGGTCTCTGGTGGTAAGGACTTCTTGGCTTTTTTCTCAAGCCGTTCGGGCCAATCTGCAGCGGTGCCAAGAAATTCCTTGGTCTGGTAAATTACTTTTCCACCAAGAAACCAGGTGGCAGATCCGGCCGTGGTGATCACCAGGGCATAAAGGAGAAGAATGGATGCAAAACGGCCAAGTCTGGCTTTTTCCTCAAAAAATCCAACCACGGGGCGGAGCAGGATGGCGAGCATCCCCGAAATCGCGAGGGACCAGATTACCCCGCCAAAGAGATCGAATGCACGGTTAAGGATAAGAATGACTGCAGTGAAAAGACAGCCCAACAGCAAAGCACCGGCGAAACAGGCAACAAAGCCAAGAAATTTCCTCTGCCTCTCAGATAGAATTTGCGGGGTCCCGGTGTCATTGTTCATGTTTCTTTTCCTTTGGTTTCCTTGCTTGAGTCTATCACCAAGGATAGATATTGATTGTTATTTGTCGAGGTTGTAGTCAAACGAAAGTAGGCCTCGGCATCGCCTTATTTAATATTTCATGAAGTTCATCTACCCAATTACCGCCCTGCTCTTTTCACTTACTGTTCATGCCGAAAAAATCGGTGTCTCCACCCTGCCCCTTGCCGAAGCGGTGGAAAATGTCTACCCCGCAATTGTGCGTATTGAAGTGGTTTCGGAAGAGGGATCGAGGGGACGGATGATGAAATCGCGGGCCACCGGAAGTGGGGTGATCGTATCCGCAGACGGTCGGGTGGTCACCAACCACCATGTCGCCGGAAAAGCCACCCGGATCACCTGCCGCTTGCACGACGGGGAGGAAGTGATGGCGGATTTGCTGGGAGCGGACCCCATGACTGATCTCGCGGTTCTGCGCCTGAGAATGGAGGACCGGGCCAAGGGGAGCAAGGCCCTGACCGTTGCAACTTTTGGCGATTCGGACGCGGTCGAGGTGGGGGATGTCTGTTTTGCCATGGGCAGCCCGGCGGGGCTTTCCCAGTCAGTCACCCGGGGAATAATATCAAATGTTGCCCTGATCTCGCCAAACAAGGGTTCTTTTCGACTGGATGGAGAGAATGTGGGGGAATTAGTGCGCTGGTTGGGTCACGATGCAATCATTTTCCCTGGAAACAGCGGAGGACCGTTGGTGGATGAGGCGGGATTTATCATTGGCATTAATGAGGTCGGAATCGGTAGTCTGGGCGGAGCGATCCCGTCCAATCTTGCCCAGTCGGTGTCTAAGGAACTTGCGGAAAAGGGAATGATTGCCCGATGCTGGACTGGGTTGGAATGCCAACCGGTGCTTGACCCGAGCGAGGAAGGGTTATTGGTCGCCGGAATAATCGAGGGTTCACCCGCGGATAAAGCCGGATTAAAACCGGGGGATATCATCAGGGTATACGGAGGGAAAAAAGTGTCCGCCCGTATCGAGGAGGACCTGCCAATTTTTAATCAATTTGCCTATGGAATGAAGATCGGAAAAAAGGTTAAAATCTCCGGTTTGCATCAAAATAAAAAAAGAACCTGGACATTAACCACCGGAGCGCGCGAGTCCGCATTTGCCAAGGAACGGGACTTAAAAAGCTGGGGAGTCACCATTCGGAATTTCACCCTGATGTCCTCTCTTGAGGCCCGAAGGTCCTCCAAGGAGGGAGCCCAAATCCACTCAGTCAGACGGGGCGGCCCTTCCGACAGTGCCAAACCCGGTCTGCTGCCCGGGGATGTGGTCACATCGATCGGAGGAAAAAAAGTAAGTGGGGTTGAAACAATGGTGCAGATTTCCAAAAAGATTACCGAAGGGAAAAACGAACCCGTTCCCACTCTGGTGAGTTTTGAACGGGATATGGCCAAATTATTAACCGTGATCAAAATCGGCCCGGAAGCGGAGGAAAACCGACCGGTCCAAGCTTGGAAGCCTTGGCTGGGGGTGGCGAGCCAGGTGTTGACCCGCGAGCTTTCTGAAGCTCTTAATCTGCCCAAAACCACCCGTGGCGTCCGTCTGGCCGAGGTATATCCACGAACCCCGGCGGAAAAAGCCGGGCTGAAAGCGGGCGATCTGCTCTACCGAATTGACGGACAGATCATTCAGGCTTACCGGACCGAAGATGCAGAGGTGTTCGGTAATATGATTAAAGAATACAAACCCGGCTCAATGGCACTTTTTTCTGGCCTGCGTAATGGAAACCAACTCGACTTAAACGTAACCCTGGAAAGACGGCCCGATCCGGCAAACGAACTGCCCGATTACAAAGAGGAGACATTTGAATTCACGGTGCGGGAACTATCCTTTGGGGATCGGGTCAATCAACGGCTTGAAGAAAAAGCACCGGGTTTAATCGTGGAAAATGTTGAACCCGCAGGATGGGCTTCCCTTGCCGGATTGAGACAGGGCGATTTGGTTCTGCAAATAAACGGGAAAACCATGGGAGAGGTTCAATTTTTTGAAAAGGAAATGAATCAATGGATCCAAAGGAAAAGTAAACGGATTGTCTTCTTTGTAAAACGGGGAATTCATACCCTATTCCTCGAACTTGAACCGGACTGGGACAACACCTGAGCACAGCAACCACACAAATGAAATCACTTCCACTTGTTTTTATCTTCCTTTTTAACGGATTATTTTTTCAGACCTGGGCCAAGAAACCCGACTCCACATGGAGGAAACTCCTCCGTGAACATGCGGACTGTGTGACCTGGGTTTCAGTCACGGTTCGCGTTGAACTGAGTGCGGGTGGAAGAAGTATGCCTCCTCAGGAACAAAAACTCGAAGCCCTCGGAACGATTATTGCCGAAGATGGACTGACCGTTCTTTCCCTCAATAAAGTTGATCCTACCGCCAATATACTCTCCCGTATTCGCTCGCCGGGGGCATCAGTCAATGTCAATTACACCGAGGTCATGATTTTAATGCAGGATGGAACCGAGGTGCCCGCCAAGCTCTTGCTCAAGGACTCTGACCTTGATCTCGCCTTCGTTCTGCCCATCGAGGAAAGAAAGAACGAGTTTAAGGATGTTGTGTTTTCGAGGGTTCCGAAACAAGCAAGCGAGAATGACCTGCCAGTTATTTTGGACGAAGTGGTTTCGATGGGAAAGCTGAGAAAAACACTGTACCGTCAATCCACCCTCCGTCGTGGTTGGGTCAATGCGGTGATTGAAAAACCGAGAACCTATTTCGTGATCGAGAACACCTCCCCGGGTACTCCGGTTTTCAACAGTATGGGAAACTGGCTCGGAGTGGTGGTTTATAAAATGGTCTCCGGACGACCGTCAGAAATCGTCACTTTACCGGCAATGGATATACTTGAAATTGCGGAGCAGGTACGCACCCGAAACCAGTAAGTTTTCCATTGCGGAAAATATCGGTTATTCTCTAGTATTAGATTTGTAATGCAAAATTTATCCAGCAGGTCAGTTAAATCCCAGTATTTATTTCTTTGCCTGGCATTGATTCTCTTACTTGGCTCCTGTTCGGACAAAGAGCTACATCCCGATGATGTGGAATACAGAAAAGATGAAAACGGCACCGCAATCCTTTATCAACTGGGAATGGATAAACCTTTTGGAAACGAAAAACGTGCTTACATCGTAGACAACCATCCCAATGGTAAGATGCATTTTAAGATTGGATTTGTGAAAGGGTACAAGGATGGAAACTTTTCTTTTTGGCAGGATAATGAATTAAAACTGCTCACTGGATCCTTTAAAAAAGGAAAAAGAAATAATCTGTTCACCGCCTATGGAAAAACTGGGGAATTGGTTTATCAAAAAGAGTATCTGAACGGGGAACTCAATGGAGTGTTCAGGCTTTATTATCCAAGTTCCCCCAGTGATGTCGCCCGCTATTTTGAAAAGCTCGACGAGGAAGGATTGGACCCCGGAGAATTGGAAGTGAAAAATCATCTCCGCTTGGACGCTACCTTCTCGGATGGCAAACCCGTTGGTTCATACCGTGCCTATTATCATCCACGGGGAAAAGACTTAAGCATAGATGAACTTCTTCGGGAAGAAGGTAGCTTTGATCAAAATGGCTTCCTCTCCGAAGGACAGTCCACTTATTATCCACAAACCCACGCACTCGTGGTTTATATGCCTGATGACAAGAGGTTGGACACGATTCATTCCGCAAGTTCAGACGGTTTTTCACGGGCCATTGATGAAGCGGCCAAGGAGATTCTTGCCATTCCATCCTACCGGAATCCGGATAACGCACCCGCTCTTGTCTACGCAATTGACGAACGGGGAAATGAAATTACCCCCATTTGGTCTTCGCATATCAAAGAAATTGCTATTCGAAACATGGACGGCTTTCTTCTCCCAGATCGTTTTCCCGCGACCTATGAAGCCTTTGTTTTTGATGCCCGAAGTGCAGCCGATAAGACTTTACTTGAAATAGACACCACATTAAATCAGGAAACGCTTTCGATGTATGATCGCGAAGGTGCTGCCGTTGAAATTGTCGGTTTGGATGCGGACGACACCATAATTGACATTCTGTGGTCTAGTAATCAATCGGGTGATATCATTCCTTTGGACGAACGAATTGAGCGGAAGCGGAGGAAAGTAAATAGGAATTGGCAAAAGGGACAAGTGAGTGAAGCAAACTGGCTACTTTCGAACGGTTCCCGAATCACCATTAGGGATAAGCCCTCCCCGATGGATTCCCTAAATTTCCTCCGGTAAGAATTATTGCTGAGGAATTGTGTCAAATGGATTACCCGGCAACGGGACATCCTCAAATGGATTCACTTCCTTCGCTTGGGGAGCGGAATCAAATGGATTCGCATCGCCAGGCATGGGATTGCTCGGGGGAGCAGAGTCGAATGGATTACCGCCTGGCGCTGAAGCAGCCTCAAATGGATTACCCGGAACAGCTGGGGGTGCTTGATCAAATGGATTGGCAGATGGGGAAGGCAGTGACTGATTGGGTGTTCCTGCCGGTAACTGATCAAAAGGATTGACCGGAGCCGTAGGAGAAACCTGATCAAACGGATTGACCACCGGACTTACAGGCGGAATAACAGGCGAAATTTCATTGGTGGAACCCGGAACAGTCTTGCCATAGTAGAATGGAATAAAAGTGTCATCTTCCTGCTCAATAAATCTTTCAATCCTTGGGCGGTGATCATAGGTCCAATAAAATCGCACCTGATTACTTATTTCAAAATTTTCGAAAAACTCCAGAGTCCTGGAATGATATCTGCCCCCCTCTTCAGGCAATCCACCCACCCACCTAGCATAAAACCGCCAAGGGGTGGGATTATCAGTACCTTCCACCTCGATCCATTGATCCCCTTTATTGATTAACATACCGGTAAAAAATCCCGCCTTCTTGGAGGGTTTGATTTCTCTGACTTTACGAACCCGTAGATGTCCGTCCCAAAACCAGTCGAGATAAACCCGGTTTCCAACAATTAGCTCTTTAAATTCACCCAGTGTTTTTAAGTCAAACCCCCCTCCCCGTGCAGGTGATTCTCCAGACCATGGGGCAAGATACCTGTCCAATAATCCGCCGTCTTCCCTCACATCAATCCACGCTTCTCCTTTCGCGCTTAGAATACCTTCCAGAACGCCCGATTTTTTGATCAGTAATCCCTGACCCCCAAGAGAGGAGGAAAATAAAAGGAGCAAAACTATCTGAAAAAACTTCATAAATCCAACCATGTGATCAGTCGGAGAGTAGTGACCGTCAGTAAACGTAGCGATAATAAACCTCAAGCATCAGTGTACATAATGTGGTACGGTACACTTCCGCATCTTTTCCTCCCTGGCTTGAAGTTTTCCCACCACCTTCTTTGGGCCAACTACCGTCAGCAAGCTGGGAATTGATAAGCATTGGTTCCATCTTCCGGTTCCAGGCGGTCCAATAAGCACCACCATAATTAAAAAGGGCCTGTGCGTCATAATACCAGGAATACAAATTTGCATCGCCACTTGCGTAATCCATTGCCAGATTATTTTTCAAAATATGTTCCATCGCTTTTTTCAAAGTGGCTCTTTTTTCCTCCTCCGAAGGATGTCCATGTTTCCAAGATTGTAAACCGAGCGAACCTACTCCGGTTAATTTGTGATTATCAGTTTTATGGGACGGATTTTTATAACCAAAGCTTCCGTTTTGATTAGAGTACACACGGTAAAAATTTTTTATCGATGCCTCCAACGCCTCCTCAATATCAGGAAAAACGGCTCCGGTGTTATAAGCAGCCTTAAGGGCCTGAAATTGCCAACCGCTCACGGAGGTATCACTCGAACCTTTATTACCAAAATCAACAAAGCGAAGATTATCAACCCCGGCACTCTCCACCATGTAGACCCAGCCTCCATCTGATTTTTGGCCGGCCACAATTCGTTGAATTGCCTTTTTTAAAACCGGTAAAATAAACTGCTTCTCAGTCATTCCATAAGCTTCTGCAAGGGCATAGCTGGCAATTCCATGAGCGTAGGCTGACCCGTGCTTTTGATTGGTAACGTAAAGCCAACCGTCTTTCTCATCACCTAATTCCACCAGATATTTAATTCCTTTGGCTACCGCTTCGCCGTACTCAGGTGAATCCGTTAATTCACAATGCCCCAAATAACAAAGCAGGGCAAATCCGGTCATCGCTCCTTTCGCATTATTTCCCCAAGACCCATCCGCATTTTGATCTTGGTTTAACCAATTCAATGCTTTGATTACGGAAGCTTCAACCCGATCCGGATTCTTGACTCCTCCACGGGCAAGTCTCGCCACCCTTCCCACTTTGTCGCAACGCCCACTCATCGACTTCGGGACAGAAACCCCCAGGGAATTAACTGCTGCCTTAAGGTTTGTAAACTTATCCCCTTTGGCTCTGGATAGAATATCGTTGGGATCTTCCGCTCCGCGAAACACGGTGGGATCAAATGCCAAGGCATTATCTTCTTTTTCCTCGAAAACCAGGGCATTGGGATCACCAATATCTTTATTTTCCTCATCCTCCCCAATACGGGAGAGCAGCAGATCCTCTGATTCAGCCAATCCCTGATCAAATTCTCCGGCTTCTATAACCTCCTCAACATTTTGAGAAGAAACTTTTGTCTGATCTGAAACACCGCCTTCTGCCCCGGCGATTGCCGGATTTAATACCTGTGCCTCACGCATGGCATTTTGATTATCTTCGTTGGCTCCCCCAAGTGCGTCTAATCCCTCTCCCCTTCCACTGCTACCCAAGCGGGCACGTTCACCACCGGAAGCCACATCGGTTTGTTCGCTTTGGGGCACTGTTGTCCCCTCCGTTTCATTTCCAGCGACTTGCCCAGCCTTGGCAATAGTTGACTGACGGGAGTCAGCAGGATAAATCAGAAGAAAAAGGAAGGCACCCACGCTGAGCAGCAGTAGTCCATAAGTCATTGCTAAATTGAGCCAAGGAATCGGGCCAACTCCCTGCGGTTTTTTTTTCTTTTCCTCAAAAAATGCAAGATGGGACAAAACACCAACACCTAATCCCGAAAAAACAAAAACCGAAGAAAGAATGAGATTTCCTGCAAATAAATTTCCAACTACAGCAAGCCCAAGAGTTGAGCATAAAATAAGAGAGAGTATGGTCTTTGTATTCATACCATACTCCCGCTATCTAAAATTCTATATGCCCTTTTTATACGATCAGTAAAAGGGAAAAATCAGAAAATGTAGAGATCAATTAGCCGATGTGTATTTATTTTTACAACCGTTGCAGCAAAATGCCACGGTTTGCCCCCTCGAGTTCTTTGCGGTGATTGAAGGGTTAGCCTTGCGATCTTTTTTGACGGGACACATCTGATTGAGAGAAGAAGTACTGCTGGAACCCCCACTTACTTTAGCATTGAAACGGCCATCTTCTTGCCCGCCACCATATCTCCCTAAATCCAAACCGATCTTACGGGACGCCTCCATGATCAGGTTCATGTAGTATGCCGGATCACCTTCGGAATTTACATGATATTCATCACTGAACACAATGCCGTCACGATTACGTATGTTGTCACCATTTTCCTGCCAGTAATAAGGCTTCAGATTTTCTCCCGCTCCGGAAAGATAACCATCTCCCCGCCAAGCATTTTCCACAAATTCCTTAAATGATTTGGCAAAAGTCTTGCCCCGGTCGACTTGGAACATGATTCCCCGGTAAAGTCCGCCATATCCGTTTAAACCCTTCTTAAGATCTTTCAAGTCGTCCATGTAGTGATCCTCGGGCTTACGGTTGAAGTTGGGAAGATGATATGCAGGTTGTGCTTCATCCTGAAAGACAAGGGCTAACACATTTTCTTTTTTAGCCGCATCGGCAAAGAATTTAAGAGTGCGCTCCCCTTCACCATCCACTACGAGAACCCGGCGGTTGTAAAGATCTTCGTCATTTTTGTAATAAGGAAGCAGCGCATTCTTAAGAAGAGTGTCTTTCATTTCGTCCAATGCTTTTCTGGTGCTCAGAATTGAACCACTTCCGTCCACATGCATCATAATGTAAAGGTTTCCATCTTTCGGAAGGTGATCGTAATTCCAATCGTCATGTCCGTCCCCACCTCGACCGATACCATCAATGCCAACACCTACATCTGCCACACCCAAACCTAAAGGATGAGTTACCCGACCGGAAACCAGTCCCGCTGCGGCACCAGCACCGGCACCTCCAACCAAGCCTGCCACTCCACCTGCCACTCCGGGAGCAACTGCAAGCGCAGGACCACCCATTTCACCAGGATTACTGGCTGGGTTGGTGGGGCTAGTCATCGCGGAGATTTCCTCCCCGTCAGTAAATCCGTCTCCATCACTGTCAGAGTTCGCGGGGTTCAGACCGTAAAGAGCTTCCAATGAGGCAGGAACCCCGTCCTGATCGCTGTCATCCCCAGGAGCGGGAGTGCCCGGTTTGCTGCGAGGGTCCCGTGGATTAGACATTGCACTCACCTCATCGGCGTCGCTCACTCCGTCGTTGTCCGTATCACTCGATTGTGGATTCGTGCGAAAAGATGCTTCCATTGCGTCTGGAATTCCGTCCTGATCTGCATCCGGACCTTCCGGTTTCGCAGGTGCGGAGGGGGTGTAAGTGCCAATTCCGCCAAGAGCGGGAACTGCCTGTCCGTCTAAAACTGCCTGACCAATCCCAGCCCCCAGTCCTACAAAACCTGCCGCTGCTCCAACTGCTGGACTTCCAATACCCGCACCCACTCCTTGAGAGGGGAAATTATAGGCATAAACCTCGGCGCCTTTACCTATTCCGGGCATCGTTCCTTTTCCAAAACCGGCTCCGTCTTGGTCAAAGTCCCCGACTGCACCTAATTCGTCATCATTTAAATTTCCACGACGGGCATCAGGGACAAAATTACCCACATCAACCCGGTCATTTCCTCCGCGCTCCAATCCAATATCCTTTCGGTCAAGACGAGCGATTAAATCATCGTCGTTGTCCTCGATAATCACTAATTCATCGTCATCCAAAGTGGCCAGTCGGCGGTCGAGTAATCCCAAATCAATATCGTCATCAATCACGACTCGGTCACGACCTCCACGAATCCGTCCGTTTCCTCCGTTACGGCCATCCCTGAGATTGTGACCGCCAAGGCGAAGATGACGGTCATCGTTGTCAACATAAACAATGTCATCGTCATTATCTCCAATAACCGCGGTGATTTTTTCGTCCTTGACCACTACTCCGTCCAATCGATCATTGTAGGCAACATTTGCACCCGTAATAAATCCTCCTGCGTTCACGGTTACAAATCGTTCAACTGAATCCATCACATCCCCAGTTTTGGAGTCTTTAATGGTGTAAATAACTTTGTATTGACCCGGTGTGTTGACATCAACAAAGGATGCAGTTTCCACAAAAGCAGTTAAATCCTCATCTTCCACAATCGCTGTATAACCCGGGTCTACCCATGGTTTACCGGCAGTCCATGGAATACTGTTGCCACCTGTAAGGGTGATTACGGAAGATTCACCGTCGGCACCCTCTGCAGCGACGACCATCTCGCCTTCCTCCACCACTTCATCATCCGCCACAGTTGGTTGCGGATTGTCTGACCCCAAAAATAAAATTGCCGCAAATCCCAAAGCGAGAGTGTAACCCGCCACCAAACTCGCAAGGGCAACCCCACGATGCTTAGGATTAAGTTGTGTCTCTGCAGACTCGGATTCTTCTACCGAAGTATCTTCAGTCGTCAAATCCGTCGCTTCCTCGATCTTCTCCTCGTTCGTCTCTTCCTTCTTCATCATTGATACTTTCTTTTGTGGTTTGGGTTGAAAAGTTTTTGTATTGATTAAATGCCAAGTGAGCCATCACAACCTGTCCGAGAATGGTGGCTAGTCCAAAAAGCAGAAAAAACGGATTGGAAAGTAATTCCGCTTGAAACAAGCCCAAAAGAACACAGCACACTAAAAGTGCACCCAAAATGAGGGAAATGAGAAGTTCCTTGGACATTTATTATATTTTTCTAGTAATTGATTGTTTATGCAAGATAAAAGAATTCAGTCATAAGTCATTATCCGCTTAGGTAAAAAGCTTTATGGATTCCAAATGGATAAAACTTTCCTGAATTATGACCGACTTTTCAATTTGCATTTGTAACAGTTCTGCCGTTAATCCAAATCATTGGACAAAAAATGTGAAAGAGTCTGCAAAAAATAAAACACAGGATATTGTCTCATTGATCGCAACTTGATAATACCGGTTTCAGACTTTCCATCATTGAACTTTCCAGGGAACATTATCCGAGCGTAAAACAAGGGGAAGTTCCGAAATCGGGATCCAATTATAATCCAACTTTCTTAACACCGCCTCATCCCGAATCTTATTGAAAATAGCAAAGTTTTCAGAGTCGGAAAAAACAAATAGATTTAAGAAAAAATTTTGTCGGACTAAACGGGGAGCGTCCCCCACCGAGGAAAGAAAAAGATCCAAAGCATCCTCGTTCATGGGATCGACTCCTTTTCCCGGGTCCACTTTTACCTGAAAACGCTTGTCCGGGGTTTGATTCCATAATAATCCATCCTCGTTCTTTTCCACCGAACCAATTCCAAGAGAAATCATCGGATACATTTTACCGTGGGCCACAATGACCGGAAGCGGTTTTTTCCGGGTGTCTTTTTGTTGGGGTAGGCTCACCTTGCGGTAGGGCTTTTTTTTCAATTCCTTACTCAGTTCCTGATGTTCAAAAATCGTTTCCAATCGGCTTAATTCCTCTTCCATGCTCAAACGCTCTTTTTCAATGGTTAATTCGGTATCCTCTAAATCCTGAAGTTTCTGCCTTTCAAGTTGAGCAAGTTTCTCCATCGCGGAGGAATCACTATTTAAATCGTCTAAATTATCCTTCAGTTCTTCAATCTCTTCCCGCATGGAATAGGCGTCATCCTCAAGATCCTCCATGACTTCGATATTCTCATCCTTCAAATCCAGGAGTGAATTCTTAAGCTGTTCCCGTTCTCGAATGAGTTCGGATTGATTGTCGTCCGTCTTGACTAATTTTTCATACAGTTCGACACTTTTTTTATTCACGCTCAAAGCAAGAAGAAGGGCAATTAAGATGATTCCCCCAAAAGTGTTGCACAGAGTGTCGAGCAACATATCCAAGCTTCCGCCCTCATCTTCTTCGCGAGCCATTAGTTACTGAAGATAATTACTAAAATATTTAATAAAATACTCATAGGTCAGGAAAGAACTCCATAAATGGATCGGGCGTTTTATCGGTGAATAAGACTGCCGCCTCCTCGTGAATCGGTTCGAAGCCGTATTTATATCCGAGCATACGGGTAAGATTATTTTTAGGATCACACAATAAATCGAATAAATTCTTCTGGATCGCACCGTTCCTTCCCGGTACATTGGTCACGGTGGTTTCGCAGGCGGATGGACGGAAGAAATAAACAAAGAAGTTTTTCTTTTTGTCGTAGGAAGTCAGCGCTGACCCCAGTTGCTGGTAATAATTAGCTGGTGTTACCTGTACTGTTCGCTGTTCACCATTGAAAATCCCGATCGTGAATTCCGTTGAACCGAGAATAACCAAAACCGGTTTTTCTCCGACATTATTCTCCTTGGGAATTACCCGGACTTCATTTTCAATCTGTGACTGCAGTTGTTCCACTTGGGAATTCAGGCTGGAATCCAGTTCCTGTAACTCCAATTCGGAAAGATTTTTCAGGGATCGTAATATTCTCGCATTAATCTTATCCTCTAGCCCTTTTTTCTCCTCGCTCAACTCATTTTTTTGAACCTTGGCTAAATCCATTAACAGTTCAAGGTTTTCAATCTTTTCCTTGGTGTCCTTGCTTTCGTTAGAATCTTCAATTCCAAGCTTTTTTTTAAAAACCTGGAGTTCCAGGTTTAATTTTCTTAATTCCTCTGATAATTCTTCAATTTCGCTGTTCTTTTTCTCGCTTTTAACAATGAATTCTCTCTTCTCTTCACTCATTTCCTGATGAAGTTCGGCAATTTCCTCAATTACCTCAGTAGCATTGAACTCACTGGCCACCACAATGGTGGCGTTCCCGCCTCCTTCATTTCCCCCTTCAATGAGTTCAACCGGGGCGGTGTTATTACCTGGATTATCTCCCTCTTTTTCCCGTTTTGGATTTACTTGCAGAGCAAGAATAAGAGCAATCAAAACCAAGATACCAATCACCGCTGTAATGATATCCTGAAAGGCAAAAAAGCTTACCTTCTCCTCACTGTTTCGACTACTTCTTCCCATCTCTTTTTACGGAAGGTTAAAGCTTACTAAAATCAGGTTGATTAGGAACGACCTCTTCCGGATTTCTCAAGCTTAAGCTTAGCCAAAACATAGGCCTGGCAATATTCATTGCATTCATCAAGCAGAAGAAACTCCTGCCTCTTTCGGAAAGTCATGACCATTTGCACGACAATGGATGCGACTAAGCCCAAAAGTGTAGTGTCAAATGCGGTGGACAATCCACCGGTGACATCGGTCAGGGAGTTTTTTAATTTGTCCACATCATCAGCCAACTGAATGGTAACACCAAACTCACCAATGGCCGATCCCAGTCCAAGAACTGTACCGATAAACCCGAGCACTGGAATCGCCCAGTTAAAACCGTTAATTAAACTGTAACTTGCCGAGACCTGATCTTCATCGATTGAGGCTTGGGCGTTGGTCAGGCTGGCCACCTCACTAATTTCTCCGATATTCTGCAGGTTGGAAAGGGCCACATCTATTCGATTCAAAAGTAGAAAGTGCTTGGGATCGTCGACCTGTCCGCGGATTCGAAGCAGAGCGTCACGGGCGGTGGCATTATTGAGAAAAAAGTTTGGATCCTGCGGAATCAAGTTAAGGGCGAGAATTTTCTTTTGAAAACTTACTTTCCTTCCCTTCACAAAGAGAATCGCCAGAGCCCAGAAGAAAAGCAGCGTAATGCCGGCTCCCATTAAATATCCGCCAATTCCGCGGTTGATAAACTTATCGGCCAAGCCAATATGCAGAGGAATGTCCCGTACCTGTTCCTCCTGCGTACCGTCCTCCAGAGTGACCATTTCTGAGTTCTGTTCTCTCCACTCCGCCGCGGTTCCTGAGTCCCCGATCACAAATTCCAGCACGAGGAAAAAAAGCGTGGATAAAATGAGCCCCACCAAAAAAGTGAAGAATGCATTGGTGTCAGTGTACCGTCCTCCACTGAATCCAATCTTATTCTCAATATCCTGGGTCGACCAACTTAACTCGGGTTCATCAAATCCTACTCCTCCGTCCATTTATTTTTTTCCTTTCACTAGATTAAACAAGGCTCTTACAGAAAACTAATTCTCCTCTTCCCTCCCCCTGACCACCGTGGCGCATATTAAGTCGTGAATGCCTTGGCGACGGGGTGTAAGAAATACAATAAAAGGCAGAATAGCCGTCAACGAGATTAGAATTTTAAGAATGGCCCGAAGGGAGGATACGCCAAAACCCGGAACCTGACCATCACTCAGACGAACAACCTTGATTTTGGACATTCTTTTACCGATAAAACCTCCCGCTTTCGAGGACTCACCAAATCCGTAATACAACCAGCCGAGTAAAAAGTATGCAACCACACCGGCTCCAATCAATGTACCGTCAAATTGAGAAAACGCACCGGCGATTCCAATCAACACGCCAACAACGGAAGATAATATAAGATTATCCACAAGCGCCGCGACTAAACGGGCTCCATGAGGGGACAGATTCTCGGTTTCAAACGCTGCCTTTTCCGAAGATATTTCCTTCTCCTCCACATCCTCCGATTCTTCCGGTTCGGAATCTTTTTCCGTTTCCGGCTGGCTAATTTGAAGTTTTGCAGGAACTGCTGATTGTACGGGCGGGGGGGAAGCAGGAGCCGCTGGTGCTGGTGGAGGTTTCGGAGGGGGCGGTGCAGCCGAACCCAATGAGCTCAACCCATCTGCGACTCCGGGAATTTTGGAAAGCGGCACCCATTCCGGAACACCTTCAAACCAAACCAAATCACTAAAACGTAAATTTCCGGCTTTAAGATAATCCTTGAGTTCCTTTAATAAATAGGGTCCAAATTGGGTGCCAGATCGATTGATATGAATCTCCGTGGCGGGACCAGGTTCAGGAACATCAATTTGCACGGGTTCCGGTTCGGGCTCCGGTTCAGGCTCGGGCTCCGGTTCCAATTCGGGTTCTGGTTCAGGCTCGGGTTCCGGTTCGTCCTCAAATACTTTATCCAGATTTTGTTCAGGAAGAAGACCCTTTTCATATTGATCAATAAAATCTGAAACCGTCAGCCATTCGTTACCCAGTTTGACTTTGTGAATGGTACTGATCTCTTTCATCCGCAGCAGATCAATAATCTCCATGGCAGTGAAGGGACCCGAAGTTTGTCCCCTTTTCGAAACCGAATATTTTTCGTTATACGCCATGACTAGTTTGAAAAATCCACCGGAAGGAAATCGTCCACACCCCCAAATTTTCCGTTCGATAAATTGGATTTCGTATAGTTTTGTGCTAAAATCGATCCAATTGCCGGATTGGTGCCCACTAATGGACTGTAGGGAATAAATGAAGAAATTGAGCCCTTGCTCAATTTATATGTGCCTTCGGATTGCGAAATCCCCCAAAACAAATCAGGCTCGGCATTCTTGAACCGGTTTGCACCTTGAAGATCCACATGTCCGATGTAAGGAAAATCCACTTTTTGAAGGGATTCCAGAACGCCGAGGGTGAATTTTGCCTCAGGAAAATAGTCACGCTTTTCAATTTCCTGATAAAACTGAGCCAGGCTTTTCTCAAGTGTCTCATTCATTTTCTTATCCATCCAATCCGTGGGGCGGATTCTTATCTTCACCTTTCCTAAGAGGGATTCATAATCATTGAGCAGTTGATTACTCAATGCGACTCCCCAAGAAGCGGGTTTTTTCTTCATTAATTCCACAATCTCTCGGTGGAAATAAGCCTTCAGGAGAGGAGAAATTGATTGCTCCGCAATTACAACTTCAAGCATCTCCATAAGCGGACCGGCAACACTCTTGGTGTTTGGATCAAGCCTGCGTTCAATTTGTTGCTGAAGAAAAGCTGACTCAGGTGTCAATTCTCCATCCTCAGCAGCAAGTCCCTTCGCCCCGCCACCAAAAACTGTGGTCACAAATTCACGCCCCTCCACTTTTCCATTCCAATGAAACTCGCCCACTTGCACCCTGGTTTTAACCGGATTTGCGACGGGCTGTCCCTGGGCGTCAAACTTTTGAGCCACCTCCTCCTCTTTTATGGGACCATAGGCGTACAAAGACATCATTGGTTTTCGGTTTGTCGAATACACCCCGGACTGCCCGGTCTTTTGGGGAGAACATTCGACTAGCGTATAGCTCCAAATATTTCGCAGATCAGGCCGTGAAAGCAGTCCCATGATATGATCGAATTCCGAGCGGGATTCGTCCGGTTCGAGGCTAATCTCACCCGCTTCCACCTTTTCCCAAATCTCAACCGGGCCCTCGATGAAAAGTCTGCTTCTCATCTCGCCTTTTTCATTGGAAAACTTTTTTCGGTGAGCAAGTACCTCCCGGATTAATCCGGATTTTGTTTTTTCCAGGGCATCATTCTTCAGGAGTTTTTCGAGAGCAAAAAAATACTCGTTTAAATTTTGGGCTTTTCCCAAATCTCCTTCCACTTCTCCGAGTTCTCCCAATGCAGAGATCGATTCCTTTTGAGCCTGCACAAGCTCTTTAAATTCCCTGTCCTGTGCTGAAGATATCCTTTCCTGTTCAGTTGAACTTCGATTTAACTCAGTAATTTTAGCCAATTCTCCAGACATTTGCCTGAGAAACTTTAGTTTATCCTCACGTGTACTCGCCTTCCGGCTTTCACCCAAAAGCTTGTCCGCTCGGTCAAGCAGATCATCGTAGGAGGACCCTGATTTGTTTTCAACTTCCTTGGAGTAACCTTTCCAAGTTTGCTTAAGCTGGCGAATTGCATCCCTTATTTCACGATAATCATTAGGGTCAATCGCATCCGAGCCGGAAAAACCTCTGGTTTCATCATCCAATTCATCGAGATACTTTTCCTGGGAAAGAATGCCATGATCCGGTTTACCGGAATCACGAAATTCCGTCCAGGCTCTCAAAACCTTGGCGTCAAAGGTAAGCACTTCCTTTTTCAATTTGTTAAATCGATCGGACTTCCGGTCATTAGTATCATCGATACGGGCGAGAAACGCAGCAATTTCCTGTAATTTGTCCAAAACCACCTTATTGTCCTGGAATCGATAATAATCGACTTCGTTCAAAGGCAGAGCATTTCCCTGATCATCGGTTCGAACCCGAGGGGCACTTTCAAACAGTTCCAAAAAACGACTGGCATCACGAGTCTGAAAATTGGGATCGTTATCCATATCTTCGAGAATCTTGCCACACATTAATGCGACCACACTCGCCCGCTTCCGTTCAACATCCTCTTTACTCAGTATGGGAAAGAGTGCTTTGTCCTGAGTTTTGAGTAGAAATTCGTCTTGGCTTTCAGAAATTAAATTCGATCCGGCATCCCGAAAAATCTCCTCCACAATCTGGTCGATGTATTTCCTGACTTCAACATCATCAAGATAATCAGGATAATTTCCCAAAAATGCAGTCAGTTTTTCCCACTGCTGAGTGGGGTTAGGAACTTCCAATACCGCTTCCGCAGCGGAACGGGCATCCCAAAAACCTTTTAACCACCAAAGACCTGACACCGCTCCGATTGCCACCATAACAAAAGCAAAAACACCGGCCATCCACATTCTCTTGGTCTTTCCATGCAGACGAAGAATACGATTTTTAACATGGGTCTCCGCTTTTTGAAGATCCATCATGATTTCTGCCGACAGGGACTTTCCAATGTCCTGAAATTCCTGCCTGAACTTACGCAATTCATTCTGCTCTTCCGAGTAAACCTCCAGGGTTTTGCCACCCTGAGTTTCTCCTTGATGCATTTCAGCAAGCCGATTCTTGAATCGCGAAATCATAGCCTCGAGTTCCCTTTCGGACTTCGCATCCTCGGCTAATTCCTCCGCCCACTCTTTATACTCATTGTAGACATTGATGTCATCGGCAGCCAGTTCCGTTTCCAGCGAGTGCTCCTGAGCCAGATTAAAAAACTCTCCAATCAGAGCGAGCGAGCCTTTCCAGTCGTCCGCTGCCCGGTACGAGGCAATTTCTACCAGAATTTGCTCGAGGCGGGATTTTGCGTTTCTTCGCTCCACCCCTTCGCGAACGGCAAGGGCATTTTCCCATTGTTCACCCTTGGGTTGAACAACCCAATCGGTGTCCTCGATGTCAATCATCAGGTCAAGAAATTCCGCTTCCCTGCCCCCGGCAATTAATGCGGTTAATTCCTTAACCTTATCCTCTAAAATCTTTACGCTAAGCTGTCCAAAATGTCTCTTTGCGGCTCCGTGATCCGGATTCGCCTTTAAGATCATCTTGAGGATTTTGAAAGTTTTTTCCTGATCCCGACTGCGGGCGGCTGTACGATATTCCCTGAAAAGCGGACTATCCTCAGTGATTTCCTTGTCGTATAACCCATTGAGAAGATCCACATGCTCATCCGCCCAGGTGGGACCAACATAAAGCCCTTTTTCTTCGCAACTCTTTCTCCACTTTCCATCATTGGCGAAGGAAAGCTTTTCCATAAGTGTCAGGACATCGGGTGGCTGCTCGGCAAGTTCACGGGCAGCAAAGTCCTTACCTGAACGAATCAGGGTGACACAATGCTCCAACCTCTCGTCAATTTGCGTGCGGTATTTGGCATACTCCTTGGCAAGGGCATGGAATACCGGGTCGGTGGTTCCTTCCTCACGAAGAGCTTTCTCAATGCGGTCGATTAATCGGTCTATGTTCACAGATCTGAATTGTTATATAATTTTACTTATCAAAAAGTTCTTTACCATAAAAGTTATAAGTTTGCCGGTGGGGCAAGCCGTAAAAAATCGGACTGCTTCACCCAATCGCCATTTGAATTTTTTTCATAGACAGCAAGTGACCAGGGAATTTCAGAAATTATCTTTTTAAAACGCTCCGCAGGCTGCAACGAATTTGTATTAATGATCTCGGCTTGCTTGGAAAGAATTTCCATATTTATTTTCCCATATGCCTGAGACCAGAATTGATTTTTCCGGAAATCTGATTCCTTATCTTTATAAATCGCATTTTTACCAGGGTCAGAAATGGTGGAAATCGCAAGGGAGAGAGAACTCAGGTTCAGTTTCGAGGAGGGCACCAGCTTTCTCTGCATTTCGCGGTAATTTTCATTGAATTGCTTCAGGTATGCACTCAGCGTGGGATTCGCTTTGGAAAGGGCTAGAATTTCCTTGTATAACAAACCAAACGCTTTATCCGGGGACGGAGATGCCAAGTTTGAGCGAATTGACTGTAGATCTTCCAGAAAGTTTTCATCCTCTACTCCAAGAGCCATTTCAGTTCGGAGCATTAATGCTAAAAATTCAAAAAGCAGCTTCACATCACGAACTGCCTTTTCTTCCTGATAATTAAAATCTTTTTGAACGCTGTCAGAAATAAATTTCTCGACTTTCTCCGCTAGTTTTCTCCAATAAGAAGAGAAGAGCTTGGGCTCGCTTACCAATCCGGGGTTATTGTAAACCACTTCCAATTCTCCCCGTAGATTATTAAATCGCACATCATCCCAGGAATAAAAACTTTTTTTGATAAATGAGAGAGGTAGGTTGTAAGCAAAAGAGTCAAAAGAAGCGCCCGGTTGATAAGCAAGCAGTGATTTTGAACCGGTTGCATAAGTTTCGAGATTTTTGTATACTTCCGGATTGGGAAAACCGGCACCCAATTGATTTAACCGTTCATCGCATTTCTGCTTTTCAATCAGGAACTGATCCGAAATCTTCCGAAAATAATCGAGGTCCAATTCAACACCGGCAAGGAAAGGATACCCCAAGTTTAATTGTACAAGGGCGGTGGGTAAACCTGAGAGTTTTGCTTTGCGTAAATCGACAAAATTCTGCCAGGTTGGCTGTTGGAAAAAAACTTCCGCTTTATGGGGAGAAGAAGGTAGGAAGGACAGGGAAAAATGAAGTTTACTTTCTCCTGGGGACAAAAATTTGAACATTTGTTTGGAGAGGAACTTATTTTGAACCTCAAATTCCTTACGCGAAAGGTCATACACCTGCCCGATTTTGACACCTTCCTTCAGGCTGGCATGCTTATTGGAGAGTAAAAGTAAGTCAATCGACTCACCCGTAGATTTAAAAATTGGTAAGCGAATAATTTTCCCCCGGTCCAAAGAATTTCTTGCATGATCAGAACTGTAGGAAATCTCCACACCTTTTCCTTGGGTTATTTCAAGGTCAAAGGAATAACTTTTACCTGATTTGAAGGATATGTTTGCGATTTTAACCGGATCTAATGGATGTTGACTTAGATTGTATTCATAGGTAAATTCCTCAACTTTAGATTGATCGGAAAACTGATCGTGACTGAATAATTTTCCCTCTGGATAATCAGCCATCCAAACCACTGGTTCGGGTGTGCTCTCGG
>CAJWWH010000010.1 GCA_913048545.1 uncultured Opitutia bacterium | reverse complement strand
GAACAGCACTCGCTTTTCCCTGAATTATTCCATCAACCATATGGGAAGGCTGCCCAACTCCGCCGGATGCGATAACGGGAACTTCAACTGCTTCGCTGATCGTTCGGGTTAACTCTAAGTCAAATCCATTCTTTGTTCCATCGCGATCCATACTGGTCAAAAGGATTTCTCCTGCTCCCCGACGGACAACTTCTTTGGCCCATTCTTCCGCATCAAGGGATGTGATTTTTCTTCCCCCATGCGTGTACACGCTCCAACCCTTGCGGTCAGAATTCTTTTTGGCGTCAATAGCCACCACAATGCATTGATTTCCAAACATAGTGGAAGCTTCATTGATAAGGGTAGGGTTGAGTATTGCCGCGGTGTTTAAGCTTACTTTATCCGCTCCGGATAACAGCATATTTCGAATATTATCAACATTTCGAATGCCTCCTCCCACCGTAAGAGGCATAAAACAAGTGGCTGCTGTTTTTTCAACCACACTTCGCATAGTATTCCGTTCATCGCTTGATGCGGTAATATCAAGAAAAACAAGTTCATCTGCACCCTGTTCTTCGTAGGCTTGCGCCACCACAACGGGATCACCCGCATCACGAAGTTGTTTAAATTTAATCCCCTTTACTACCCTGCCATCGTCCACATCGAGGCATGGAATAACTCGAGCTGAAAGCATAGTTGGGAATTAAAAATGAGTAGAATCGAAAAAGGGACAATTCGGGATTACTTTACTCGTCCGCAAAAGCGATATCCGGATGGTAGGACAATACGAGCTTGTACTGCTGCCCCGGTCTCATGACTAGTGGATGATCACGCATCAGATATTGAACATAATGAATGTTTCCGGCGTATCCTCTGTACTCAGAATTTTCAGTAAGGGTTTCGAAAGATCCCCACTTTGCCTGAAAATCGTCAATCTCAACATTGGCACGCAGACCTTCTGCACCCTGTCTTAATGTGGTTCCCAGTCTGTAGGTGGAGTGAGGGGAGCCAATGACGAGGGCAAGCCTCATTTTATCAAGGGTAATTTGGTTTTTAACCTTGAAGCAAAATTCTGACTGCACGCGACCGTCAATGAAGGACCACTGCACCTGACAACTTCCGATTCCGTATGCAAAAGTGCCATCCGTTTTGACGAGATCTGGCTGATCGAACTTTAGATAGAAAGACTTTTTGAGTCCAATTCCAGTCACGCAATTTTTACCGTAATACGAGGGAACCACAACCGCGTCTCCAAAAGTGAGTTCCGGCATCATTACGGGTAAATATTTATTTACCGGCCAGTCAAATATTCCTGAGCAATGAGGGAATGCCAGGTTGTCAGAGGTTAGTTCTTTTCCCGGACCAATCAGAGGAAGCTGATACTGGATACCGTTATTTTCATCCCGGTATAGGAAAGTACCATGTTCTCTTTTGTGGGATTTATCAAAAATCACGAATCTCCCCGCCGTTTTCGAGCGGTTGGAAGGGGGCACGCCCAATGAGCCGCCAATTACTTTGGCAAGGCGGGACCACTGGCAAAGATTGCGGGCAGCGTCAAAATTAGCCATACGTGTCGTGTGATTGGGAACCGTGTTTCTTTCGGCATCCCGAATCACAAGGTCTCCTTTTTCCTGGTCAAGATATGTGACGAAGAAATACTGAAAAAGTCTGCGTAATGTATCCAGGTAAAGGGGCATTTTATCCGCGTTTATCCAGTGATCCCGCATGGACTGAAGGATCATACTGATACAATGAATCTGACCGTAAGCACCAACCGAGCGACCGTAGTTCCAGCCAAGGCCGTCCTGCCGGACCATATCCGGTAGCATTTTCAGGTATTTTTCAGCAAAAGTTCTAAGCTTGGGAAGTTTTCGATCCTTTAAATGTACATTAGCGTGTAGTTGAAGAGCCTGACGAATAAAGATAAATGATAACAAACCATAAACATCATAAACTCCGCCAGTTCCCTTGATATCATCATCAAAAAAGCCACTTGAACTATTAGCTTCTATGCGTTCAACAAATCGGTCGATCACTTTTCCGGTGTCATCCTTTTTGGTCAGACCGAAACTAAAGCGGGCTACAGATTTAGCCACATTGAAAGCCTGATAGTGGTCCTCATGGTCAGAACGGGCCAAAAGACATTCATCGAGTTGCTCCCTAGTCGGGTCGAGCAGCCGTTCCCATACTGCATTTCTTTCTTTGGATGCGCCAAAGGATAGTAACCCAAGGGATGCGTCGGCCATTCCATTCTCATTGGCCTCTTCATTAAAAGCCTGTTGCGTGACACATCGGGCGGCCAGATCGTGCAGGTCGTATTCCCCGAGTTCTACTTCTCCCGTGGCTCGAAAGAACTCACCAATCGCGAGGGCGGCGTGACCGGGTTCGTCCGCTCGGGACTTTTCACCGTCTGCCGGTGAGACGGTTCCGTCTTCGTTGATGTGCTGAAGGTTGTTGCCCAGTAGAGAACGGGCTAAATCCAAGCATTGATCAGAAAAATTGTGCATAAGGGGGCTTGAAAGAGTAGAATATAGAAGTGAAGAAAGTGTCGATAAGACAAGGTTTTGTCAATGAGTTATGGCGTTTGAATCAGCTTGAGAAATTCTTCGTTGGACTGAGTGGTTGTCATTCTGTCCAGTAAACTCTCGGTGGCATCAATAATCTTCATTGGAGACATGGCCCTTCGGAGGAAGGAAGTTTTTTCTAAAATTTGGGGATCAACCAAATCCTCTTCTTTTCGTGTTCCTGAAGAAGCCAGATTTAATGCGGGCCAAAGACGAAGTTCCGCGACTTTTCGATCCAGAATAATTTCACAATTTCCAGTCCCTTTGAATTCCTGAAATATAAGTTCGTCCATTTTCGACCCGGTTTCAACCAAGGCAGTGGCTACAATCGTAAGTGAACCTGCCTCTTCCGAATTTCTCGCCGAGGAAAAGATTTGTCTTGGTTTTTCCAAAGCACGAACATCCAAGCCGCCGGTCATTGTCCGACCACTTTTACCTGAAGCTGCGTTGTAAGCCCGGGATAGACGGGTGATTGAATCCAAAAGGAGAACGACATCCTTTTTGCTTTCAACCAATCTCTTTGCCCGCTCAATGGCGAGTTCAGCGATGCGTAGATGGCTTTTCACTTCCTCATCATTGGAGGAGGCATAAATCTCGGCCGGAACAGAACGGGAAAAGTCGGTTACTTCCTCGGGCCTTTCGTCAATAAGCAAAACCATGAGGTGACATTCGGGGTGATTTTCCTCAACCCCTTTTGCGATGTCATGAAGAATAGTGGTTTTTCCAGCCCTTGGTGGGGCCACAATCAGGCTTCTTTGCCCTTTACCAATGGGACAAAACAGATCGAGCACACGGGTGGTCATTCGCCCGTCTTTTGTTTCAAGGTTTAGTTTTTGCTTGGGCTGGATGGTGGTAAGCTGATCGAAGCGGAACTGTTTTTTTCGCTCCTGCAGGCTCATTCCGTCTACCTGATGGATGAACCGAACTTTGGGGTTGGGCCGGTTTTTATCGGGAATGGAATCCGCGGTTATAATCGATCCCTTTTTAAGTTTGAAACGACGGATAAGTTCCTTGGGAACAAATGGGTCAGTGGGGGTGGTCTTCCCGCCCCTTTTGGGGTCAAGAAGCACGCCGGTTTTATTTTCATTCAGTTCGAGAATACCCTCAACTTTGAGGAGATTCTGATCAGTCTGTACATGTTCACTCATCAAAAGGATAAAAAATTCGGCACAAAATGCCTTGGGAATTCCGAAAAAAACGGAAGGGATTTAAGAATCAAAAGTGTAGGAATTAAGCCGATAAAAGTTATAATGGCTTAAAATCTTCTAATATTACATGTTTTCCTCATGCTTAAGTCAACCTTGTAAAATCAAATTAGAAAAGGGTTTGTCCTTAGGAACATATAGTTTTATTAAATTAAAGCTTCATGAATAAAGCCTTTTACCTGACAACAGCAATAGACTACGCAAATGGATCTCCTCATCTTGGGCATGCATACGAGAAGATTTTAGCCGATGTGATTGCCAGAACAAAAAGACTCAATGGAGAAAGTACGCATTTTGTAACCGGGCTGGATGAGCATGGGCAAAAAGTTCAACAGGGTGCGGAAAGTGAGGGTGTTCTCCCTCAGGAACGATGTGACCGGATTGCCCTAGAATTCAAAAATTTATTGATTGAGTTGTCTGTTTCAAATGATGATTACATTCGAACCACCGAATCCCGCCATAAAAATGTGGTTTCCACATTATTGCAGGATTTATTTGATCGGGGTGAAATTTATCAGGCCGAGTATCAAGGGTTCTATTCGACGCGGGCAGAGCAATTTCTTCAAGAAAAGGACAAAGTGAACGGGGAATGGCCCGAAATATACGGCGAAGTTTCTCAAATCACGGAAAGCAATTACTTTTTCAGACTCAGTAACTATCAGGATTGGCTAATTGAGTATTTAAGCAATGAAAAGGATTTTATTGTCCCGAACTTTAGGTTGAACCAAGTATTGGAATTTTTAAAGGAACCGCTAAACGATCTCTGTATTTCAAGACCCAAGGATAGGCTTGAATGGGGAATACCGTTACCGTTTGACGAAAATTATGTGACTTATGTATGGTTTGATGCATTGGTTAATTATGTATCGGCGGCCGGATATGGGCAGGACGATTTTATGAACTTATGGCCGGCTGATTTGCATGTCATAGGAAAAGATATTCTTGCTCCCCCCCATGCGGTCTATTGGCCAATTATGTTAAAAGCATGCGGGTTGCCTTTACCCAAACAAATACTAGCTCACGGATGGTGGATGAGTTCCGGAGAAAAAATGTCCAAAAGTACCGGAGAAGTGGTGGACCCTTTAAGCTTGGTTGAGCAGCGTGGTGTGGATGCATTCCGATATTTTGTAATGCGGGAAATGACGGTGGGACAGGATGCAGATTTCTCGCTCGAACGTTTCGAATCACGATATAAAACTGATTTGGGTAACGATTTGGGTAACCTGCTCAGTCGATTATTTCATATGACCGCGACCTATGAAAACAGTATCGTTCCTAAAGTGGAACTGAATGAAGAATTTGAACAAAAAGTAAAATCGAATTTTGAAGAGGCAAAAAAACAGGCAATGGCACGATTTGATTCATTTCAATTTAATCAAGGCTTGGAGCAGATTTTTATATTCATACGTTCGATCAATAAATATGCGGATGAAAGAACTCCTTGGAAATTGGCTAAATCAGAACTCAGTGAAGACCGAATAAAATTGAGGACTTGCCTTGGAGTCATGGTGGAATCACTCAGGCTTGCCATACAAATGCTTGCCCCCGTAATGCCCGGAGTTCATGAAAAAGTGAATAAATTATTCGGATTACCAGTATGCAAAAGTTGGGAGTCTGATCTGAAATGGGATTTTAGATTGGAAGGAATGCCGCTGGGAGAAAAAACTATATTGTTCCCCAGAGATTAATTAAGACTGTTTTTCATGAACGGTGGGTTGAAGAGTCACTTCCGTCATGAGAACGCGGGTGTCATCCGCATCTAAAATTTTAATGTGTAAATTATTGAGGGTCAAAACTTCTTCCACATCTGGAATTCTGCCAAGTTCCCGGGTGATAAGACCTCCAAAACTGGTCAACTCTTCTTCCTCTTTTACACAAAGCTCACTGGGTAATTCATGAACAGGACTTAATCCGGAAATTTTCCATTTCCCTTTCCCTGATGATTGTACGCTGTTTTCTTCCGAATCAAATTCGTCCTGGATTTCCCCCACGACCTCTTCCAAAATATCTTCGAGTGTAATGACGCCGTCAATTCCGCCAAATTCATCGCGTACCAATGCCATGTGAACTTGCCAGCGCATCATTTTTCGTAACGCTACGGGTAGAGGGTCTTCGGATGAAAGAATTGCGGGAGTTTTGGTAAGCGATCGTAATTCGATTGGTTTTCCTTCACTCAATAGACGGAAAGCATATTTGACGTGGATGATTCCGATGCACTGGTCAAGATCTCCCTCGCAGATCGGGAGCCTGGTGTGTCCGCACGATCTTACAATTTCAAGATTTTTTTCGATCGTATCTTCACAGTCCAGAACTTGTACCTGATTTCTTGGAACGAGCACATCCCGGACATGTAAATGTCCCATTTCCAGAGTATTACCAACAATTTCAAAAACTTCCGGATCAAGAGTGGTGCTTTCCCTGCTCAAAGTTCGAATATGGTCAGCCAATTCGTTTTTTTCATCCTTAACCACGACCTTGGGGTCGGCCCATGATTTCATTACTTTTTCAATTTGACTCAGAATAAGACTGAACGGGAGGCAGAGGAATCGAATGAGAAGCATGAAAGGTTTACCCAGTTTTAAATGTATCGGTAAGAATGAACTAGCCGCAACTGAGTGGGAAGCAATCCCCGTCCAGGTTCTTTCCCAAAGAAACGCAGAACCGACAGAGATAAGCAGATATAAGAACTGATAAAATATGGAAAGTTCAATTCCCTGACTCAGGAAAATATAAAATAGGATCGTTCCTAATAATAATTGAAGGGAGGAAAGGAATGCAGCTTCCACATGAAAAGGTCTTTCATGATTGGGTGCCGCCAAAAGAGAATTGAGGAGCTTGTCGGAAACTTTGTTTTCCGGTGCCGGTGAAAGGCCAGCCCGAACACGGTCAATCAAGGCCCTGTAGGTGTTCACATTAAGCCCCCATAAACTCAAAAACAACCAGCCCAAAAGTAGGTAAAACCGGTACTCGTGGAGAAAGAAAACTTCGTTCATTGTGTTGCCTTCACCTGCTCAAGAACTTTCTTCAGAGCGATAAGGGCTTTAAAATTTTCCTCTTCTGTTCCAATAGAAATTCGAACAAATGATTTTAAACTTTCAGACATGGGTCTAGTAATGATTCCCTGTTCTTGTAGAGCATGAAAGATTGCATGTCCATCCCCAACCTTGATCAGTAAAAAGTTGGCTTCACTGGGAACATACTCCAAATTCATTTGTTCCAATCCGGCGGACATTTGTTCGAGCCCGGAACGGTTTCTTTTTCGACATTGAATGACCCAATCTTTGTCCTCAAGCGCAGCCATTGCAGTGGCTTGTGCGACCGAATTTACATTGAATGGCTGCCTTACTTTTTGCAGCAGGTTGATCAGTTCATGGTTTCCATATCCATACCCAATCCTTAGACCTGCTAGTCCGTGAATTTTTGAAAATGTGCGCATGGCCAGTATATTTTTTCCCGCTTTCATCAGTGGTCTAAGGTCAGGGGGAGATTCAAGGTACTCAGCGTATGCTTCGTCCAGGCAAAATATGACATGGTTCGGGAGGGATTCAATGAACTGAATAATTTCGCGGGAAGAATTGGAGGTGCCAGTCGGGTTGTTGGGACTGGGAAGAAATATCAGCTTGGTTCGTCCGGTGATGGCCTCCCGCATTTGGGTAAGATCATGGACAAGATCGGGCATTGGCACTTCTATCGGAGTGGCACCCATTAGTAATGACATTAATTTATAAACCACAAATGCGTGCTCACCCACGATGACCTCATCTCCTTCTTCCAGGAAGACATGACCGAGCAACTCGATAATTTCATTTGAACCGTTCCCTAAAATTATTTGGGAGGGTTCGAGACCGAGGGTCTTACAAATAGTGTTTCTTAATACTAATCCACTGCCCTCGGGATAAAGATGAATGTTTTTAAATGCCTCTTTTCCTGCTTTTATCGCATGAGGGGAAGCCCCCCAGGGGTTTTCATTGGAGGCGAGTTTACAAATATCTTTGGGGTTCAGATTGTAATCATGTGCAACTTGCTCAATGGGTTTTCCTGGTTGGTAAACTGGTTGATCCAGAATGCGAGAATTCGCAAGTTGGGATAAATTCATATACAAACATCCTACTCAATGGAACTCCCAGATTCAAGAAAAAGGGGGTAGAAAGCTTTGGTTGTTTAAAGAGAAAAAATCTTTTATGGTTATTCGGTGAAAATTGCAGTAATGGGAGCGTCCGGATTATTAGGATCCGCTGTGTGCAAAGCGGTTATTCGTCGAGGATACACTCTCCTGCCTTACACTAACACTTCAAAGGTTTCCTTTTCTGAGCAATGTAAGGCCAAACAAATTTCAATTTCAGATGAAAATCAAATAACAAGGGAATTGTTTGATCAGTGGCCGGATGCAGTGATCAATTGTGCTGCCATATCTTCTCCTGACACCGTTGATCAGTCTCCGCAACTGGCCCGTTCAGTTAATATTAATGGGGCCGAAAAATTAGCTCAAATCTCGGCTCACATTGGGGCACGTCATATCCATCTTTCAACGGACATGGTGTTCGACGGAACAAAATCACCCTATCGTTCTACGGACATACCAAACCCAATGAGCGAGTATGGCCGACAAAAATTGGAAGCGGAAAAAAAAGTATTGGCGGTAACAGAAGAAAACCTGCTCGTATTGCGAATAACTTTACTCAATGGAAACAGTCCGATGGGTGGAAGGAGTCCTCATGAAAAAATTCTTCGGGCATTGGCATCAGGGTTCGAAGTAAATCTTTTTGACGATGAAATTCGTCAACCTTGTTCAGTTGAAAATCTTTCTGATGTACTGATTGAATTAGTGGAAAGACCCAATTTGAACGGACTTTTTCATTGGGCGGGAAATGAAGAAATTTCAAGGTACGAACTGGGTGTCCGAATTCTTAAGCGGTTTGGAATCAGTCCGGAAAAAATTCGCCGGGGCAGTGTGAAAAATTTCGTTAATAAGAAAGGCGAAAACCGACCCCATCATTTATCATTTATATTGAATCCTCTTTCCACTAAGATTCGAACACAACCTACTTCGGTGGATGATCAACTCGAAGAATTACAAATCCCGTCAGATCTCTACCCATGGTATCGAGAGTTTTCGGATGATCCCTCCAGTTACATTCCGCGTTTTTAAATTATAATGTCCCTCAATTTTTACCCATACCGGAAGGAATCCGGTCCTGAAAATATGGCTACTGATTTATGGCTTTTTCAGGATATTGATTTAAGCGGTCCGATTTTCCGACATTATGGATGGACTAGTAATGAAATCACTTTTGGGTATGGTCAAAACTGGAGCTGGGTGGGTGAGCAGAACATTGCCCGGGAAAAACAATGCACCCGCAGACCAACTGGAGGCGGAATTGTAAACCATGGGACTGACTGGACTTACGCCCTTATTCTGCCACAGGCACATCCTTCGCACAGGATTCCGGCCCTTGACCTGTACGAGGAAATTCACCTTGCGATCGGCAGAGTACTGGAGGATCTTGGTTATGAAACTACCCTTAAACCCTGTCCGATTAAAGGGGAACAAAAAGCCGCGATTCCTGGAAATTGTTTCGCAGAACCGGTGGGAAGAGACTTGATGTCAGGGAATGGTATTAAAAAACTTGCCGGAGCTGCGATGAAGAGAACCAAAAAAGGAATATTGATTCAGGGAACAATAGATCATGTTCAATCATTGAATGTAAGACCGGAAAAATTTCTCGTTTTATTTGTTGCCCAACTGGAAAATTTGTTCCGCGAGGAGGTACAGGAGATGGAATGGGGGAAAGGTTTTGAACAAGAACGGAAGGAGTATGTGGAAAAATTTTCTTCGGCTTCGTGGCGGCAAAACAGAACATCCCCCTAGCGGATAAAAGTGACAATATTTTCCACATGCCGGGTTTGTGGAAAAAGATCAAAGGGCTGGACCTCGGTAATCTGATATCCACCATCCACAAGTATTTTTGCATCCCTCGCCTGAGTGGCCGGATCACAGGAAACATAAATAATTCTTTTTGGTTTAAAGGAAAGTGTTTGCATTAAAAAATTCTCGTCACACCCTTTTCTTGGCGGGTCAATTACGAGAGAGTATTCTTTGTCATCTTTCCTGATTTCATCAAAAATTGACGAGGCGTTGCCGAGGAAAAACTCGGCGTTCTCAATTCGGTTGATCAAGGCATTTGCCCGCGCCCATTCAAACCCTTCCCGGCTGATTTCGATTCCGTAAACTTGGGTAAAATATTTTGCGGCCGACAAACTAAACAATCCACCCCCGCAATATGCATCTACCAGGGAATCGGAGTCACCTGCTTTTGCCTGATCGATCACATAATCAACGAGTGTGGGTAGAATGAATGGATTATTCTGGAAAAATTCGCCGGCTTTGAATTGAAAAACAAGATCCCCGACTTTTTCAGATACCACTTTTTTGGGATCAGTCACCACTCCTTCCAGAGTATCTCTTAATAAAAGAGTGCCCCCCTTTTTTTTGGTAAGCCCCTGATGAAGCTCTTCCCGTGCAGCCGGAAGCTCACGGTTTATTTCATCGGTGGCAATCGGACATTCCGGTACATCAATGATAACTTTTCGGGATCCATATCTAAGAAAGCCAATCTTCCTACGATCCGACGAGCGGGCTTTTTCATAATGGGGAGTAAGTTTGGATCGATAACCGTATTGATTGGGGGACGGAACAACCGGGAGAACATCAACATGAAGGCCGCTAATTCGTTCAAAATTATCAATTACCTGATTTCGTTTCCATTGGAGTTGTGTGGAATATTTTACCGATTGATATTGGCAACCGCCGCAAGTTCCAAACAGGGAGCAATGGGGATCCACCCGGTCGGGTGATTTTTCCAGAACTTCAATGCAGTCAGCATCCGAGTAACTTTTATGATTCCGAAAGATTCGAGCTCTTACTTTTTCCCCGGGTAGAACAAAGGCAATCTGCACGACCCATCCATTATCCCGGGCAATTCCCAGTCCTAAGTTGGTTACATTTTCAATCACAAGAATTAATTCCTGGTGATAGGAGTAGGGGTGATCTTTAAAACCTTTGGGTGCTAAATTCATTGATGAAGTTTCGTAACGGGCTCGCTCTATTCATGCAAAACCCTTTTTTTAGATATTATGACAAATCCAATCTTTAGTGTAAGTAATTCCAAGGTAAAGGAATTGGTGAAATTACGCGAGTCAGCGAGGCGAAGAAGGGAATTAAAGCGTTTTGTGATCGAAGGCTATCCCGATTTAAAATGTATTTTGAATGCAGGGCGAAATGTGGAAGAAATATTTTTTTGCAGAGAACTGATTGAAAGATCGAACCGGCGGGAAGAACTGGAAGAGCTTGAAAAGGAAAAGATATTATTGACTGAATTAAATCGTGAGCCCTATGAAAAAGCGTCTTACCGAAAAAGTTCGGATGGATTTATTGGGGTAGCCAGTGCCTGGCCATTATCTCTGAATGTGGGCGTGAATGAAAAAACTGAAATATGTATCGTTCTTGATGAAATAGAGAAGCCCGGTAATTTGGGTGCCATTATTCGAACAGCGGAAGCTTTTGGAGTGAATTCGATTTTATTATCTGATTCTGTCATTGATTGTTTTAATCCCAATGTGGTCCGTTCCTCCCGGGGCCTTATGGGAGCAATCAATATTGGAATGGGAAGCAAGGAGGAGGTTCATTCCTTTTTGGTGTCTAACCAATTTTCACTCGTGGCAACCAGTGGAAAATCAGAAATTTCTTTTTGGGACCGGGAATTCAGTCCAAAAATAGCTTTTATTTTTGGAAGCGAAAAAGAGGGTCTTGGAAGGTTTTGGACGGATCGTTCAGTTGATTTAATAAAAATTCCCATGAAAGGGAGTGCGGATTCATTGAATCTACACGCGAGTGCAGCTTGCATACTTGCCGAATACAACCGCAGGGGTGGAAGTTAAAGGGAGCGGAGCCAGGGATTTATTTCTCGGAGTGCGTCCGTCATATTTTTTATCGGAATGTATCCAAGGTCCTGTTTAGCGGATTGATTGGAAAACCAATGGTCGTGGGCAAGTTGGCAGGCAACAAAGCGCGTCATTGGAGGTTCTTGTTTAATCCGTAAAATTTTCCATATCTTCTCCAGGCTAGCTCCCAGAATAAAAGCGTTTTGAAAACTCAGTTTTTTGGTTAGCGGTGGCAAATCAATGGATTGAAAAACCTGATTGAGCCATTTCCATAAAAAGACCGGTTCACTTTGTCCAATAAAGTAAGGTTTCCCGCCCAGGTTTTTATTTCTTATCATTTCCTGCATGGCACAAATGTGCGCGTGGGTAACATTTTCAATATGGGTAAGGTCAACCTGATTTTGTCCGGAGCCAATAATGCGCAACTTACCGGTTTTATGGCGGGCAATGACCCGTGGAAGTAAATGGGGATCATTTTCTCCCCATACGAGGTGAGGGCGAAGGGCAACCGTTTGAATTTTTCCGGGCGAATGAGCACCGAGGACTTTCTGCTCGGCAATTGCCTTGGTTTCCGCGTAGGGGGAAAACCCGGTGTTTCCGTATTGGAGGGACTCGTTTCCTCCGACAATTGATTTTCCGCAAAACACAACACTTGGAGTGCTTGTATAAATGAGGCGGGGAATATTAGCGGATTCGCATGCGACCAATATTTTTTCCGTTGCAACCACATTGGCGTTATGAAATTCAGAATATTCTCCCCAGACTCCTGCTTTGGCAGCGATATGAAAAAAGATATCCGTATCCGCAAGAAGAGAAGGAGGCAGCATATCTTTGCTAAGGTCAAAAGTGTGATGGATCAATTTGTTTGTGTCTCCAGTACTCGCCGGTTTTCTTCCAATTGTATGAACTTCATGACCGGCAATGGATAAATTTTGAGCAAGCGAAGAACCAAGAAATCCCGTTCCTCCGGATACAATAATTTTCATCAAAAATTGAGATTGGCGGGATTATCCGAAAAAATCTTAGACCATTTTTTAGCGAGGGATAACCGATGTATTTTTACATTGTGCCTCGAATCAACTGGAAGAGATTTTTCAAACACCACATGAGAGAAAGAAAACGCAGGTAAATGAACCCTTAAAGTTTGAAGAACAAGTTTTTTAATTGTAGGGAACTCATTTTTCTTAATTTGCGGAGACACTTCAACCACCAAGCATGGTTCTTGGTGGGGTTTCTCGCCTAGTCCGATGAGTGCGGAGTTTGAAATACCTTCCAATCCGTTAATGATCGGTTCACACTGCTCGGAATCAATCGGTCCATCCTTGGATATAATTCTTTCCGCCTTTCTTCCCCTGAATCGCAGCAGTCCTTCGGAATCAAAATATCCCAAATCACCCATTCGATGGAAATTGGCTTTTCCATTATTGAATTTTGAGTCAACGGTGGCTCCGGGCATTCGGAAGTATTCTTTGCTTACCACGGAACCGGAAACGCAAATTTCTCCCACTTCTCCCTGGGGAAGTTCCTTGGGGCAATGAACGCCCGATTCAAAGGGGGAAAATGTTATCGGAAGAATCTGCACAGAATTTCCGGGCAGAGGCCGGCCGAGGCAGGACCCATTTCCCTTGGCAATGCTATCACTCAGAATATTGATATCATTATGATCGGCGTATGAAATCGGGAGTGCCTCGGTTGCTCCGTAAGGTATAATTACGCTTCCATTAGGAATAACTTGTGCAAGTCGCTTAATGAGTGAGGGGTGTGCCGGTGCTCCGGCGAGAAAAAATCGATTTATTCTGGGCAGGGTGATGTTTCTTGAATCGCAGGAGTATGCAATTTTTTTTCCAATGATCGGAGAAGTGAATGCGGTGGTAATTTGAAATTCCTGAATTGCATCGGTGAGCTTTTGGGGGTCCGCCGCCGCGGGTTTTCTTGGGTTCATTTCGGGGATCACGGAAGTCACGCCAAGTGCGGGATTAAAAAGTGCAAAAATGGGCAGAGTGGCTAAATCCTTTTCTCCCTTTTCGATCCCAAAATTCTCTTTGAGGTGATTAATCTGTGCCGCAAAGACCCGATGGGAATAACTGACCCCTTTAGGAGTTCCGGTTGAACCGGAAGTGAATACTATTGCAGCAAGTTCGTCAGCGAGGGTATGTGCGGGTGGGATTGTAGCAGTGGGTTGTATTTTTCTAATTTCCTTTAAAAAATGTTTCGATCGAACAACCACCCTTTTTGTTACAGAACGAAAGGGTGAGGGTATAAATTTGCGCATCCAATGGATGAGAGAAACACCAATTAATGCCGACGGCTTTGTGTTTCTGATACACTTAAGAAAAGGGCGTAAGCCCATCCCAGGATCAATAATAATGGGCACCGCACCCAAATAGAAAAGAGAGAAAGCAATAAGAATTAACTGATAGCCTGGTTTTACTGCCAAAAGTACCTGATCTCCTGGGCCAATTCCCATTTTGCTTAAGTAAGTGGCACAAAGCTGAACTTCAGTATTAAGTTCCTGAAAGGAGCGGGTTTTAAATTCTCCCCGCTTTGCGGAAATTATGGCCGGTTGGTTGGGGGACAGATCCGATGCATTTGCCAAGTGGGAGGCAATATTTTCATCTTTTCGGTTTTCACCCACAAGGTTATTTGTTTTCGGCCAACCATCGTTCTGCATCAATGGCTGCCTGGCAACCCATACCTGCGGCAGTAATGGCTTGGCGATACACATGGTCCGCACAGTCTCCTGCCACATAAACCCCGGGAATGGCGGTCTGAACCTGACTGCCGTTTTCCGGGATTAAATAACCGTTGGAATCCAGGGGAAGCAAATTTTCAAATGGCTGGGTATTGGGGATATGACCAATCGCGATAAAAACTCCTTTGCAGGGGATTTCCTCCTGATTATTTGTTTTAAGGTTAGAAATGGTGACCGCTCTAGTTTTCCCCTCTTCATCGGGAAGAATTTCCTTAATGGCTGAATCCCAGACAATTTCAATTTTTTCATGGGACTGTGTTCTTTCGGCCATTATTTGTGAGGCTCTCAGTTCATCTCTCCGGTGAACGAGGGTCACTTTTGAGCAGAAACGGGTAAGAAAGAGAGCTTCTTCGCAGGCGGAATCGCCACCCCCCACCACAATTACTTCCATATTCCTGTAAAAAGCTCCGTCACATGTTGCACAGGTGGTTACTCCTTTTCCTCCATACATCTCTTTCTCTCCGGGCACGCCCAAAAGTCTGGGGGCAGCCCCGGTGGCAATAATGATGGCTTTCGCCTCAAATTTTTTATCGCCAGAAAACAGAACTTTTTTGTCCACACCCAGTTCCACCTTATCAATGAACGAATTTTCGACTCTCGCTCCGAACCGCGTGGCTTGCTTACGCAGTTGATCCATCAGGGAATATCCGTCAACCCCTTGAGGGAATCCGGGAAAATTTTCCACTTCTGAAGTGGTCGTGAGCTGGCCGCCGGGTTGCCTGCCTTCCAAGATTAAGGGATTTAAATTTGCCCGTGCGGTATATATGCCCGCGGTGAATCCGGCACAGCCCGTTCCAAGAATGATTATGTTTTCCATGAAAAGTATTTAGGTAATAGATATTTTGTCGTAACCGAGAATAAAGAACTTATACAATGATTAATGAGTTATTCTTTTTTGATAAAATAGATGAATTGGTTTGATAGTCATTGTCACCTGAAAGGTTTTTTAAACAAGGGAATTCTTGAAGAAGTTCTTCTGCGTGCAGAGGAAAAAGGAGTTTCTCGTATGATGGCAATTGGAACATCTTCAGGTGACTGGGAGATTTATAAGAATTTGGCTAAAGAATATCGAGCTAAAATCTTTTATTCTGTTGGATTACACCCTTGTTATGTGAATGAAAATTATGAAGAGGAATTAGAAATAATGAAACAATTTACCGATCAGCCCAATTCGCCTGCTGCCATTGGAGAAATTGGATTGGATTATTTTCATCTGCCCAAAGAAAAAAATGAAGCAGAAAACATTATAAAGATTCAAAAAATTGCTTTTATGGAGCAGCTCAAATTGGCAGCTGTCCAAAATTTGCCCGCTGTTATTCATTCGAGAAATGCCTTTGAGGATTGTATCGATATAATAGACAACTCAGGAATCAATTGGAACCGCGTATTGTTTCACTGTTTTTCAGAAGGGCCCGACCAAATAAAACGGTTGAACCAAAAAGGCGGAATTGCCTCGTTTACGGGCATTATCACATTCAAAAAAAATGAATTTCTGCGCGATGCCTTAAAGATGCAGGGAGTGGAAAATTTAATTTTGGAAACGGACAGTCCTTATCTCGCCCCCGAACCAAAAAGGGGAAAAGGGAATGAGCCAGGTTATCTTGCTTTGATTGGAGAATATCTTTCCGATTTTTTATCCTGTGATCAGGAAGAACTCGCAAACCAGAGTTATTTGAATACGTGTAAATTTTATGATATAAAGATATAATCATCGATAATTTGATCAGATTCATTATCGATACAATAATGAATTTACAAATATCCAATAATACACTTAAATAGTTGAAATGAGGAATTCAGAGCTTTCGGATAAAGACCGGGCATTTCGATCAAAAATTCGAATGAAGATGTCGAATTTGCGTACCAAGTTAAAGGATTTGCAAGAGGGAGTTAGTGCCGGCGAATCCCAACAGTCGGATGTGGATGCATGTAAAGGAGAAATTGAAGTTTTGCGTAAGGAGTTACAGTCTTTGGAAGATGGTGGACACACGACTTTTATCAAAGCGAAAACGATGCTTGAACCCAAGAAAAACCTTTCCTCAAAGGGCAAGAAACTTGAATGGAAGACAAACTTGTTAAAGACAAGGCTGAAGAGTGCGGAAAAAAAACTACTCCAGGAAGAAGGCTCATCTTCCAAATTAAAAGATGAGCAACAGAAAATCGTCGATGATTTAAAGGAGCAGATTCAATTGCTTGCCGGCGAGAGGACGGCAATCGATAATTTTAATCATACACGGTTTGTACAGCTGAAAAATCAGCAGTCAGAAGGAGACAAGCAGACCAGGGAATTGAATGAGGTCGAAAATAAAATTAAAGAGATAGAGGAAAAAATTTCCAAATGTAAGGAGTCTGAAGAAGGCAGCAAGGAGCAATTAATGGATGATCTTCATCTTGCGAAAATGGAAAAAGAATCAATTGAAAACTTTACCCATGACGACTTTTTGGAGAACCTCGAATCAATGAAGGCGAAGAGAAGAAGTGGATTAAAATAGTATTCCACTAATTCATTTTTTGCTCGGCAAAAATGGTAACTTTTGCCTGCTCTCCCGATGTGAGATATTTTGCCCTCTTAATTGCTTTAGCGGTGGACAGCGTGGGATTACTCGCCGAGTGCGGGAAAATATTTTTTCGATTCATACGGGAAAGAACTCCCGCATTTCTAATAATTCTCAGTACATCACGACGGACACCGCAGAGAAGGACATGGCAATTTTTTTCCTTTAGGTAATCAAGCAGTTCTTCCAGCGCCATGACAGAAGTGGCATCCAAATGATGGGCATTAAGAAGTTTTAATACAAGAACGCGCAAATTTGGATCTTCTCCCACTCTTCTGATTTGTTCATAAAATAAATCAGCGGCCGCAAAAAAAAGTTCACCTTCCACATGCACGATGGAAACCTCTGGTTCAGGCCGTCTCGATTTAGTGGAAAGTTCAGCCAGTTCACCGGCTTCATTGTAACCATATTCAACCATTTCTGGTTCTGCCACTTTGCGAAGAAACAGCAGGATTGAGGTTAACACGCCTGCAAAAATAGCCATTTGTAATGAAAAAAGAAGTCCGACTAAAAGGGTGACGGAGAAGGTAATACCATCGGATCGTGTGGCCCGTGAAACCGCCTGAATTTGCCTTCCTTTGATTAAAGAAGCACCAATAAAAATTACCAAAGTAGCCAGTGCGGAGACGGGGACATAGGATACAACGGAACTGAGTGAAAGATAACCGGCAACTACAAATATTCCCGCAAAAAGGTTGGATGCGCTGGTTTTTGCACCGGATTGAATGTTCAGGGTTGAACGAGTGAGCGAACCCGATGCAGGCATACCGGAAAAAAGAGAGCACCCCACATTACCCATACCGATGGCAAAGGTTTCCTGGTTTGTCTGTATTCTTTCCCCTGCCCGGGCAGCCAGAGATTTTCCAATGGAGAGACCTTCGAGTAAGCAGAGTAGGGAAATCGCCACAGACGCCCAGAGAATGGTTCCTCCATAATTTTGGAGAGTACTCAGTTGAATGGATGAAAAAATGCCCAGAGAGGAATCAAAGTGCGCCAGGGTAGTAACCGGACCCAATCTGTCTTCAAAAATGAAGTTGCAAACGGAAGCTAAAATAAGAGTAATTGCCACATTCGGAAGCATTTTTAGCTTGTATTGTAACAGCAGATAGCAACAGGCGGTAAATCCGCTCACTGCCAGGGCGGAAGAGGAAAAATCTGACAATACCCGCAAGGAAGCATATATAATCTGCCAAAAAGTGGCAATGGAGTCATTTGAATCCAATTCAAGACCCAAAACATGTTTGATCTGATTGGCAATGATCAGTGCCGCTGCAGCGGTAACATAGGCGGTTATGACAGTCCTCGAAACGAACTGAATCATAAATGAAATTCGAAGGATGGATGCAAGAACAAGAAAGCAACCCGAGAAAAAAAGGATCCAGGGAAGTATTTCGATTGCCCGCTCCGAGGCCATTCCTTCCTGATTGATCAGGCCCAGACTTGCAAAGACACCAAAGAGTAGCACGGAAGTTGCATTCGTTGGACCCAGGGTAATGAAGCGGGAATTTGAAAATATACATCCAACGATTGCGGCCACTGCGGAACCCAGTAATCCGTATTGAATCGGCAAACCGGAGACGAGAGCGTATGCCATTCCCTGGGGAATGGCGAGAAGGGCTACATTGAGGGCAGCCTGCAGGTCGGCTTTGAGTGAACCACTTGAATAATCCTTAAATACCAAAAGGAGCGGAAAAATGGAACTGGGTAAAAAGCGGTTATTTTCTCCGGAGGAGTTATTTTTTTTTGAAAGGTTCACAGGTGAAAATGATGATTCGGATACTACGGCTATGCGAAGTAATGTCGAAAAAGAAAAAAGTAAAAAAATTTAAAGTTCTAATAAATCGAACCGATCATATGATTGTTACACGGATGTAACCAAATAATTAAATTGGTTTCGGCAAACAGGAGGTGAGTCGCAATCGCGTTCAGAATATTTCTTTATATCAAATAAAGCGAAATAATCACTTTTATCATCTCCGATTTTAACTGCTCCTTTAAGTGCACCTTTCCCTGCGTTGATTTACTGATTCGCAGTGGTGTGAAATCTTACCGGAAACATTTTTTCTAATTTAACCAATATTAATCCGCTAACCAATATGAAATAACATAAATTTTCAGGCACATGGTCAGGAAGATCATGTCCAAAATTGATTTATATCAAATTATAACGACAAGGATGTCTTTATAGTAGCATATATAATTGCATAATTATTTTGTATTTTTGCACTCTTTTGCAAAAAACAATGTAGTTATGCCCGTTGTTAACTATATTACAATATAACCATTATGATCATTTCAGATGCACATAACTTTGCTTCGAAACTGTCCCGTGACATGGACAAAATCCATCAGGAAAGACGGGCTCACATCGAAAAACTATCCACTGGATTGAAAGTCAACCAATCACCTGACGATGTGGGGGCACTGTCCAACAAAATAAAGCAGGCAAGTGAATTAAAAAGACTTAGGGGGGTTACGCAAGGTCTTCAAAATGCCTTATCTTACACTCAAGTTCAGACGGGTGCCCTGAACAATGTAAATCGAATTTATGGTCGTATGTCGCAATTGGCCGCAATGGCGATGGATATAACCAAGTCAGATTTGGATCGAGAGAACTATAACAAAGAATTTCAAGAACTTCGTGAACATATTTTACAAATCGATAATGAACAATTTAACGGACAGGATTTGTTCCGTAATACAAAGTATGCAGTTATAAATACCGGACCATATAATTGGACTGAAGCACGTGCTCACGTAGCGGCAGCAAATGCTTCTGACCCGGAATATGATCATTATTTGGCAACCATCACTTCATCCGAAGAACAAGATGAGATTAACAGGCAGTTAAGGGGTTCTGTTGCGGGCACTCAAATGTGGCTTGGTGGAAGTGACTCAGAATTTAATGGGGAGGCACCTGGATCTAATGAAGGAGACTGGAGATGGGTTGAAGGTCCAGAGGGTCTTGAAAATGGAGGGAGAGGCCGGCTTTTTTGGCAAGGAAAGGGAGGGGATAGTGGAGGTACTTTGGTAGCTGGAATGTATGAGAATTGGGAGAGGCGAATCGGTATAAATAATGATGAGCCAAATCAAAGTGGTGGTAACAATGAGGATGCATTACAAATTACAACACGTGAGACATGGAATGACCTTAGATTAACTGCCCGTGGTCCAACGGCATATTTACGAGAAAGTGACCCCAATAACTTGCGGGCACATGATGATGCATTTGGAGGGTTTTTTGAATTGGCTAAGATTAGTTTTAAGCGTTTTTTACCAAGCACTACAATCGATTTAACCTCTATGGCGAATGCTAAGGATGCTATGTCTAGAATAATGGATGCTCAGGAGGATGTGATCGATAAGATTGCATTGACTGGATCCAACGAATCTCGTTTGAATTCTGAAATTAGTGGACTCGCGAACGACATAATTAATCATGAGAAATCCCTTTCACGCATTGAGGATGTGGATATGGCAATCACTGCAAGCAGGCTTGCCCGGGCGGAAATAAAAATGCAATCCACCACGGCAATATTTGCCCAGGCAAATAAACTGTTTAATCAAAGAAATTATGTGGAGGATCTTTTATCCTAAGTGGATTTACTAATGACAAGATTTTGTTTTGCTATTTGCCACTTTTTGAATTCTGAGGAGAAAAGGGCGTTTTTTTCATCTAGTTGTTTTTTGACTGATTTTAACACCCTAAATCGTGGGTGAAGGGAATGAATATCATTTTTTTTCATTTCGAGATCCACCAGTATTTTTTGTAGTTCAATTTTTCGGTCCAAAGAAACTCTTGATGTTCTCTTAATATGGTCAATACCCCTGGCAATTTCCTGTGCGAGGGAAGATTCCAGTTTATACAAATTTTTATTAACCTCTTTTTTTAGGATGGGCTCTAACTCTTGTTTCGCGAGCAATTTTTTGAGTTCCACAATATTAGAGAAAAAATCCTGTACATTTCCAAAATCAGCCAACATTTTGATTGTAAGATATTCAGAAGAGTCTTTTTGAGCCAAGTGGATATTCTCGATTTCTTTCAGTGCCTTTACTCCCGATTGAATGTCATTCTTCACTTGGGAAAGCTCCGCCAAAAGAGCAATTTCCTCAATCGACTGACCGGGGCTATTTTCATTTTCCTCCTGTATTTGCTTGGCTAATTGGAGTTGGCTCTGCTCAAGCATGCTGATTTCCTTTCTTTGCTTTGCGAGTTTTGGAAGCAGGGGATTCCCCGGGGACTCTTCATTGAGTTCCTTTGCATAGGACTCAGTGATTACCCTGGTCAGTAATGAAGAAGCTTTAACGGAATGCCCGCGTACGGTTAATACCAATCTATTGGGTGATTCAACATCCTGAGCAATAGAAAAAAGCGACCGTAGGATAGTGGTTTCCGACTCGATGAATACATCGTTTAAAAACGGACTGAATATTAATTTTTTTGCGTTCGGATTATTTTGGAGAGACTTAATGATTGCCACCAAAAATTGATCCCCTTTGATTGCCTCTTTATGGAGATGAGAAAAGTGAGAATTTGACTTCGGAACCTCAAGGTGGACTTTTTTTTCTGCCCATGCAGAGGAATTTTCAAGAATTGCACTTGTGTTTATTTCAAGGGAGTCGTTAAGCTCCATGTCCTCTGCAAGTTCTGACGGAGTGGTAATTAAAGAATCTTCATATGCAATCGCGGTATTTTTTTTAATTTGATCATAATATAACCCCGCGCCAAAAATAATTAAGGTAATGAAAATGAGCAATACGCTTTGCCACGGTTGCATAAAAACAATAAATTTTTTTTTATCCTGTAATGCAACATGTTTTATCCAAGAGTAAAATCTACCATTTAAAATGGTGGGAAACCCGTTAACGATTTTGTCATTAGGTTGACAAACGAATTTATTCATTTTTCCCTGTATTTGTTTTGAGTGAAGAACCAATCCCTTTTGATTTTTCGACAAAGCTCACAGCTTTGCAAAGACCTCTCTATGCTTACATTCTAACTCTTCTTCCAAACAGAACCGAAGCGGAGGATATTTTACAGGAGACCAATCTTATTCTCTGCCGGAAAGCAAATGAATATGACCCGCAAGGTCACTTTCAGGCATGGGCTTTTAATATTGCCCGCTACCAAGTGATGGGCCACATTTCAAAGTTCAAAAGAAGTAGACTGTATTTTAGTCCCGATTTGATTGATAATCTTGCCGAAGAGTCCGTTGATTTAAAGGAGATGGACCTCTCCCGTAAGGCACTTCAAATTTGTTATGAATTATTACCCAAGCACATGAAAGCGATGGCTCGGTTAAGATTTCGCGAGGACAAAAGTCTGCTCGAAATATCAAAAGCTTTAAAAAGACCGATGGGTTCGGTGTCGGCCACACTCCATAGAATTCGAATAAATTTAATAACCTGTGTGAAGGATAAAATCCCCGCGGTTGAGGCTGAGCTTGATTCTTAAAATTTTTTTTTTGTAAGATAATCAGATCGAGTGCTAATTAACTATATACCATTCGTACCCCATGAAAACAGAAACGCACAATTTTAAAGAAGTTGATCAACTGACATCCAAAGTTTTGGATGATTTGCACACGGAAGAAGATCTCGATCGATTATCCGTGCTGCTTAAAGAGAATAAAGATGCTCGATCCCGGTACAGGGAACTGACCATCCAAGATTCCATGTTGCATTGGGAATCAGTGGAATTTGTGGAAACTTCGAATGCTAAAATCATTCAGTTTCCTGTGTTCAGTTGGCCTGTATTTTCGTCTATGGCCGCGGCAGTGGTTGCTCTTTTCGGTGTCTGGTGGTTTCACTCATCTGCGAATCAAATTATTAGTCCATCGAAAGAAAATGCTGAAATTGCGAAGTCTGAGCCCGGAACGCTCGGTATTTTACCCTCTTCTGCTTCTTCCGAACTGAACAATTTTAACTCCGTTGGTACAGTCGCGGTGAATGCAGCAGATTTTCCTCTGCCTTCCCCGTTTATGTCAACCGAACAGACTGCGTTAAATCACGCGCTCTACGGAATCGAAGTATTGAAGGAAAAAAGGAATTTTGGTGAAGGGGGAGTGGTGGAATATAGAGATGCTTTCGCTAGCTGGAAAAGAAGTGAATTCCTGTCTGTCCCGGCTGAGAATGGTATTTTACCCATGACCGGAGAGGGTATGTTAAAGTTTTCTCCCATGGATGTGGATGTGCATGCTCAAAACTCGGAATCTACGGAAACTCTTCAAGTGGTTGATGTCAGGAATATCAACTCTGAAATGGAACGGGGAACGGCACAGATCCAAACCAGTGTATTTTTTAACAAGAGCATGGATATAACCGGGGATCCTACAGAATTTTCCCTTTCTTTCCATGCGATTGCCAGCGATGAAAATAATGAGAATGCTTCCATTGCTCATGAGGAATTTTACCTCGAAAGTGACTTGAATCCATCCACTTGGGAGGAATTAAAACAGGACTTTAAATTACCCAACGGTACGGAATTTGTAATCGTTTCAATGACTGCCCGCATGGATGGTTCTCATGTCCTTTTGCCTAGCGAAGGCGGTCATTACGCGGATGGATTGACGATCAATGTATCAATTGACGGACAAGACACGGTTGGACCGCTTTGAGTCATCTCGTGGTAATCGGTTCTTCTTGACATCTGTGTAATTCAAAGAAAGTAGATTGGGATGAAATATATCCTGATTTTCTTATCATTGAACTCTTTACTGGCTAATGAATGGCCTAATTTTGGAGGTCCTGCCCGCAATCAGTTTTCAGATGAAGGGGGATTAAAAACAGTCTGGGGTGATGAGGATCCCAAAAGATTGTGGAAGATGAATGTCGGGATTGGATATTCGTCTATAATCGAATCGGAGGGATTTGCATATACACAGGGAAATGCGGATGGAAGAAATACCTTGTATTGCGTGGAGTCTGCGACGGGCAAAGTTATTTGGCAGCACAAATATCCATGTGCAAAAGCGCCTAAATTTTTTGATGGCGGGAGTCGCTCCACTCCAACCATTGCAAATGGAATACTTTATTTATGCAGTCATGAAGGAGATTTCTATGCATTGGATGCAAAAAACGGGTCAATTCTTTGGACTCAAGATTTGATAGAAGATTTAAACGGAAAAAGGCCCACCTGGGGATATGCGGGGTCTCCTTTGGTGGTGAAAGGCAAAATTATTTTTGAAACTGGGTCAGAGAACGGCTCTTTGGTCTGTCTGGATGCAAAAAATGGAGAATTGTTATGGAAAAGCGGGGAAAGTGAGGCCGGATACGCTTCACCCATGCTCAATTCTTCTGGAGATATTGTTGTTTTTAATGAATTTGGTATCATGACGCACGATTTGCTTACCGGAAAAATCCAAAAAAAATATCAGCATAAAACACGATATGGTATAAACGCAGCCCAACCTATGCTCTTTGGGGAAAAAATCTTCATTTCATCCGCTTACGGGAAAGGTGCCGCGTTAATTGATTTTCAGAAAAAGGTTCCCTCCTCGGTGTGGGAGTCGGAGTCCTATTCTTGCCAAATGGCAAGTTTGGTCAGAAAGGGGCAATATTGTTACGGAATTCACGGGCAGGCGGGTGCCCGCTCTGAGCAGTCCAAATTATTTTGCATGGATCTGAATAATGGGCGGGAAAAATGGAGTCAGAAAGGTTTTGGATTGGGAACGATACTTCTGGTCAAAGAAACTCTGGTTATCCTGAGCGATCGTGGAGAATTATGTCTCGCGGACGCCAATCCCTCAGCATTTAAGGAACTCGCTCGTTTTCAGGTATTGTCAGGAAAGAATAATTGGACTCCCCCCACATACATGAATGGAAAATTACACTGCCGTAATTCAAAGGGTGACTGGGTTTGCTTGGAAATGGCTGAGTGATGAACTTTTAACGACTTAGTTCTTTTCTCTGGGAATTGATTTCTTCTGCCAGTTGACTCAATAAAGACAGGAAATGAGTTTTTTCTTTTGGGTTTAGACATGATAATACCTCATTTTCCAAATTTTCCGCGATCGATTTCCCTTTTGTAAACTGCGAGGTGCCGAACAAAGTTGCGAAAATGTTCTTCTTTCTTTTATCCGTTGAATTTGTTTCCCTCCAAATCAATTTCAATTTTTCCATTCTCCTCATTAATCCGGCAATATTATTTGAATCAGTGGACATCAAATCAGCCAGTTTAGTTTGAGAAATTTCACCTTTTGGAAATGCGTGAATCCATCGGAGTGCAATGTACTGATCGGGAGTCAGGCCAATAATTTTGACCCTGTGCATGAATGCACGGTTCAATTTGTTCCAGCATTCCCGAAGTAAGGGCGGCAGATTTTTAGACCGCGTTTTGACGCGGTCTGTTCCCATGGATAAATGATGACTTTTTAACTTCGGCATTTGACAATATACTACATACAAGTACTAAATTGATAAAAATTCCATCACAAACTGCACCCACCTATGAATTACCGAATAATTATCGTTTGCTTACTTGTCGCTTTTCAGTCCTGTTGTACATTAAAAAAATCTTCCAATAATGTTACGGAAGAAGATACAAAATTAAGCACTGTTGAAAAAGATTGGCTTTTCTGGAGAGGACCGGATGGAACCGGCGTGTCTAAGCAATCCAATCTGCCAGGTTTACTAAGCCTTGAAAAAGAATCTCTTTTGTGGACCCATGAAATACAAGGTGGTGGTGTGCCGGTAATTGCAGGCGGAAGAGCCTATCAGTTTGGCTATTATGGAGTGGAAGATGAATTACAGGAAGCGCTGGTTTGTTTTGACGCTGCATCCGGAAATGTACTTTGGGAACGGACGCACAGTGATTTTATCAGTGATATCGTTTATAACCGGTATGGAGTAGGTGCACCCTGTGTAGACCCGGCTAGTGGAAATGTATATTTTCAAACCAGTCCAGGATTATTGATCGGTTATGATTCAGAAGGTAACAAATTGTGGGAACGCTCTCTGATGGAGGAATTGGCAAGATTAACCTTTCCTAACGGACGAACTGGGGGTCCTTGCGTGGATGGAAATTTGGTAATTATCCATGCAATTACCGCAAACTGGGGAAAACAAGGCCCCGCTCGTGACCGATTTTATGCCTTTGACAAGGACACGGGAGACTTGGTGTGGAGTTCCACCCCGGGTATCACACCCAAGGACAGTTCGTTTTCACCGTTAACATTTGAAGACCTTCCAAGTGGAAGAAGAGTTTTTTACAGTGGTACTGGGTGTGGTCATGTAGTCTGTATCGATGCCCGCACGGGACAGCCACTATGGCGGTTTCAGATGTCTTACGGTGGCGTTAACTCCGGTGTTGTAATTCATAAAGATACAATCATTGCGGTTCATGGAAAAGAAAATACTGATTCTTCGACAATAGGCCGGATGGTTGCTATCCAGAAGCCGACCAGCCTTCCCTCTCTGGGTGAGGAGATTATCATACTAGACAGGGAAAGTGAGGTGTGGAGAAATAATGCCATGGAGGCATTCACGAGTACACCGGTTTACAAAGACAATCGATTGTACACTACGATTAAGCGCGGTGAGTTGATTTGCTCGGATGCGGAAAATGGCGAAGAAATTTGGACGCTGAAATTGGCACCCGACCAAGTACATGCTTCCCCGATATGGGCGGACGGAAAGCTTTATGTGCCCATGTTTGACGGTAAGGTCTCAGTCGTTAAAGATAAGGGGAATGAGGGTGAGATTATCAGTCAGGTACAGCTGGAGGGGTCTTGCCTTGCTGCTCCTTCGGTTGCCCATGGCAGGGTCTTCGTTCAATCAAAGAAAAGACTTTATTGTTTCGGTTCTGATCAGGTTGCCCCCGCATTTGTTTCTCAGCAAACAATGAATCCATCTTCCAGCAATCAAGCGGTTTCATTACAGGTCGTTCCTGCAGAATTTTCTCTTAAATCTGGGAATTCATTGGCTTTTAAGGTTTTTTCACTGGATAAGAATGGCCGGAGGATTGAAGAAGTAAAAGAGGGGTTAAGCTGGGAAAAATGGATTCCACCGACCGCAAAAGTACAGTCAGAAGTGGATGCGGAAATCTCTTCGGATGGAATCTTAGTTGCGGAACTGGATGCCAGACTTTCCGCCGGTGCTCTACGCGTTAGTAAAGAGGGGATATTCGGTATTACCCGGGGGCGCATTTTACAGGATTTACCTTATCTTGAAAATTTTGAAGAAGGATTTTCACTCACTCAAAAAAGCTCGGATGACATTCCATTTTCTTATGCTCCACTTTCCTGGCTGGGAGCAAGAATGCGTTGGCAGGTCCAAAATTTTCAAGGTAACCTGGTTGCGGGCAACACCTTGGACCGGGTTTTATTTCAAAGAGCCATCAATTTTGTCGGCCATAAGGATATGAGTAATTACACTGCTGAAGCGGATGTAATGACAGATGGTGACCGCCGGACAAAATCAAATATCGGACTTATTAATCAGCGCTACATATTTGCACTTATTGGAAATAGTCAAAAATTAGAAGTTATCTCCAATTACGACCGTTTTCGACACTCGGTTCCATTCTCTTTTAAAACCAATATATGGTATAAATTAAAAACCCGGGTGGATATTTTAAAAGACGGGACAGGAATGATCCGTGCAAAAGCATGGATAAAATCTTCGGATGAACCGGATGCCTGGACGATTGAGGTCCCTCATGCGGTTCCCCATCTTCATGGTGCACCGGGGGTTTATGCGATGTCCCCTCAAAGTAAGAAAAAAGTTTATTTCGATA